>NZ_JBKGGT010000028.1:0-54969 GCF_052041995.1 Pseudomonas sp. SMV7 | reverse complement strand
GGTATAGGCAACAAATACCTTCAGGCCCTGCGCGGGTTGAGGATCAGCAAGGTCAACACCCCCGCCACAATCCCCCAGAACGCCGAGCCGATGGAGAACAAGGTCAACCCTGAAGCCGTGACCATGAAGGTGATCAACGCCGCCTCACGCTCGCGCGCTTCGCTCATGGCCACGGTCAGCCCGTTCATGATCGAGCCGAACAGGGCCAATGCAGCGATCGACAGCACCAGCTCTTTTGGCAACGCCGCAAACAACGCCGCCAAGGTCGCGCCGAACACCCCGGCAATACCATAGAAAACCCCGCACCATACTGCCGCGGTATAACGTTTGGCCGGGTCTTCATGGGCATGTGGGCCGGTGCAGATCGCCGCGCTGATCGCCGCCAGGTTGACCCCGTGCGAGCCGAATGGCGCCAGCAACAGCGAGGCAAAGCCGGTGGCCGAGATCAACGGCGAGGCCGGTACCTGGTAGCCATCTGCGCGCAGCACCGCCACCCCGGGCATGTTCTGCGACGTCATGGCCACCACGAACAGCGGAATGCCGATGCTGATGGTCGCCGCCAGCGAGAAGCTCGGCGTGGTCCACACCGGCGTGGCGACCTCCAGGCGGAAGCCGCTGAAGTCCAGCAGGCCCAAGGCGCCGGACAATGCCGTGCCCACCAGCAGCGCGGCCAGCACGCAGTAGCGCGGCGACAGGCGTTTGACCAGCAGGTAGCTGAAGAACATGCCCAGCACCAGCAAGGTGCGGTGCTGGGCGGCCACGAAGATTTCGCTGCCGATCTTGAACAGGATGCCGGCCAGCAGCGCCGAGGCCAATGAGGCGGGGATGCGTTTGACCAGGCGCTCGAAGCTGCCGGTCAGGCCACAGATCAGCACCAGTACGGCGCAGGTGATGTAGGCGCCGATCGCTTCGCCATAACTCACCCCACCCAGGCTGGTGATCAGCAGGGCGGCACCCGGGGTGGACCAGGCCACGGTGATTGGCGTGCGGTAGCGCAGCGACAGGCCGATGCTGCATACCGCCATGCCGATCGACAACGCCCAGATCCACGAAGATATCTGCGCGCTGGTCAGCCCGGCCGCCTGGCCGGCCTGGAACATCAGCACCAGCGAACTGGTATAGCCGGTGAGCATGGCGATGAAGCCGGCGACAATCGCCGACGGAGAGCTGTCCGCCAGTGGCCGCAGGCGAGCGGAAGTGGCATCGGTCATGAACAAAATCCTTGTAAAGGTGTAAGCAGTTTTTTCAGACTACAGCGCGCAAGAATGATCCTTGCCATACAGCGGCCATTGCTTTTAGCCGTACAGTCGCCAACTATTGGGCGCAAATGCAGAACTGCTTGGGAGTGAAGGGGCGATGTACAAGGTCTATGGCGACTACCAGTCGGGCAATTGCTACAAGATCAAGCTGATGTTGAGCCTGCTGGGCCGGCCGTATGAGTGGCACGCGGTGGACATTCTCAAGGGCGAGACGGAAACGCCCGAATTTCTGGCGATGAACCCCAACGGCAAGGTGCCGGTATTACAACTGGAAGACGGCAGCTACCTGTGGGAGTCCAATGCCATCCTCAACTTCCTGGCCGACGGCAGCGAGTTCCTGCCTGCCGAGCCACGCCTGCGTACGCAGGTGCTGCAGTGGCAGTTCTTCGAACAGTACAGCCATGAGCCGTACATCGCCGTGGCGCGTTTCATCCAGT
The DNA here is from genome assembly GCF_052041995.1 of Pseudomonas sp. SMV7. Taxonomy (NCBI): domain Bacteria; kingdom Pseudomonadati; phylum Pseudomonadota; class Gammaproteobacteria; order Pseudomonadales; family Pseudomonadaceae; genus Pseudomonas; species Pseudomonas sp. SMV7. Next base: position 53,273 of record NZ_JBKGGT010000028.1, on the reverse strand, counting down.
TCTACCTGGGCTTGCCGGATGATCGCGTGGAGGAGTATCGCAAGCTGCACAAGGGCGGCTACAAGGCACTGAGGGTGATGGAGCGGCAGTTGCAGATGACGCCGTACCTGGTCGGTGACCACTACTCGATTGCCGATGTGGCGTTGTATGCCTACACCCACGTGGCGCATCAGGGCGGCTTCGACCTGGCCGATTACCCGGCAGTGAGGGCCTGGCTGGAGCGGGTCAGCAGCCACCCGCGGCATGTGCCGCTAGCGGGATAACCCGCTGCAGGGTTGCGCCTACAGGGCAGCGAACCGCTCATCCAGGTAGGCAATGATGGCCTTGGACTCATACATCCAGGTCACCTTGCCGGCCTCTTCGATGCGCAGGCACGGCACTTTCACCCGGCCGCCGCCTTCCTCCAGGGCCTGGCGGTGGAGCGGGTCGTTCTTCGCATCACGCAGCGCCACCGGCACGTTCAGGCGGTGCAGGGTGCGCCGGGTCTTGACGCAGAACGGGCAGGCATGGAACTGATACAGCGCCAGGCCCTTGGCGGCCTGCTCGACGCGGGCCTGGGCGGCGGCGTCGCGCTTGCGCTTGGCCGGGCGGCTGATCCAGTCGCCGAACACGATGAGCTGGCCGAGGCCAACCCGCAGGGCTTTGACGATCATGGGCAACTCCTGAACATGAAAAAGCCGACCCTGCGGGGTCGGCTTGGGGCGGCAGCCGGTCACTTGATCAGGCTGAGGAACTCGCTGCGGGTGGCGGCGTTTTCGCGGAATTCACCCAGCATCACCGAGGTGATCATGGTCGAGTTCTGTTTCTCGACACCGCGCATCATCATGCACATGTGCTTGGCTTCGATGACCACGGCGACGCCTGCCGCACCGGTAACCTGCTGCACGGCCTCGGCGATCTGGCGGCTGAGGTTTTCCTGGATCTGCAAGCGGCGGGCGTACATGTCGACAATGCGGGCCACTTTCGACAGGCCCAGCACCTTGCCCTTGGGCAGGTATGCAACGTGGGCCTTGCCGATGAACGGCAGCATATGGTGTTCGCACATCGAATACAGCTCGATGTCCCGGACCAGCACCATTTCGCTGTTATCAGAGCTGAACAGCGCATTGTTGGTGACTTCTTCCAGGGTTTGCTCATAACCGCGGCAAAGGTACTTCATCGCCTTTGCAGCCCGCTTGGGCGTGTCGAGCAGGCCCTCACGGGAGACGTCCTCGCCAAGCTGGCTGAGGATCTCGGTGTAGTTCTGTTCCAGGGACATGGATCTACCTGTGGGAAAAATCGCAAAGACGAAGGGTACGGCGGCGAGGGCGGCGCTGCAAGCGCGGCGTTACTCGTCGCGGCCTTCGAGCATGGTTCGCTTGAGCATCACGTACACGGCGCCGGTGCCGCCATGGCGGGCGTTGCACGAGGCAAACCCCAATACCTGCGGGTGCTGGCGCAGCCAGGTGTTGACGTGGCTCTTGATCATCGGGCGCTTGCCGTCCAGGCGCGCGGCCTTGCCGTGGGTAACCCGCACGCAGCGCACTTCCAGCCGGGTGGCTTCGGCGATGAAATCCCACAGGGTTTCGCGGGCCTTTTCCACGCTCATGCCGTGCAGGTCGAGGCTGCCCTCGAACGGAATCTGCCCCAGCTTCAGCTTGCGCAACTGGCCTTCCTGTACGCCGTCGCGACGCCACAGCAGTTCGTCTTCGGCGCCGACGTCGATGACGAACTGGTCGGACATGCCGTCGATCACCAGCGCCTTGTCACTGCGCACGGTCGCCGCCTGACGCAGGCCGGCCAGCTGCTGGCGGTCGGCCTTGGGTTTGCCGACGTCGGCGCGGTCGTGCCGGATCGGCTTCACGCCGCGCACCTCGGCCTTGAACAGGGAAAAATCGTCGTCTTGCATGATGCCTCCACGTGGGCGGCGTAGTTTACGCGACTGCAGGGCCGTGTGCAGCCTGTCCCGGCGACAGGGCTGGAACAGGTTTCAGTCGTGCTTTTTCATCAGGTGCGGCGCCAGGTTCAGCTCGCGCCCGCGGCGCAGGCGAATGCGGCTGCGGCGCCAGAAGCGTACGCCGAGCCACAGCAGCAGCAAGCCAGCCACGCTCAATACGGCGGACAACGGCTTGTTGGCATTGAGTTCCGCCAGGGCAGGGTAGTTGCCCAGCAGGCCGGCGACACCGGCCATCGCCAGCAGCACGCCCAGGGTGGCCAGCAGGGCCGACAGGCCGGCCGCCAGCCGCGCGCCCCAGTTACGCGGTTCGCGCGGGCGCAGGCGCTTGGCGTCGAAACTGCCTTTGAGCTTCATTCCGCTCTCCTCTTTGGATACCCGGAATTCGACCTGGGGCTCACCATCGCGTTCAGATCAGGCTGGCGGTAGGAGCCACGCAAGCGAAGTTGTCGGCCATCACGGCCATTTCACACTGGTGAATCTGCGCGGCCGGGATCACCCCATCCTTGAATGCCAGGTCGCGGGTCGCCGAAGCGTCTTCCACCAAGGTGCAGCGGTAACCATAGTCCTTGGCACGGCGCACGGTGGTGCTGACGCTGGAATGGCTCATGAAGCCGCACACGATCAGGTCCAGGTGGCCCAGTTCCTGGAGGGTCTCGTGCAGCTTGGTGTTCTTGAACGCGTTGGGCATGCGTTTTTCGATGACAATCTCGCCTTCCAGCGGCTCCAGCCCCGGAATGAACTGGCCGGCCGGCCCCTGTGGGTCGAAGCGGCCACCGACGGTGCCCAGGTGGCGAACATGGATGATCGGACGGCCGCTCTTGCGCGCAGCGTCGAGCAACCTGGCGATGTTGGCCACGGCCTCGTCCATGCCCGACAGCGCCAGGGGCCCGCTGAGGTACTCCTTTTGCGCATCGATGACGATCAGGCTGGCGTGGCTCAGCTTGGCTGGCGGGTAATCGCGGCCAGTGAGGCGGAACATCGTGGTTGGAACGGACATCAAGGGCTCCTTGGATAGGGCTTTTGTATACCTATTGTCCCCTGCCTTGGCGCCAATGGGAATGGTTGACAATGCAAGCGGCATGATTACTGGCCTGTGGCCGGTCGGCAGGCAGCCCGAGGGAACAAATGTGCGGTCGGGGCTGTTAGACTTTTGTCCGGTCTGAATTAGGAGTACCCCGTGATCACATCCCGTCTGCGCACGCTGCGCGACTACATCCGCTGGGCGGTCAGCCGCTTCCACGAGCACGACCTGTTCTTCGGCCACGGTGCCGACAACGCCTGGGACGAGGCCCGCCTGCTGGTGCTCGGCGCGGTGCATCTGCCGTGGGAGGTGGCCGACAGCTACCTGGACTGCCGCCTCGAGGACGACGAGCGGGTGCGCCTGCAGCACCTGCTGAAGCGCCGTATCGAAGAACGTGTACCGGCCGCCTACCTGTTGGGCGAGGCCTGGTTCTGCGGCATGTCGTTCATCGTCGACCCGCGCGTGCTGGTGCCGCGTTCGCCGATTGGCGAGCTGATCGAGAAACGCTTCGAGCCGTGGCTGGCCAGCGAGCCGGCGCGCATTCTCGACCTGTGCACCGGGTCGGGCTGCATCGGTATCGTTGCCGCCGATGTGTTCCCCGACGCCGAGGTGGTGCTGGCCGACCTGTCCTTCGACGCGCTTGAGGTGGCCAACCAGAACATCGAGCGGCATGGCCTGGACGGGCGCGTGTACACCGTGCAGGGCGACGGTTTTGCCGGTTTGCCTGGGCAGCGTTTCGATCTGATCCTGTCCAACCCGCCGTATGTCGATGCCGAGGACTTCGACGACATGCCGGCCGAGTACCACCACGAACCCGAACTGGGCCTGGCCTGCGGCAACGACGGCCTGGACCTGGTTCGGCGCATGCTGGCCGAAGCGGCCGACCACCTGACCGACAAGGGCTTGCTGATTGTCGAAGTGGGCAACAGCCAGGTGCATGTCGAGGCGCTGTACCCTGAAGTGGACTTCGCCTGGCTGGAGTTCGAGCGCGGCGGGCACGGCGTGTTCATGCTGACCGCCGAGCAGTGCCGTCAGCATCAGCAACTGTTCAAGGCCCGGGTCTGACACCAGGCCCTTACCGCGCCAGTTACCGCGCCGCCGTTCAATGCAGTGCGGTAACTGAGGGAGCGGGTTTACTCGCCCTGCAGTGTCAGCGGGTAGCGATCCAGATCAGCAACCCGGCCTGAAAGACCGCAAAGGCCACCAGGCAGGTAATGGTAAAGCGCAGGCCACTGTCTTCACGCTGGTACTTGGCCACCCGTTCATCACGCTCACGCAGTTGCCCTTCCTTTTCCTGCAACTGCTGGTCAGCCTGCTGCAGCAGGCCGGCAGCATCCAGGATCTCCACCCGCTGCACATGCTCGCTGTTCCAGGCCCCTTTGAGCTGGCCCACCGTCGTTTCCACGGTACGGCCCTTCAGGTGCTGGCTGTCCTCGTACTCCACCTCGATGCCCATCGCGCGCAGGCAGTGGTCGCGGCGCAGGCGCGAGTCTTCGTTCAACGCATCCTTGCTTGGTAGCGCCACACCCTCGACGCGGTAATGCGACCAGTTCCGCTGCAGCCACTGCACGGCCTGGGCCAGCAGGAAGCGGCCCAGGCCACGGTTCAACGGTTCCAGTTGCAGGCCGGTTTCAGCACCCATGCGCACCAGGCGTTCGGTATGGTCGACGCGAATGTCCAGGCGGTTCTGTTCCTTGTGCACCTTCTGGCCCGGCAGTCTGATTTCCATGCGCAGCAGGCTGTGGGCCTTGTCATGACGCTCGGCGTAGCCGAACTGCACAAAGCGCAGCGGCCGTGCGCCGGTGCTGCGGTCGGTGGGCAGGGCGGCCAGGCGCAGCAGCTGGAAATGTTCGGTGGTCAGCTCGGCCCAAGGCAGGGCCGGGCTTTCCTGGGATTCTTCGGCCGGCTCTGCGGCGGCGGGAGTGGTGGTCATCAGGGCTTGTCCTCGGCTATACCCGCTGTATCGGCAGGCAGGCCGCAGACCTGAGCCCGTTGCCCTCACGCCGAAGGCAAATGCTGGATGAACGTCACGATCCGTTCACCCAGCTCGCGCGCCAGCGGCAGCTCGGGGTTGAGGTAGCTGTCGCGCTGCTGGCTCATGCCCTTGGGGCTGATGCGCAACATATGGTTCATGCCGTCGATCAGGACCAGCTGGGCATCCGGCTTGGCTGCCTTCAGCCGTTCGGCATCGTCCACATCCACCTGCACGTCGTTGCGCCCCTGCACGATCAGCGCGGGCATGGGCAGGCGGGCGAAGGCCGCCGCCGGGTTCTGCCGGAACAGCGAAATCAGGTAGGGCTGCACGCTGGGGCGGAACACCTGGCGCAACGGTGCCGGTACTTCCAGGCTGGTCTGCCCGGCTTGCAGGCGGTCGAGCAGGGCGCTGCCACCGGCCAGTTGCGCCGGTGGCAGGCGCTGGGCCAGCTGTTCGCGCAGCACCTCTGCCAGCGGTCGGCCACTGCCAGCCAAGGTAATCACCGCACTGGCACCGGCCTGCTCGGCGGCCAGGCTGGCGATCAGCGCACCTTCGCTATGGCCGACCAGGATCAGCGGGCCAAAGCGCGGGTCGGCCTTGAGCTTGTGGCTCCAGGCGACCACATCGGCCACGTAGCGCTCCACGCTGAGGTCGCGCTCGTCGGGGGTGGCCGGCTGGCTGGCGGCGACACCGCGCTTGTCATAGCGCACGCTGGCGATGTGCTCGTTGGCCAGCAGCAGGGCCAGGCGCTTGAGGTTGTCGATCCGGCCCGAGGCCGGGTTGTTGCCGTCGCGGTCGGTGGGCCCGGAGCCGGCGATGATCAGCACGACTGGCGGTGGGGTGGCTTGCTGCGGCAACAGCAGGCTGCCGTGCAGCACGCCCTGGCCGGTATCGAGGTCGATCGGGCGTTGCAGCACGCTGGGGGCGGCCTGGGCCAGGCTGGTGCACAGCAGGAAGAACAGGGCGACGAGGCGCGACATCATGCGGTACTACTGTAGGGAGGTGTCACTTTGACCTTATGGCCGTGCGAAGGTTCTCGGCCTGTGCATGGCAGGCTCGGCCTCTTCGCCGGTAAACCCGCTGCCACAGGTTGACGATGCCCAGCACAGGCGAGCAATCCATCTGTATACTGCCGCTTTCGTTCACTTCAGGCAGATCTCGCGGAGCGTCCATGTCCGGCAATACCTACGGCAAGCTGTTCACTGTCACCACCGCAGGCGAGAGCCATGGCCCGGCGTTGGTCGCCATTGTCGATGGATGCCCACCGGGCCTGGAAATTTCCCTTGCCGACCTGCAGCACGACCTCGACCGGCGCAAGCCCGGCACCAGCCGGCACACCACCCAGCGCCAGGAAGCCGACGAGGTCGAAATCCTCTCCGGCGTGTTCGAAGGCCGCACCACCGGCTGCTCGATCGGCTTGCTGATCCGCAACACCGACCAGAAGTCCAAGGACTACTCGGCGATCAAGGACCTGTTCCGCCCGGCCCACGCCGACTACACCTACCATCACAAATACGGCATCCGCGACTACCGCGGCGGTGGCCGTAGCTCGGCCCGCGAAACCGCGATGCGCGTGGCCGCAGGCGCGATCGCCAAGAAGTACCTGGCCACCCAGGGCATCACCGTGCGTGGCTACATGAGCCAGCTGGGGCCGATCGAGATCCCGTTCAAGAGCTGGGAGTCGGTGGAACAGAACGCCTTCTTCAGCGCCGACCCGAGCAAGGTACCGGAGCTGGAGGCCTACATGGACCAGCTGCGCCGTGACCAGGACTCGGTGGGCGCCAAGATCACCGTGGTCGCCGAAGGTGTGATGCCGGGCCTGGGCGAGCCGATCTTCGACCGCCTGGATGCCGAACTGGCCCATGCGCTGATGAGCATCAACGCGGTCAAGGGCGTGGAAATCGGCGCCGGCTTCGCCAGCGTGGCACAGCGTGGCACCGAGCACCGTGACGAGCTGACCCCGCAAGGCTTCCTCAGCAACAATGCTGGCGGCATCCTCGGCGGCATCTCCTCGGGCCAGCCGATCGTTGCCCACCTGGCACTGAAGCCGACCTCCAGCATTACCACCCCGGGCCGCTCCATCGACATCGACGGCAACCCGGTGGACGTCATCACCAAAGGCCGCCACGACCCGTGCGTAGGCATCCGCGCCACACCGATCGCCGAGGCGATGATGGCCATTGCGCTGATGGACCACCTGCTGCGTCACCGCGCGCAGAATGCCGAGGTGAAGGTGAACACCCCGGTGCTGGGCCAGATCTGATTCGCCAGTACCGGCCTCTTCGCGGGCATGCCCGCTCCCACAGGTTCCTCACCGCTTTCAGCGTCTGTGGGTTCCTTGTGGGAGCGGGCGCGCCCGCGAAGAGGCCGGCATAGGTCCCCACAAGGGCATCCCATGCAGCAACCCATCCCCTACTGGCGCCTGTCCAGCTTCTACCTGTTCTACTTCGCCCTGCTCGGTTCCACCGCCCCGTTCCTGGCGCTGTACTTCGACCACCTGGGCTTCTCCCCGGCGCGTATCGGCGAGCTGGTGGCCATCCCCATGCTCATGCGTTGCGTCGCTCCCAACCTGTGGGGCTGGCTGGGCGATCGCACCGGCCAGCGCCTGTTGATCGTGCGCCTGGGCGCGCTGTCGACGCTGGCCACCTTCGCCCTGATCTTCTTCGGCAAGAGCTACGCCTGGCTGGCACTGGTCATGGCCCTGCACGCGTTCTTCTGGCACGCGGTGCTGCCGCAGTTCGAGGTCATAACCCTGGCCCACCTGCATGGGCAAACTGCGCGCTACAGCCAGGTACGCCTGTGGGGCTCGATCGGCTTCATCCTCACCGTGGTCGGCCTGGGCCGGCTGTTCGAGTGGCTGAGCCTGGATATCTACCCGGTGGCCCTGGTCACGATCATGGCCGGCATCGTCGCCGCCAGCCTGTGGGTGCCCAATGCACAGCCGCTGGAGCAGGGCGAGCGCCGCAGCGCCGGCGGCTTCCTGCAGCAGCTGCGTGCCCCCGGGGTGATCGCGTTCTATGCCTGCGTGGCGTTGATGCAACTCAGCCACGGGCCGTACTACACCTTCCTCACCCTGCACCTCGAACACCTCGGCTACAGCCGCGGTGCCATCGGCCTGCTGTGGGCCCTTGGCGTGGTGGCCGAAGTGCTGGTATTCATGTTCATGAGCCGGATCTTCGCGCGCTTTTCCGTGCAGCGGGTGCTGCTGGCCAGCTTCGTGCTGGCGGCGCTGCGCTGGCTGTTGCTGGGTAACCTGGCCGGCGAGCCGGCAGTACTGGTATTCGCCCAGTTGCTGCATGCGGCCACCTTCGGTTGCTTCCACGCCGCCAGCATCGCGTTCGTCCAGGCCAGCTTCGGTGCCCGCCAGCAGGGCCAGGGCCAGGCGCTGTATGCGGCGCTGTCCGGCACCGGCGGGGCGCTGGGGGCGTTGTATTCGGGCTACAGCTGGAAGCTGCTGGGGCCCACCTTCACCTTTGGTATGGCCAGTGCCGCAGCCTTGGCTGCAGCCGTTATCATTGCCCTTTGTTCGCAACCGACCAGGACCCGCCCCTGATGAGCATTCTCAGCGTTTTCCACACTTCCAGCCCGGAACTGCCGAACAAGGTGCTGACCCATCACGATGACATCGCCGCCACCCTGGCGGAACAGGGGGTGCGTTTTGCCCATGCCGAACATGGCCTGCGGGTGCGCCCGGGCACTGCCCAGGAAGAGGTCTTGAGCGCCTGTCGGGCACACCTGGACCAGTTGATGACAACACATGGCAGCAAAGCCTTCGTGGTGCTCAACCGTGACGGTGCCGACCTGGCGCAGGTAGACGTGCGCGATGAGCATGTGCATGACGTTGATGAGGTGTTCGCGGTGATCAGCGGGCGGGCGCAGGTTGGCCTGCGTCTGGGCGATTGGGTGTATTCGCTATTGTGCGAGAAGGGTGACCAGCTGGTGCTGCCAGCGGGTGTCCGGCGCTGGGTGGAACTGGGAGATACGCCGTTTTGCCTGGCGCTGCGCCTGTATGCCAGCGAGCCAGGTGCACAGCCGCGCTTTACCGGGGATGAAAGTGCCCGGGCGTTTCTGGGGATCGACGAACTGTAATGGCTGTATCGGCCTGTTCACCGGCCTGTCCGCGAGCTTGCCCGCGAAGCGGCCGGTGAAGCCAATCCAAGACTCAGCGATAGGTTGGCAAGGCGAAGCGCTGCTGGCTTTGCAGCATGGAAATCACCGGCAACTCACTGGCCTGTTCGGCCAGGTCACGGCGAATGGCGCTGATCGCCCACGACAGCTGTTCGGCGCTGTGCAGTTGGCCATAGGTCAGCACCCGACGGGTCACCTTGCCGTCGGCCGCGCGCAGGGTCAGCAGGATGCCGCCGTCCGGGCGGGGCTGGGTAGTGACCTGGTAGGCCGGAAATACCGAGACGAACTTTTCCTGGATGAGGTCCATATCAACTCCTGGCAGGTTTGGTAGCAATCGTGAACAGATAGATTGCAGTGAGCGTGCCAAGAGTTTTGTTTTGGAAAAATCCTTTTAAATCAGTAAGTTGCTTTAGCGGGAAAACCAATGGGCCGTGCAATCTGCAAGGTCGTGCATTTTGCACAGTGCATTTTGCACGGTGCGCCTGTTGCCTATCGGCTCGATAGAAACTGAACCTTTGACCGGCAACCGGGGCCTGACAAACACTTGGGCAATGACTGATGCCAGGAGGTTCCCGATGTCCACCCAAACCGCCCCCGCCACCATGACCGAAGACGAAGCGGCTGCATTCGCCGAGCAGGTATTCGAGCGCGCCCGCCAGGGTGATGCCGAGATGCTCGGGCGCCTGCTGGCCAGTGGCCTGCCGGCCAACCTGCGCAACCACAAGGGCGACACCTTGCTGATGCTGGCCAGCTACCACGGCCATCACGACGCCGTGCGGGTGCTGTTGGCACACGGCGCCGACCCGCTGATTGCCAATGACAACGGCCAGTTGCCCATCGCCGGTGCCGCGTTCAAGGGCGACCTGGCCATGATCCGCCTGCTGCTCGAGCACGGCGTGCCGGTGGATGCCGCCGCGCAGGACGGCCGCACCGCCTTGATGCTGGCGGCCATGTTCAACCGCGGTGAGATTCTCGATTACCTGCTGGCCCAGGGCGCCGACCCGGCGCGCCAGGATGCCCGTGGGGCTACCGCGCTGATGGCAGCGCAAACCATGGGCGCAGTGGACGCCGCAGCACGCCTGCAAGCGCTGGCCGGCTAACCGCCAGGGGGCGTTTGCGGCTATCCTTGGCGACTTTTCACCCGTCGCAGGCCCCTTTCATGAAAACTCAGTTGCGCGAATTCATCAGCCTCATTGGCGCTGGTTGCATGCGCGAGGAAGACATCGAGCGCATCGCCGACGAGGCCGCCCAGGCCTACGCCGACCCGGCCGCCTTCCTCGCCGCCAACCCCGATATCAACTACGACGACAGCTTCCCCATCCCGCTGGGCGAATGGGTGGTGCTGGGCAGCCTGCCGGACACCGTGGTGTTCCAGGCCGACAGCTACCAGGACCTGTTCCAGCAGATCAGCGCTTCGTTCGACCAGAGCGTACCGTTCACCCTCAAGCCCAAGCAGTTGGCCCGCACCGAGCCGCTGACCGCGCTCAACCGCATTCAGGTGCAGATGGGGGCGCTGAACAAGGAAGCGGGGGGTTATGTACTGCTCAATTTCAGCCAGTTGCTGGATGACGAGCTGCAGATGGTGATGGTGGGGCAGAACGACCTGGCACGGGTGCTGGAGCTGGGGGCGGAACTCGGCATCAGGGTCGAGCCGGCCCTGGAAGCGTTGAAGGTGGCGGTACACGTCTGATTGCATCTTTTGCCTGCTCGCGGACAAATCCGCTGCTACAGGGCCGGTCCTGGCCCTGTAGCAGCGGATTTATCCGCGAGAGGCCGGCCCAGGCAGTGGGTGACCTCAGCCCAGCGCCGTATCCAGAAACATCATCACCGCAAAGCCACCCATCAGCCCCAGGGTCGCCGTGGTCTGGTGCCCGTTGCGGTGGGTTTCGGGAATCACCTCGTGGCTCACCACGAAGATCATCGCCCCCGCCGCCAGCCCCATGCTGATCGGGTAGGCCAGGGCAAAGCCGGTCGAGATGCCCAGCCCGATCACCGCGCCCAGCGGCTCCATCAGCCCCGACCCGATCGCCACCAGTGCCGCTTTCAGGTTCGACAGCCCCGTGGCCCGCAGGGCCAGCGCCACGGCCAGGCCTTCGGGGATGTCCTGGATGGCAATGGCGGTGGTCAGGGGCAGGCCAATATTCATGTCACCGTTGGTGAAGCTGACGCCAATCGCCATGCCTTCCGGCAGGTTATGCAGGGTGATCGCCAGCACGAACAGCCACACCCGGCTGAACCGTGCGGTTTCCGGCCCGGCCACACCGACACGTTCATGCTCGTGCGGGGTGAAACGGTCCAGGCCGAGCATCAGCAGCACGCCCAGGCCCATGCCCACGACCACGGTAAACGCCGCAGCAGGGCCGTTGCCGGTAATTTCCCGGGCAGCGTCCAGGCCCGGCAGAATCAGCGAGAACGAACTGGCCGCCAGCATCATGCCGGCGGCGAAACCCAGCATCACGTCCTGGCTGCGCGTGCTGACATCACGCAGGACCACTGCCAGCACCGCACCCAGGGCGGTCGCGCCGAAGCCGGACAAGCCGCCCAGCGCTGCCAAATGCAGGTGCTGGGCATGGTCACCATTGATCGCGTTCCACAGACTTGCCCCCAGCAGTACCAGCAGCGCCAGCAGGCTCAGGGCCAGGCCGGCGCCGATCCACGGGCTGCTCTGCATCTGCTGGCGCCAGGCACTGACGGGTGAAGGCGGGGTGACGCTGTGGGTGTGTGCGGGTGGCATGGCAACCTCGAATCGGTGGATGGGGCAGTTTATGCAGTGACCCGCGCAAACGGCCAAGGATTCCCTTCTATCGACGTGATAGCTGGCTATGCTGTGCAGTAAAGCCTCTGGACAGGAGTTTGGGCATGGGGTCGACTTTCAACAGCCTGGTCGGGCTGATCATCCTGGCCCTGGATATCTGGGCCATTCTGAATGTCATCAAGAGCGGCAGCGAAGTGGGTATCAAGGTGCTGTGGATCTTGCTGATCGCCTTGCTGCCGGTGGTGGGGCTGGTGATCTGGGCGATAGCCGGGCCGCGGGGAAATGTGCGTATCTGAGCGCCGTAACAGACAAAACCGGCAACAGCTTGGTGACAAAATTTTCACATTGGGTTAAAGAGAATTCGCCCCCGCACACAGCTGCGTTGGTAAACTCCTGCGCCATCTTCGCAAACCCGCCATCCTAGGACCTTCCCATTCATGGCCAACCCTGACGCCTTGAAGCAACGGGGCGCGCGAGCGCCGTTCACGCCGACCCTGAAATCCCACCTGGCCTTCACCCTGCTCAGCGGCCTGGTGATCATGTTGATGCTCAGCCTCGTGCGCCTGGCGCTGCTGGTCTACAACAGCGACATGATCGGCGAAACGCCCTATGCGACTGTCGCCGAAGGCTTCCTCAACGGCCTGCGTTTCGACCTGCGGGTGGTGGTGTACCTGAGCATTCCACTGCTGCTGGCCATCCTCAGCCCCTGGGCCATGGCCCGGCGTGGCGTGTTCCGTTTCTGGCTGACCATCACCTCGAGCGTGGTGATGTTCCTCGGCCTGATGGAAATGGACTTCTACCGCGAGTTCCACCAGCGCCTCAACGGCCTGGTCTTCCAGTACATCAAGGAAGACCCGAAGACCGTGCTGAGCATGCTCTGGTACGGCTTCCCGGTGGTGCGCTACCTGCTGGCCTGGCTGTTCGGCACGTGGTTGCTGAGCCTGCTGTTCAAGGGCATTGACCGCATCACCCGTGGCGCTGGCTCCGGCGAGGCCACCCTGCAGCGCCGCGTGGCGCCGTGGTACAACCGCCTGGCAGTGTTCATGGTGATTCTGCTGGTGGCCGTGATTGCCGCGCGTGGCACCCTGCGCCAGGGCCCGCCGATGCGCTGGGGGGATGCCTTCACCACCGACTCCAACTTCGTCAACCAGCTGGGCCTGAACGGCACCCTGACCCTGATCGATGCCGCCAAGAGCCGTTTCGGCGAGGACCGCGCCAACATCTGGAAGCCGGTGCTCAAGCAGGATGTAGCCACGCAAAGCGTGCGCGAGCAGCTGCTGACCGCCCACGATACGCTGGTCGATGCCGACGAGGCAGCCATCCGCCGCGACTTCGTGCCGCCGGCCGAGCGCACCCTGCCGATCAAGAACGTGGTGGTGATCCTCATGGAAAGCTTCGCCGGCCATTCGGTCGGTGCGTTGGGCAGCCCCAACAACATCACCCCGTACTTCGACAAGCTGGCCAAAGAGGGCCTGCTGTTCGATCGCTTCTTCTCCAACGGCACCCACACCCACCAGGGCATGTTCGCCACCATGGCCTGTTTCCCCAACCTGCCAGGCTTCGAATACCTGATGCAGACCCCGGAAGGCGGCCACAAGCTGTCCGGCCTGCCGGCCCTGCTCAGCGCCCGCGACTACGACGACATGTACGTCTACAACGGCGATTTCGCCTGGGATAACCAGTCCGGGTTCTTCGGCAACCAGGGCATGACCACCTTCATTGGCCGTAACGACTTCGTCAACCCGGTGTTCTCCGACCCCACCTGGGGCGTGTCCGACCAGGACATGTTCGACCGTGGCGCCGAAGAGCTGGCCAAGCGCGACGGCAAGAAGCCGATCTATGCGCTGCTGCAGACCCTGTCCAACCACACGCCGTACGCACTGCCCAAGGACCTGCCGGTGGAAAAGGTCACCGGGCAAGGTCGCCTGGACGAACACCTTACCGCCATGCGCTACTCGGACTGGGCGCTGGGGCAGTTCTTCGAGAAGGCGCGCAAGGAGCCGTATTTCAAGGAGACCCTGTTCGTCATCGTCGGCGACCATGGCTTTGGCAACCACCAGCAGGTCACCGAGCTGGACCTGGGCCGCTTCAACGTGCCGTTGCTGCTGATTGCTCCGGGCATCCAGGAGAAGTTCGGTGCGGTCAACCACACCGTGGGTACCCAGGTCGACATCGTGCCGACCATCATGGGCCGCCTGGGTGGCCAAGCCCGGCATCAATGCTGGGGTCGCGACTTGCTCAACCTGCCTGAGGGCGACCAGGGCGTGGGCATGATCAAACCATCCGGCAGCGAGCAGATCGTCGGCCTGGTGCAAGGCGACCGCATCCTCATCGAGTCCAAGGACATGACCCCGCGCATGTACCGCTACCAGCTGGGTCGCGAGTTCAAGGCTGAACTGATCGAAAGCCCGGACCAGCCGGAAATGCTGAAGAAGCTCGAGGCGTATATCCAGACGGCAACCAAGAGCCTGCTGGATAACACCGCTGGTGTCGTGCACGGTACACCGAAGTAAGGCGCAATCAGGGCCGCTTTGCGGCCCATTCGCCTGCAAGCCTCCCCCGACTGAACATTCTTCCTGCCCCAGGGTCATTTATTCAGGCATCACACACCTGTGTTCCTTGAATTGAGAGGGCTCGTTCAATGAAAGAGTGGGAAGTCATCTTTGCCGACCAGAAAGGCGAACCGTCCTCGCTGGTGCTGCATGCCGAGCATTGTCCCAGTGAAGAGGACGCCGCCCGGGCGATACGCTCGCACCTGTTCCCGGTGATGGATGAGCTGGACCTCAACGACTTCCAGGACCGCACCATTTCCCCCACCGCCCGCTGGCTCAAGGAGCAGAGCGGCGTCACCATCACCAGTATCCACGAAGCGCCCTGATCCGCTCGTTTGCGTGGTGCCCTGGCAAGCACTACGCTGGTGGAAGGTGCCTGTTGTTCTGCAGGTAGGCACCGCATCCCTTCGCGTCTTGCATCAGCTCGAACTGCCCGGCCGCTGCCGGCAGGTGCGTAGTGCACGGAAAGTCTATCCATCGCATTATTCAGGAGGACGATTCATGAGCAGCCAGAACGACGATATCAGTAGCAACGTCCTGCGCCAGATGAAAGCAGGCGGTTTTGACTTCACCCAGATCCACCCCATCGAGTTCTACGCGGTATTCCCCAACGAGGACGGGGCCCGTCGCGCTGCCGGGCAGTTTCGCGGCGAGTCCCTCAACGCCCAGGTCAAGGAGTTGGGTGACGGGGCCTGGCACCTGGAACTGAGCAAGGTCATGTATGCCACCTACGGTGGGATAGGCGACTTCGAAGAGACCTTCGAACAGCTGGTAACGCCCTATGGCGGCGAGGTGGAAGGCTGGGGGGTCAAGCAGGAGCGGGTCATCGCCTGAGCGTATTGTGCCGTTGCTTCGCGGGTTGGCCCGCGAAGCAGTACGCGCAGCGCTCAAGGCTTGCGCTTGGTCATGTGCGCCAGGTAGGCCAGCAGGTTATCCAGTTCCTGTTCGTTCAACACACTTTGTGCGAACCCCGGCATTTTCGCCTGCGGCCATTGCCTCAGGCTCTGCGGGTCGCGAATCAACTGCCGCAGATACCCCGGCTGGAAATACTCGGTCGGGTTGTGCGGCACATTCAGGTCCGGGCCTAGCTGTGCATCACCCGCGCCGTTGAGCCGGTGACACGCCAGGCAGTTCTGCTGGAACAAGGCAAAGCCCTGGCGTACCGGGCTGTCGGCAGGCAGCTTCGGGTCGGGCAGCAGCGCCGGGAAGCGCGCCTCGACAGAGGCGAGCCTGCGAATCGTGGAAATCTGGAACGGCCACTGTTCCGGGCGGATGCCGCTGGCCTGCGGTGCGGTCCACACCAGGTAGAACGGCCCGGCACTCGGTTTGCCCTGGCCCAGTGCCGGCCACGGCTTGCCCGGGTCCTCCACTGCCAGCCAGGCCTGTGCCGGGCCTTTTTGCAGCAGCGGCGCGGCGGGCATTTCGGCAGCAAAGCCGTCCAGCGCTACCGCCTGCAGATGGTCCTTGGCGCTGACCCCCTCGAGCAGCACGGCCAGCGGTACCGCCCGATAGCGCATGGGCCGCTGATAGGAAACGTCCTGGTCAATGCTGATGTCCCGCGCCTGCGGGTGGGCCAGCAGGTCGGCACTGCTCCACTGGCGCGGCGTGGCGCCCAGTTCGAGCTGCAGTTGCGCCGCCGACAGCGGCAGGCTCAGGAACAACGCTAACAGTACAAGGCAGTGGCGCATGGGCAATCTCCGACCGTCAAGGCCAGCAGGTTACCTGTGCGTTGCCTGTTGACGCCACAGCGGCAATCAGCCGAACAGCCGTGTCAGGTTCGGCAGGATCAGCAGCAGCGTCGTGGCGAAGAGAATGAGCCCAGCTTGGCGAATTTTCGATTGTGTGAACATGGCGGACCGCCTTCTTGTTGTTATTCCTGAATACCCGTTGGCTTCCCTGTCGAGCGTCGGGTCGATCGCAGTGGCGTCGCGTGACGCCGGAACTGCCTGCCTCTTGAAAGTGGATATACAACCAACAGTAGGGTGTGCGTCATCCATGTTTGAGAACCCTTTGTTCTAAAAATTTCCTATGTCAACTTTTTCAGCTATGAGGCCATGTGCCATCCGGCTGGCATCCTCTCGCTAGACAGTGGCGCAGGTGCCAGCGGCGCGCCGACGAAATGTGACCGTTCGTCAGTGCGCCCTACTTGCTTGTACGTGCCTTTCGCGTCAGTCTCTACAGCAGATTTCCACCTATGTCGTTCAGGACTATCCCTATGTCGTTACGCATCTGCATCCTTGAAACCGATGTCCTGCGACCGGAGTTGATCGCGCAGTACCAGGGCTATGGCAGGATGTTCGAGCAGCTCTTCTCGCGTCAGCCAATCGCTGCCGAATTTCGTGTGTACAACGTGATGAACGGCGACTACCCCGCCGACGACGAAGTGTTCGATGCGTACCTGGTGACCGGCAGCAAGGCCGATTCCTTTGGTACCGATCCATGGATCCAGACGCTCAAGGCCTACCTGCTGAAGCTTTACGAGCGTGGCGAGAAGCTGCTGGGGGTATGTTTCGGCCACCAGTTGCTGGCGTTGACCCTGGGCGGCAAGGCCGAACGCGCCGAGCAGGGCTGGGGCGTGGGTATTCATCGCTATTCGCTGGCGGCCCATGCGCCATGGATGGACCCGGAAGTGTCGGAACTGACCCTGCTGATCAGCCACCAGGACCAGGTGACCGAGTTGCCCGCGGGGGCCACGGTGATTGCGTCCAGTGATTTTTGCCCGAACGCGGCGTACCACATCGGCGACCAGGTGCTGTGCTTCCAGGGTCACCCGGAATTCGTCCACGACTATTCTCGTGCGCTACTGGACGCGCGCCAGCAATACCTGGGGGATGAGGTGTACCACAAGGCAGTGGCCAGCCTGGCCACCGAGCACCAGGGGGACCTGGTGGGGGAGTGGATGCTGCGCTTCATCCAGCACCCCATCAGCAAGCACGACGCGGCGTAACGGCCGCGGGGCCGCAACGCGGCCCCGGCTTCTAGAGCCAGCCCGACTTCTTGAAGCTGGCATACAACCCGGTGCAGCCCAAACCGATCACCGCCAAAACCGCGAAGTACCCGTAGTGCCAGCCCAGCTCCGGCATGTTCTGGAAGTTCATCCCGTAGATCCCGGCAATCGCCGTGGGGAACGCCAGGATCGCCGCCCAGGCGGCGAACTTGCGCTGCACGATGCTCTGCCGCGACGACTCCAGCAGCATGCCGATCTCGATGGTCTGGCTGGCGATGTCGCGAATGCCGGCGAGGTCTTCCATCTGCCGTGTCACGTGAATCTGCACATCACGGAAGTACGGGCGCATGTTCTTGTCGATGAACGGGAAGCTCAGGCGCTGCAGTTCCTCGCTCACCTCCACCATCGGCGCCACGTAGCGGCGCAGGCGCAGGATGTCGCGCCGCAGGCTGTGCAGGCGACGGATGTCGTCCTCCTGCAGGGAGCCGCCGAGCACGCTCTGTTCCAGCTCTTCGATCTCGCCATGAATGGCCTCGCTGACCGGCTGGTAGTTCTCGGTGACGAAATCGAGCAGGGCGTACAGCACGAAATCCTCGCCGTGCTCCAGCAGCAGTGGCCGCGCTTCGCAACGCTGGCGCACCAGGGCGTAGGATTTCGAGTGGCCGTTGCGGCAGGTGATGATGTAGCCATTGCCGGCGAAGATGTGGGTTTCGATGAACTCCAGTTTGCCTTCGTGGCGCACTGGCGAGTAGGTGACGATGAACAGGGCGTCGCCGAAGGTCTCCAGCTTGGGCCGGCTGTGCTTTTCCAGCGCGTCTTCGATGGCCAGTTCGTGCAGGTTGAACTGCCGCTGCAGGTTGGCCAGTTCTTCGGCGTTGGGCTCCTCCAGGCCGATCCACACGAAATGCCCCGGCTTGCGTGCCCACTCGCTGCCTTCGTCGATGCTGATGTTGGTGACCTTTCTGCCGGCGCTGTACACCGCCGATGCCACGACTCGACCCATGGTTGTTCGCTTATTCCGGTTGGACATGCTGTACAGCTTGGGCTGTACCTGGCGCAAGAGCAACCTAGCCGTTGCCCAGTTCGCCGTCCATACGGTCAATGCATTGCTGCATCTGCACGCGGCACTGGTCGATCAATACCGGCAGGTCCTGCAGGGTCATGCCGGCGGTGGCGATCGGCGGCAGCGAGCGCACGATCACCGTGCGTCGGCGCCAGCTGTTCAGGCTCAGGCGCCCTGCATAGCGGCTGACGCACACCGGCACGATCGGTACACCGGCCTCGATGGCCATGTGGAATGCGCCCTTCTTGAACGCCAGCAGTTGCTCGCCGGCATTGCGCGTGCCTTCGGGGAAAATCCAGATCGAGGTAGCGTCCTGCAGCACCCGGGTGGTCTTCTGCAACGCCTTGCGTGCCTGGTAGGCGTTGTTGCGGTCGACCAGCACGTTGCCGCCCAGCCAGAACAACTGGCCGAACAGCGGGATCCAGCCCAGGCTCTTCTTGCCGATGGCCACGGTGCGCTGGGGCACCACCTGGCCCAGCACGAACAGGTCGAAGTTGGACTGATGGTTGGCAATGATCACGCAGCCGGGCGGCTGGTCCCACAGCGGGCCGACTTCGGCCTTGACCTTGATTCGCATCAGCCAGGTGGCCGGCAGGCTGTAGAGGCGGGCGAACACGCGGCTGTTGTCGGGGTTGAACGGGCGGCACAGGCCAATGACCAGGCCCACGGCGCCAACCACAAGAAAATGCAGCGCCAGCAGAAGCATGCGAAGGGAGTAGAGCATGGTACGACTCACACCAGACAGTCGCGCGCAGTGTACGGCTGTGCACTGGCTGGGGCAAACCCGCTGTGAGTCGGTACCCTGAAGGGCCCGTGTGGCTAGCCCATGTGCTGCTGGTCCAGCTCGATCGCCTTGTCCAGGGCTTCCAGCAGCCCTTTGCGCACCTTCAGCTTGGTGTTCTTGTGCGCCAGCATGTTCAGCTTCTTCAGCTCGCGCGCCGCCGCCAGTGCGGCCTCCTGCAGTTGCTCGGCCGGCACCACCTTGTCGAGGAAGCCGGCGTCTACCGCGCCGTGCGGGTCAAACACCTCGGCGTTGATCACTGCGCGGTGGAAGGCCGAACGGCGCAAGCGGTCGCGGGCCAGTTCGATACCGGCGTGGTGCATGGTCATGCCGATCTGCACTTCGTTCAGGCACACCTTGTAGGGCCCTTCGACACCAATGCGATAGTCGCCCGACAGCAGCAGGAAGGCGCCCTTGGCCACGGCATTGCCCGGGCAGGCGACCACCACCGGGAACGGGTGCGCGAGCAGGCGGCGGGCGAGGGTGGAGCCGGCGGTGACCAGGCTGATGGCTTGTTGCGGGCCGCTGGTCATTACCTTGAGGTCGTAGCCGCCAGACAGAATTCCCGGCTGGCCGGTGATGATCACCACCGCACGTGCTTCGGTGGCGCGGTCGAGCGCGGCGTTGAACGCTGCGATGACGTCTGGCGAAATGGCATTGACCTTGCCGTTGTTCAGGGTCAGGGTGGCGATGCCGTCTTCGGCGTGGTAGTTAATCAGCTCGCTCATGGCAGAGTCCTTTTGTTGGCGTGGCGACGACGTTACCCAGCGTCAGGGGCGAGGTAAAGCAGCAAGGCTGACCGGTCGGTCAGCGTTCGCCGCGGCGCAAATGCAAATACATGAAAAAACTGAAAAAAATGCTTGCCAAAGGAAAGACCTTCCACTAAATTAGCGCGCCTCGACAGGCTGAAAGGCTTGAAGAGGAAACGGTGAAGTGTCCGAGTGGTCGAAGGAGCACGCCTGGAAAGTGTGTATACGAGAAATCGTATCAAGGGTTCAAATCCCTTCTTCACCGCCACATTCTACGAAGAGCCCCCGCGCTGAAAAGCCCGGGGGCTTTTTGTTTTCCGGGAGTTCGGGGCCGCCAGGCGGCCCCGGTATCTCAGAAACTCACCGAAGCCGAAAGCCGGGCGGTGCGCGGAGCCCCCTGGAACAGGTAGTTGTCGCCCAGGTAATCGCCCACGTCACGCCAGTAGCGCTTGTCGAACAGGTTATCCACGGTCAGCCGCAGCACGGTGTCATACCCCCCGACCTGCAGCCGGTATCGGCTGCCGAGATCGAACACGGTGTAGCCGCCAACCTCCACGTTCCCGGCCTGGCTCGCAAACTTGCTGGCGCTGTAGCGGGCGCCGCCGAGCAAGGCCAGGCCTGGCACCGGCAGGGTGTATTCGGCCTGCAGCGCCGCCCGCAACCTGGGCACGTTGATCGCCTGATGGCCCTCGTAGGCATCGGTGCCGCTGTTCTGCACCCGCGCTCGGATGGCGGCGGCGCTGGCCTGCACCTGCAGGTTCGAGGTTACCCAGCCGCTGGCGCCCAGCTCGAGGCCGGTGTTCTTCTGCTGGCCTTGCTGGACATAGGCGTAGTTGCCAGCACCGTCCGGTCGCGCGTACTGGTACGCCTGGCGGATCTGGAACAGCGCGGCGCTGAGGCTCAAGCCTTGCCAGTCGTGCTTGACGCCGAGTTCCAGCTGGTGCGACGTGGTCGGCGCGAGTATTTCGGCGGCGTTGCTGGCGAACCAAGGGGCTGTGCCGCCGGCAGACAGGCCTTTGGCGTAGCTGGCGTATACCGTGGTATCCGGCATTGGTTTGTAGATCAACGCGGCATTGGGCAGCAACTGGTACTGCCGGGTATGGCGGCCCGCCACACCGTTTTCGTCCCAGGTTTTTTCATCCAGGCGCACTTCACGGGCGCCCAGCACGGTCTGCCATTGCTCGCTGAAGCTGATGCGGTCACTGGCGAACAGGCCGTACTGGCGGCTGTCCAGGCGGCGTTCGCTGGCACCGACAGGTTTGTCGGACGGGGTAAGCACCGGGGTACCGGTGTAGATGTTGCCGGTGCCCAGCCACTCGTTGTAATACGGGCGCTGATCAAGGGTGCGCCGCTGCGCGCTGCTGCCTACGGTCAGCTCGTGTGCCACGCCCAGCGCGTCGAAACGCCCATTGAGCACCGCCTGCGCCTCATCGGTGCGGCGGGTGTCGTCGGGGCTGCGGAAGTCGTAGATATCGTAGTCGCCGTTGCTGGCGAAGAACGCGCCTTGGCTCGAACCCCAGGCAAATGAGCTGTAGTCATCGATCACCACCTTGCTGCGCGAAGCACTCAAGGTGCCGCTCCAGGCCTCGTTGAAGCGGTACTCGAAGCGCCCGCCCAGGTTCAGCGCGTCGTTCTGCACCGGCTTGGCCCAAGGCTGGTAGGCCAGGCGGTCGTCGGGGTCGATGCCATGGGGCACTTCGCGACCGCCCAGTAATTGATAACCCGGCACCGAGCGCTGTTCCCGGTGCTGGTATTCAGCATCCAGCTGCAAGGTGGCATCCGGGTTGAGCTGCCAGTCGAAGGCCAGCGAGGCGAAGTCGCGCTTGCCATCGGCGTGGTCGACATAGGAACGGATGTCCTCATGGGCCAGGTTGGCGCGCAGGCCGAATTGCCGCTCGCTGCCGAACCAGCCGCCCAGGTCGGTGGCCAGGTAGCGTTCGCCCTGTTCATTGGTCGATACGGTGACGTTGCGCACGTCTTCGGCGCGCTTGGTCACGTAGTTGACCAGCCCGCCCGGCTCCGACACGCCGCTTTGCAGCCCCGACAGGCCTTTGAGCAACTCCACCTGCTGCTTGTTTTCCAGGGCCACGTTCTGCTCGCCGGCAATGGTCTGGCCGTTGATGCGGTAGCTGCTGGCCGCATTGAGCTCGAAGCCACGGACGTTGAAGTTCTCGTAGTAACCGATGGGGGCATAGCTTTCGCCTACCGAGGCATCGCTTTGCAGCACTTCGCTGAGCAGGCGTACCTGGCGGTCTTCCAGCAGCTGCTGGTTGAAAACGCTGATGGCAGCGGGGGTGTCGAGCAACGGCGCGGGCTGGAAGCCGCCCACTGCGGCGTCGCGGGCCTGGTAGCCATCGTTGGCAGAGGTGTCGGACACCTGCAGCGGGGCCAGCAGCACGCTGCCTTCGGCAAGCACCTGGGGGCAATGCAGGGCCAGGCCCAGGCTGAGCAGGCTCAGGGGCAGGCGGGGTTGACGCGGGGGCATGCGGTGGGGCTCCTGGATGCGCTGCGCCTGTGCCGGCCTTTTCGCGGGCTTGCCCGCTCCCACAGAAAACTCACTGTTCTCAGGTGCAGTGATATCACTGTGGGAGCGGGCACGCCCGCGAAGAGGCCGGCACAGGCCATGAAAAAGGCGGCATCTTACCGCCGCCTTGCCCATAAAACGATCCGGGTGTTGCGATACTCAGTCAGCCTTTGCTGGCTGGCCGCCTGTGCTGGCGCCAGTTGTCATCGATCTTCGACCAGGTCTTGCCGTCGGTACTGGCCATGAGCTTGCGCCCGTCCTTGAAAGTGGCCAGGAAGGTGGCTTCTTCTTCCTTGCCGCCCAGCCACAGCCCGGCCAGCAGCCCCACTGGCCCGGCCATCAGGGCGCCGGCCACGCCCCAGCCCAGGGCACTGCCCAGGCTACGGCTGGATTCGAGGCTGGCCAACCGCAGGTCGCTGATGCGGGCCAGGGAAATACGCTCGCCCGGGGAAGGGCTGCGCGGGGTCTTGAGTGTGAGCGATCCGTTGCGATACTCGCCTTCACCTTGCAAGAAATCGCCGGATTGCACCGTGAGTCTTGTCATAACGTCGTCCTGTCAGTGAAAGGGCATTGACCAACGCTTACTGAGCGCTGGCCAGCCCGGCAAGTCAACGGCCAGACGACGGAGGGTAGTGCGGTACGTTGTCGCCATGGCTGATACGCGCGAACGACCCAACACGGTTTTTCAGGCCACCTGCAACAGATGCCTGCGCTTGCGCTCGGCTACTCCCCACGCCAGCAACGCCAGCGCACCAATCACCAACCCTGCGACCACGATGCCCATCCAGCCCTGGTACTGGAACAACTGCGTACCCAGCAACGACCCAAGCGCCCCGCCAATGAAGTAGCAGGTAATGTAGCCGGCATTCAGCCGCGTACGCGCTTCAGGGCGCAGGGCGATCACCGCATTCTGGTTGCTCACGTGCACCAGCTGCACCGCCAGGTCGAGCATCAGCACGCCCAGCAGCAAGGCCAGCAACGACTGCTCGGCAAAGCCCAGCGGTACCCAGGACAGCAGCAACACCACCAGGCCAACCGTGGTGCCCAGTGCGCCCTTGCCGCGGTCGGCCAGGCGCCCGGCCCAGTTGGCCGACAGCGCACCCGCCGCACCGGCCAGGCCGAACAGGCCAATCACTGCATCGGAATAGTGGTACGGGTCTTTTGCCAGCAAAAACGCCAGCGGTGTCCAGAACAGGGCGAACAGGCTGAATGCCAGCAGGCCGAGCAGCGAGCGCAGGCGCAGCACCGGCTCTTCGACGAACAGGCGGAACACCGAGCCGATCAGCGCCGGGTATTTCAGCCCGGCATGGCTGTGGTGTTGCGGCAGGCTGCGGTACAGCGCCACGGCGGTGATGGCCATCAGCACGGCGGCCAGCACATAGATGCTGCGCCAGCCGCCCAGCTCGGCCATGAAGCCGGCGGCGGTGCGCGCCAGCAGGATGCCCAGCAGCAGGCCGCTCATCAGTGTGCCGACCGCGCGCCCGCGTGAATGGGGCTCGCTGAGGGCCGCAGCCATGGGCACCAGGATTTGCGCCACCACCGAGAACAGCCCGGTCAGCGCAGTGCCGAGGATCAACCAGGGCAGGCTCGGTGAGCAGGCACTGATGACCAGGCCCAGGGTGGCAATTGCGGTCATCACGGTAATCAGCCGCCGCTGCTCGAACAGGTCCCCCAGCGGTGCCAGCAGCAACAGGCCGGCGCCATAGCTGAGTTGCGCGGCAATGACGATGCTGCCTGCGCTGGCGGTGCTCAGGCCAAACTGTTGGGCGATGCTGTGCAGCAGGGGTTGCGCGTAGTAGTTGCTGGCCACGGCCAGGCCGGTGGCGGTGGCCATCAGCAGGATGAGTGCGCGGCTCAAGGTTGGGGTATGCATGCGGTTCTCGTTACGGGCAGGTAAAGGCAAATTATCCACGGAGCGAGTTGAATGAGCGAATTGCGACAGCTGTGCTGGCCTGTTCGCGGATGTACCTGCGAAGGGGCCAGCACAGGCGGGCCTTCAATCAGGCGGCAAAGCCACCATCGACAGTCAGGCTGGCCCCGGTGATATAGCCGGCCTCGGGCCCCGCCAGGTAAGCCACGAAGCTGGCGATCTCGTCCGCCTCGCCATACCGCCCGATCGCCATCAGCGGGATCAGGCTTTCGGCGAATTCACCGCTGGCCGGGTTCATGTCGGTGTCCACCGGCCCGGGTTGCACGTTGTTCACGGTAATGCCTTTCGGCCCCAGGTCACGGGCCATGCCGCGGGTCAGGCCGACCAGTGCCGACTTGCTCATGGCGTAGGGCGCGCCACCGGCAAACGGCATGCGCTCGGCGTTGGTGCTGCCGATATTGATGATGCGCCCGCCCTGGCCCATGTAGCCCGCCGCCGCCTGGCTGGCGACGAACACGCTGCGCACGTTCACCGCCAGCATGTGGTCGAAGTCGGCCAGGTCGAACTCGGTCACGGGCGCCACCGCCAGTACACCGGCGTTGTTGACCAGGATATCGAGCCGGCCGAAGGCCTTCACCGTGTCATCCACAGCCAGTTGTACTGCCGCCGCGTCGGCGCTGTCGGCCCGCAGTGCCAGGGCGCGGCCGCCGTTTTCGGTGATTTCCCGCGCCAGGGCTTCTGCCGGGCCGGCGGAACTTACATAGGTGAAGGCCACCTGCGCGCCTTCACGGGCCAGGCGCCGCACGATGGCTGCGCCGATGCCGCGGGAACCGCCCTGTACCAGGGCCACTTTGCCTTCGAGGGTGTGTTGCTTGGACATGCTGATCTCCTGCTGGAAGCCAGGCTGGAATGCCTTGGATGGGCGCAGTATCGGCGCTCGATTAGCTGCTGATAAGATGGCAATCACTATCAGCAGAGTAAACCTTTGGTTGCTAATCATGGCCATGGAGTCGTTCAACGCTTTGGAGTGTTTCATCCGCAGCGCCGAGGTCGGCAGCTTTGCCGAGGCTGCCAGACGCCTGAGCCTCACCCCGGCGGCGGTGGGCAAGCATGTTGCCCAGCTGGAAGCGCGCCTGGGGGTGCGGTTGTTCCAGCGTAGTACCCGCAAGCTGACGCTGACCGAGGCGGGGCAGCGATTTCTCGGGGAGGTCAGTGACAGTTTCCGCACCATCCAGTACGCCGTGGCCAACCTGGCCAGTGCCGAGGGCCAGCCGGCCGGGTTGTTGCGGGTCAGCATGGGTACGGTGTTCGGGCGTTTGTATGTGCTGCCCCTGCTGGGCGAGTTCCTGCGTCGCTACCCGGGCATTACCCCGGACTGGCATTTCGACAACCGCCAGGTCGACCTGATCGGCCAGGGCTTCGATGCGGCGCTTGGCGGCGGCTTCGAACTGCCGCCGGGCGTGGTGGCGCGCAAGTTGACCCCGGCGCATCGGGTGCTGGTGGCGGCGCCAGCTTATCTGGCCCGCCATGCACCGGTCACCCAGCCGCAGGCTCTGCAGCGGCATGACGGTATCCTGATCCGCTCGCCGCAGACCGGACGCGTGCGATCGTGGCCGTTGACCAGTCGCTGGCAGGAGCAGCAGCCCTTGGCGTTGCGTCAGGCGATGACCATGAGCGATTCGGATGCGGCGTGTGCGGTGGCCGAGCAGGCGTTGGGGATTGCCTTGGTGAGCCTGCCGTTCGCGGTCCCGTACCTGGAAAGTGGGCGGCTGCGCCGGGTGCTGCCGGACTGGTATGTGGACGATGGGCATATCAGCCTGTACTTCGCCGAGCACAAGCTGTTGCCGGGCAAGACCCGGGCGTTTGTCGATTTTGTGGTGGAGCAGTTTGCAGAGCAGGGCTTGGCGAAACGGTTCGATGCCTTGCAGGCGCTTTGAAGCTACTGCGCGGCTTCGAGGCTTGATGCAATCGTTGTGGGAGCGGCCTTGCGTCGCGATGGGCTGCCTAGCAGCCCCGGTTATCCATGCTGGCGCCGAGATCCTGGGGCCGCTGCGCACCCTATCGCGACGCAAGGCCGCTCCCACAACGACCGCATTGGCCGCGCTAGCGTGGAGGGTACAACTTAGGCTACATCGACAATCAACAACATCTGCGACCCCAGCCCCACCTCATCATCCACGTGCTTGCCGATCAACTGCTGCCCCAGCGGCGAGCGCGGGGTAATCACCGTGACCAGCCCATCCCCCTCGCCAATCTTCAACCCCGCTGCCTCGGGCCCGAGGAAAACACGGCGCTGCCCGCCATCTTCATCTTCCAGCGTCACCAGGTTGCTCATCTGCACCCCGCGCGCCGGGTCATGATCGCGCAGCAGCAATTGCTGGTAGGTCTGCAGCGCCGTACGTATCTCGGCGCTGCGGCGGGCCTGGCCGGTGGCCAGGTACGAGGCTTCCAGGCCCAGGGTGTCGTACTTGTTCTCGGCGATGTTCTCCTCGGCGGTGGCCGCTTCATACGCGGTCTGGGCTGCGCGGGTCAGCACATCCAGGTCGTGCTCGAGGGTGGCGACGATCTGCGCCAGCAGGCGGGTCTTGTCCATGATCAGTAACAGAACTCCAGCACATTGGCCTGGCTTTTGTCAGTGGGTGCAGTGCGGTTCTGCTGCAGCCAGAACTGGCACTTGGGGCTGTTGAGGTTGCGCGGGTTACCCTGAGCAGCCTCGGCGGCCTGTTGCTGCTCCTGCTTGCGCAGGATGTCCTGGTAGCGCTGGAACATTTCAGCCTGGGCATCCGCCGCCGGGGCTGGCGCTACAACCGGCCGGGAAACGCTGGGCGCTACCGCCTGGGCCACCGGCTGCACCTGCTCTGGCCATAGCTGCAGGGCCAGCCACAGGCTGGCGGCGATGGCCACGGCGCCGAGCCACAGGCCCAGGGCAACGCACAGGATCAACGGCAACGGCTTGAGGGTGATCTTCAATTCACGGTGGCGGGGCATGGCACTGTCCTGGCGGGGTGGTCGGGGGCATTGTCGCATGCGCCCGGGTATTTTTCCGCGCAGGTGCTTTTGTCAGCGACAATTTATCCGCAGAATGCGCGGTTTTTCGCCGGGCGAGGGCAGGGCACATGAAAGCCACTTGGGACATCTTCTGCAGTGTCGTCGACAATTACGGCGATATAGGCGTGACCTGGCGCCTGGCCCGGCAGCTGGTGGCTGAGCACGGCCTGGCTCTACGCCTGTGGGTGGATGACCTCAATGCGTTCCTGCCCATGTGCCCCGGGGCCGACGCCAGCGCCCCGCAGCAGTGGCAGCACGGTGTGGAGGTGCGCCAGTGGCCGGTAAACTGGTTGCCGGTGGCGCCGGCCGATGTGGTAATCGGTGCCTTCGCCTGCCAGTTGCCAGCAGCTTACATAGAGGCAATGCGTGCTCGCGCCACGCCGCCGCTGTGGCTGAACCTCGAATACCTCAGCGCCGAGGACTGGGTGGAGGGTTGCCATGGCTTGCCTTCGCCGCAGCCCAATGGCTTGCGCAAGATGTTTTTCTTTCCCGGCTTTACCGAAAAAACCGGTGGCCTGCTGCGCGAGCGCTCGCTGCTGGCGCGGCGTGATGCGTTCCAGCAGGGCGAACGGCAGGCCTTCTTGCAGGGGCTTGGTGTAAACCCTGAAGCGGGGACGTTGCTGGTTTCCCTGTTCGCCTACGAAAACCCGCAACTGGGCAGCTGGCTTGATGCCTTGGCCTCAGGCGAGCAACCGTGTCACCTGCTGGTGCCGCAAGGCCGCGTTGTCGCGGGGCTCAGCCAGTGGCTTGGCGAGTCGGCACTGCCCGTGGGCAGCGTTCGCAAGCGAGGAGCGCTGACCGTACAGGTACTGCCTTTCGTCAGCCAGGACGACTACGACCGGTTGCTGTGGAGCTGCGATTTCAACGCCGTGCGCGGCGAAGACTCGTTCGTGCGCGCGCAGTGGGCCGGGCAGCCCATGCTATGGCACATCTACGTGCAGGACGAGAATGCCCATTGGGAAAAGCTTGAAGCGTTTCTGGCGCATTATCGTCACGGCTTGTCAGACGATGCCGATGCCGCCCTGCTTGGCCTTTGGCGTGCCTGGAACATGGACCGCGACATGGGCCAGGCCTGGCAGGCGGCTCGCCAGCACTGGCCGGAACTGCAGCAGCATGCCCGGCTTTGGGCCGCGCGACAGGCCGCTCAGCCGGACCTTGCCACAGCGCTGGTACACTTTTACCGAAATTCGCTATGATACGCGGCCTCGATTTTTATAAATCCATCCAGATTCGGATACTTCGTAATGAAAACTGGTAAAGAACTGAAACCCGGTACCGTCCTGCGGATCGACAACGACCCGTGGCTGGTTCAAAAAGCTGAGTTCACCAAGTCGGGCCGTAACAGCGCGATCATGAAGACCAAGCTGAAGAACCTGCTGACCGGCTACAAGACCGAAACCGTCTACGGTGCAGACGACAAGCTGGACGACGTGATCCTGGATCGCAAAGAAGCGACCCTGTCGTTCATCAACGGTGACGAATACACCTTCATGGACACCACCGACTACACCATGTACGAACTGAACGCCGAGGACATCGAAGCCGTTCTGCCGTACATCGAGGAAGGCATGGAAGACGTCTGCGAAGCCGTGTTCTTCGAAGGCCGCCTGGTATCGGTTGAACTCCCGACCACCATCAGCCGCCAGGTTGTCTACACCGAGAACGCTGCACGCGGCGACACCTCGGGCAAGGTCATGAAGCCTGCCAAGCTGAAGAACGGTACCGAAATCTCGGTTGCCGACTTCATCCAGATCGACGAGTGGATTGATATCGACACTCGCGACAACAGCTTCAAAGGCCGCTCCAAGAAGTAATCCTTCTTGTGAAACGCAAAAAACCCGGCCTTGGCCGGGTTTTTTTGTGCCGCGTTTTGGCAGTTCTCGATGCTGACATCTAGCTGATGTGGGAGCGGCCTTGTGTCGCGAAAGGGCCGCAAGGCGGCCCCGGCGGTATCAGGGTGTACCCGAGATTCTGGGGCCGCTTCGCGCCCCATCGCGACGCAAGGCCGCTCCCACAGCCTTAGACAGTAACGTGCAGGCGCACATCCACATTGCCACGGGTGGCATTAGAGTACGGGCACACCTGGTGCGCCTTCTCCACCAGCCCTTCGGCCTCGGCCTGGGCCAGGCCCGGCAGGTTGATGTGCAGGTCGATGTCCAGGCCGAACCCGCCCGGAATCTGGCCGATGCCGACCTTCGCGGTAATCGAGGCAGCCGCTGGCAGGGCTTTCTTCTCTTGCCCGGCCACGAACTTCAAGGCGCCGATGAAGCATGCCGAGTAGCCGGCGGCAAACAGCTGCTCGGGGTTGGTGCCGTCTCCGCCTGCGCCGCCCAGCTCCTTGGGGGTGCTGAGCTTGACTTCCAGCTTGCCGTCGCTGGAGCGGGACTTGCCGTCGCGCCCACCGGTGGAGGTAGCTTCTGCGATGTACAGCGGATTGACCTTTTGCATCTTGAGCCTCGCTAACGTGTTGTGCGCTTCACTCGGGGAAGGGCGCGGGTTGGTGTGGGATTTAAATTAGCGCGCAATTAGTTTGTGCGCAAGATAAATTATCGCCGTTCGTCTGAAGGGCTATCCCACAGCCAGGCTGTCAGAGGGTCTTCTGCAGGTTCTCGCGCAATTTCAGCAGGTCGGCCTGCAGCTGTTGCAGTTGTTCCAGGCTGCGGCCACTGGCCTTGAGGATGCACTGCGGCACCTCCCTGGCCCGCTGTTGCAGGGCGCGGCCTTTGTCGGTCAGTTGCACCAGTACCACCCGTTCGTCTTCGCGGCTGCGGTTGCGCTGCAGCAGGCCTTCGCTTTCCAGGCGTTTGAGCAACGGCGTCAGCGAGCCGGGGTCGGTAAGCAGGTGCTGGCTGATCTCGCCCACGGTCAGGCCGTCGTGCTCCCACAGCACGAGCATGGCCAGGTACTGCGGGTAGGTCAGGCCCAGGGCCTGCAGCAGCGGTTTGTAGACCTTGGTCATCAGCAACGAGGTGGAGTGCAGGGCGAAACAGACCTGGTTGTCCAGCAGCAGCTCGTCACAGGAGGCTTGGGTGTCGGCGTTCATGCAGGTCCTTGAAAGTAATCAATGGGTAAGTCTGGCACGTTGATCATCAGTGCGCGCGCTACTCGTGCAGTCCACTGCGCAAAGCCAGGTCCCAGGGTGGAATCGGGCTGAATCGGCTCTTGAGAAATTCGAGCAGCAAACGGCTGCGAGAGTTCGTTTCATGTTCCAGGCGTAGCGCGTAGATACCGCTGCTTTCGGCTTGCGGCAAGCCGCCGTCGCAAAACAGCGGTACCAGCTCGCCGCGCAGCAGGTATTCGCTGATCAACCAGGTGGGCAGGTGGGCGATGCCCAACCCGGCGAGCGCACCGAACAGCAAGGTTTCGGCGTTGTTCGCGGCCATGCGCATGCGCGCGGGGCGGTACAGGCGGGTTTGCCCGGCTACAGTGAAGCGCCAGGCAAAGGGCGGCGCCAGGCCATCCCAGTCCAGGCCATCGTGCCCAGGCAGTTCACTGGGGCAGCTGGGTATGCCGCGGCTGGCCAGGTAGGCGGGGCTGGCGCAGGCGATACGCACCATGTACGCGAGTGGCGTGGCGACCAGTCGGGTGTCGGCCAGAGGACCGGCGCGCAGCACCAGGTCAACTTCGCCAAGGTGGCTGCCATGCAGGTCGACGAAGCTGTCGATCAGGCGCAACTTCACGTCCAGCCCCGGGTAGGCCACCAGAAAGTCGGCAATGGCCGGTGCCAGGTGGCGACGGCCAAATGCGGCAGGGGCGTCGATGCGGATCAGGCCTTCAGGAGCATTGCTCAGCGATACCGCTTCGGCGCGGGCCAGGCGCAGCTCTTCGATGATGCGCCTGGCCCGTTCGGCAAAGGCGTTGCCCGCCGGCGTGGCGCGTACGGCGTGCGTACTGCGGGTGAACAGGCGGCTGCCTACGGCGCCTTCCAGGTTGTCGATACGCCGGGCTACCGCAGATGGCGTCAGCGGGTGGCGGCGGGCGGCAGCAGAAAAGCTGCCGGTTTCCAGCACATCGAGGAACAGGCTCAATTGGTCGGTCAGGGTATCGGGGCTCATGGCTGCCTTGCTTGTGCGGATGACGCACAGCCATTGTGCGCTGCTGTGCGTTTCCCCGCCAGCCCGCAGTGGTTAGCATGCTCGCATCATGTGAACAGGCAGTGAGGCGCTGATGATCGAGTGGGTATTGTATATCGTGCTGGGCGCTGCCCTGGGGACCATGGGTGGCCTGTTCGGCATTGGTGGCGGGTTGATCGCGATTCCGGCACTGGGCGTGCTGTTTGGCCTGGACCAGCAGCTGGCCCAGGGTACCGCGCTGGTGATGGTGGTGCCGAACGTGCTGCTGGCGCTGTGGCGCTATCACCAGCGTAACCGCATCGAATTGCGCCATGCCGTGCCGTTGTCGCTGTGCAGCTTCGTGTTCGCCTGGCTGGGGTCGATCTGGGCGGTGGGGCTGGATGCGCATTCCATGCGCCTGGGCTTTGTCGGTTTCCTGGTGGCGCTGGCGGTGTGGAACGTGGCGCGGATGTTCATGAAAGTCTCGCCGCCAAGCGCCGAGCTGCGCCATGCCTGGCCGTGGCTGGGCGTGCTGGGCAGCTTTGCCGGCACCATGGGGGGCTTGTTCGGGGTGGGTGGGGCGGTGGTGGCCACGCCGATCCTGACCAGTGTGTTCGGCACTACCCAGGTGGTCGCGCAGGGGCTGTCGCTGGCGCTGGCGGCGCCGAGTACCCTGGTGACCTTGCTTACCTATGGGGTGCACCACAGCGTCGACTGGGGCGTGGGCATCCCGTTGGCGGTGGGCGGCTTGCTCAGTATCAGCTGGGGCGTGAAGCTGGCCCACGCGTTGCCGGAGAAGGCGCTGCGGGCGATGTTCTGCGTGTTCCTGGTGATGTGTGCGGTGATGCTCGGGTTTGAGCTGTGAGGGCTTGGGGCCGCTTTGCGACCCTGGCGCGACGCGAAACCGCTGTTGCGGCAGCCCGGCTCACTTGAAGCCTTCGATGATGTAATCGGCCATGCAATCGGTAATCGGCGATGCGCTCTGGGTATTGCGCACCAGCATCACATTGGCCACTGGCAATTGCGGCAGCCCTTCGCTCTCGCCCAGGATGCGCAGGTTCCCGCCGATCAGGCTCTGCAACTGCGCCGTTACCGCCAGCCCGGCCGTGACGATGGCAAAGATCGCTGCCAGGCTCGGGCTGGTATAGGCGATGCGGTAATCGATGCCCTGGGCCTCCAGGGCGTTGCAGGTCCAGGCCCGGCAGAAACAATCGCTGTTGAACAATGCCAGCGGAACGGGCCGTTGCTCTTGTGGGCAGAACCCCTCGGCGGCGGCCCATGCCAGGCGCTCCTGGCGCAACAGCTGGCCAATCTCGTTGCCCGGCTCGCGGGTGACGATGGTCAGGTCCAGGTCCTGGCGCAGCATCAGTTGCTTGGACGATTCGCAATGCACCTCTACCTGCACCAGCGGGTAGGCCTGGGCAAAACTCGACAGGATGGTCGGCAGAAAGCGCATGGCGTAGTCGTCCGGCGTGCCGATCCGCACCATCCCGACCATGTGCGGCATGCGCAGGGTATTGAACACTTCGCCGTGCAGTTTGAGGATACGCCGGGCATAACCCAGCAGCACCTGGCCTTCGGCCGTCAGCCGTACCTGACGGCCGTCGCGCTCGAACAGCTGCCGCTGCAGGATGTCTTCTTCCAGGCGTTTCATCTGCATGCTCACCGCCGACTGGGTGCGGTTGACCACCTCGCCGGCGCGGGTGAAGCCGCCTTGCTCGGCGATGGCGACAAAGGTGCGCAGGACGTCGGTGTCGAGGCTCTGGTACTGGGACATTGCATCAATCTCCGAGATGCATGGCATCAGAAACATTCGTTGGATTGATCTTATGCCCGGCGGCAGACTGGAGCCATCAACACGGAGGGCTTCACGATGAAAGGTCATGTCAGCAGCATCCAGCAACCTGCCTTTTCCCTGAACCACCTGTTGCATGCCGGCGTACAGCAGATGGTGCGGTGGCTGCAGCTGTACCGCCAGCGCCAGCAGCTGGCCAGCCTCAGCGATGCGACCCTGCACGACCTGGGGTTGAGCCGGGCCGACATCCAGCAAGAGGCCGAGCGGCATTTCTGGGATGATCCGCTGCGCAAGTAGGGCAGGCCGGTGCAGGTCCCTTGGCGGCCTCGCCCGTTCTCACAGGTACTGCACTGCTCTCGAAGCGTGTGCCCCACCTGTGGGAGCGGGCGAGCCCGCGAACGCTTCTAGCGCCGCACCTGCTTGAGTGTTTCGGCGATCAGGAACGCCAGCTCCAGCGACTGGTCGGCGTTCATGCGCGGGTCGCAGTGGGTGTGGTAGCGGTCCGACAACGCATCTTCGGTAATCGGCCGCGCACCGCCGATGCATTCGGTCACGTTCTGCCCGGTCATCTCGATGTGGATGCCACCGGCATGGCTGCCCTCGGCCTGGTGCACCTGGAAGAACTGCTTGACCTCGTCGAGTATCTGCGCAAAGTCGCGGGTCTTGTAGCCGCTGCTCGCCTTGATGGTGTTGCCGTGCATCGGGTCGGAACTCCACAGCACCTTGCGCCCCTCGCGCTCGACCGTGCGGATCAGCCCCGGCAGGTGGTCGCCGACCTTGCCGGCGCCCATGCGCACGATCAGGTTCAGGCGCCCGGGGTCGTTGGCCGGGTTCAGCGTGTCGATCAGGCGAATCAGCTCCTCGGGGTTCATGCTCGGGCCAACCTTGACCCCGATCGGGTTGTGCACGCCGCGCAGGAACTCCACATGGGCTCCGTCGAGCTGACGGGTGCGGTCGCCAATCCACAGCATGTGCGCCGAGCAGTCGTAGTAGTCGCCGGTCAGGCTGTCCTGGCGCACGAACGCTTCTTCGTAGTTCAGCAGCAACGCTTCGTGGGCGGTGAAGAAGCTGGTTTCGCGCAGTTGCGGCGCGCTGTCCAGGCCACACGCGCGCATGAATGCCAGGGTTTCGTCGATGCGGTTGGCCAGCTGGTGGTACTTGTCCGCCAGCGCTGAGTTGGCGATGAAGTCCAGGTTCCACTTGTGCACCTGGTGCAGGTCGGCAAACCCGCCCTGGGCGAAGGCGCGCAGCAGGTTGAGGCTGGCGGTGGCTTGATGATAGGCCTGCAGCAGGCGCTCCGGGTCGGGGATACGGCTGTTGGCGTCGAAACCGATGCCGTTGACGATATCGCCGCGGTAGGCCGGCAGGGTGACGTTGCCGATGGTTTCGTCGCCCGAAGAACGCGGTTTGGCGAATTGCCCGGCCATGCGCCCGACCTTCACTACCGGACAGCCGGCGGCAAAGGTCATGACGATGGCCATCTGCAACAGCACCTTGAAGGTGTCGCGGATTTTCGCCGCCGAAAACTCGGCGAAGCTTTCGGCGCAATCGCCGCCCTGCAACAGGAAGGCGCGGCCTTCGGTGACTTCGGCAAACTGCCGGCGCAGCTCGCGCGCCTCGCCCGCGAACACCAGCGGCGGGTAGCTGGCCAGGGTCTGTTCGACTTTCAGCAGGTGCGCCGCATCGGGGTAGGTCGGTTGCTGCTGGATCGGCAGGGCGCGCCAGCTGTCAGGGCTCCACGGTTGGTTCATCTCGGGCTCGGTCTTGTCGGTTGTAGGCTATTGGCCATGTTAACAGTTGGCGCTGTGCTTGTTGCATCGGGGGCGTTGGCGGACAATGCGCGTTTTGCGGGTTGGATGGTGAACATGGCGGAACGGCAAGAGCGGCTGCTGGCACGGGTGGAAGATGCCTTTGGCGTCATCAGCGTGTACGAAGTGGACGACTACCGCTTCCTGGAGTTCGGTGATGCAATCGAGCAGAGCTGCGTGTTCACTGCCGACCCGAGCTGGCTGGAGTACGACTATACCCGCGCCATGCTGGTCGGGGCGTTGTGCCATGAGCAGCCGGAAAGCGCGCTGTTTCTCGGCCTGGGCGCCGGCACGCTGACCCAGGCGTGCATGAAGTTCCTGCCGCTGGACGACATCGAGGCCATCGAGCTGCGCCCGGACGTGCCGCGCCTGGCCATGGAATACCTGGGCCTGGACGACGACCCGCGGCTGTATGTGCGCATCGGCGATGCCCTGGAACTGCTGCCCACGGCGGAAAAGGCCGACCTGTTGTTCGTCGACCTGTACACCGACCATGGGCCCGGGGTAGGGCACCTGGCATGGAATTTCCTCGAGAACTGCCAGCAGCAGCTCAACCCGGGCGGCTGGCTGGTGATCAACCAGTGGGCTACCGATGACGGCAAGCCGCTGGGTGCGGCCTTGCTGCGCGGCTTGTACCACCGGCATTACTGGGAACTGCCGGTGAAGGAGGGCAATGTGATCCTGCTGGTGCCGGCGGACCTGGACCAGACGCTGGACCTCGGCGGACTGCGGGCACGGGCCGAGGCGCTGGCGCCGCGGTTGGGCTACAGCCTGGAAGGGTTGATCCGCGAGATTCGCCCGGCTACCTGATGGCTGTCGCGGTCGCGCCTGCGCCGACCTTTCAGGGGCCAGGGGATTATCGATTCAGCTCGCGGTAATTGATGGCCCGATACTGGCCGTACCTCGCGAAAATTTTCCTCACGTCTTTGCACCATTTCGGGTATAGTACGCGCCGGTCTTTTAGCGGGCCGCAAAATCAGGTGGTGCAAACCCTCCGAGTCCAGCTTCGGCTGCGCGTCCGCTAGGCGGACTTTCCCACGTTTTCTTTTTCAATCGTTTTCGCAAATCCCCGCCGCCAAAGCTGCCTGGGTGACCTGTCGGTCTTTCATGGCTTGTGCAGCTTTGGAGCATGGGTCTTTGCGGATGCACCTAGAGGCAGACCCATGACCCAGGAAACCGGCGGCTTCGCCGCTCTCGATCTCAATCCGAACATTGTTGCTGCCGTTCTGGCGACCGGCTATGAAGAGCCGTCCGCCATTCAGCAACAATCGATCCCGATCATCCTCGCCGGTCACGACATGATCGGCCAGGCGCAGACGGGCACCGGCAAGACCGCTGCCTTCGCCCTGCCGATCCTCAACAAGATCGATGTGAGCAAGCGCGAACCGCAAGCCCTGATCCTGGCGCCGACCCGTGAGTTGGCGCTGCAAGTTGCTACCGCTTTCGAAACCTACGCCAAGCAGATGCCGGGCGTGAACGTGGTCGCCGTCTACGGTGGCGCCCCGATGGGCCCACAGCTGCGGGCGATCCGCAATGGCGCGCAGATCGTCGTCGCCACCCCGGGTCGCCTGTGCGACCACCTGCGCCGTGACGAAAAGGTGCTGTCCACCGTGCAGTACCTGGTCCTGGACGAAGCCGACGAAATGCTCAAGCTGGGCTTCATGGACGACCTCGAAGTGATCTTCGATGCCATCCCGGCCAGCCGCCAGACCGTGCTGTTCTCTGCCACCCTGCCGTCGTCGATCCGCTCGATCGCCGAGCGTCACCTGCGTGAGCCCAAGCACGTCAAGATCCAGAGCAAGACCCAGACCGTCACCGCGATCGAGCAGGCCCACCTGATGGTCCACGCCGACCAGAAGATCCCGGCTGTGCTGCGTCTGCTGGAAGTGGAAGAGTTCGACGCGCTGATCGCCTTCGTGCGCACCAAGCAAGCCACCCTGGATCTGGCCGCTGCGCTGGAAGCCAAGGGCTACAAGGCTGCCGCGCTGAACGGCGACATCGCCCAGAACCAGCGTGAACGCGTCATCGACTCGCTCAAGGATGGCCGCCTGGACATCGTCGTCGCCACCGACGTCGCCGCCCGTGGCCTGGACGTACCGCGCATCACCCACGTGTTCAACGTGGACATGCCGTACGACCCGGAATCCTACGTGCACCGTATCGGCCGTACCGGCCGCGCCGGTCGCGATGGCCGTGCACTGCTGCTGGTCACCCCGCGTGAGCGCCGCATGCTGCAGGTCATCGAGCGTGTTACCGGGCAGAAGGTGGCCGAAGCGCGCCTGCCGAACGCCCAGGCCGTGCTGGATGCCCGCATCAAGAAGCTGACTTCGAGCCTGGCGCCGCTGGTAGCCGAAGCCGAAGCCACCCACGGTGACCTGTTCGACCGCCTGACCAACGACCTCGGTTGCAGCGCGCGTGCCCTGGCTGCGGCCCTGCTGCGCAAGGCCACCAATGGCCAGGCGCTGGACCTGGTTGCAGTGGAGCGTGAGCAGCCGCTGGTGCCGAGCTTTGCCCCGCGTGGCGAGCGCACCGAGCGTGGTGAGCGTGGCGACCGCCCGGAACGCGGTGACCGCGAGCGCCGTGCGCCGATGCCGCTGGCCGAAGGCCGCGTGCGTTGCCGTACTGCCCTGGGTGCCCGTGACGGCATCGCGGCCAAGAACCTGCTGGGCGCGATCCTCAACGAGGGTGGTCTGGCGCGTGACGCCATCGGCCGCATTCAGGTGCGCGACAGCTTCAGCCTGGTCGAGCTGCCGGAAGACGGCCTGGAGAAGCTGCTGTCCAAGCTCAAGGACACCCGTGTGGCAGGCAAGCAGCTGAAGCTGCGCCGCTACCGCGAGGATTGATCCTGGCGCAATGAAAAAATCCCCGGCCCAGGTCGGGGATTTTTTTGCCTGTGCCATCTTGGGGCTGCTTTGCAGCCCATCGGGACAAGGCCGCAGGGTTACGCGGTCCCTGGTGGGAGCGGCCTTGTGTCGCGAAAGGGGCGCAAAGCGCCCCCGGCTATCTTCAGTCGAACCGATAAATGTCCATCCCCAACGCCCCCAGGGTAAACCCTTGGTGCACCACGCCAAATCTGCCCCCCGCCCCAAGGGCAAAGAACAGCGGCAGGAAATGCTCATCACTGGGATGGTTGCGCAGCGCAAATGGCGCCTGCCGGCGATAGTCCAGCAACGCCGCCCGGTCATCGGCTTGCAGCTTCTCCACCACCCAATCCCTGAACGCCAGCGCCCAAGGCTCGATCACCTCCGGCCCGGCATGCCAGTCCAGTTCACCCAGGTTATGGGTAATGCTGCCCGAACCGATCAGCAGCACGCCCTCGTCGCGCAGCCCCGCCAGCGCCGCGCCCACGCGTAGTTGCAATGCCGGCCCCAAAGCGCTGGGCAGTGAAACCTGCACCACAGGAATGCTGGCATCCGGGTACATCAGCGACAACGGTACCCAGGCGCCGTGGTCGAACGGGCGTTGCGGGTCTAGCCGGGCCGACAGCCCGGCAGCCGTCAGCAAGGTGCTGACCTGCCCGGCAAGGGCGGGCATGCCTGGCGCCGGGTACTGCACGGCATACAGGGCCTGCGGGAAACCGTAGAAGTCATGCCACGTCTCGGGCCGCTCACTGCCGGTCACCAGCAATTCGCGGCTTTCCCAGTGCGCCGACACCACCACGATCGCTGTTGGGCGCGCCAGGCGGGTGGCCAGGCCGGCCAGCGCTGGCCCGCTGGCACCAGGCTGCAGGGCAAGCATGGGCGAACCGTGGGAAATGAACAGGCTGGGCAGCATGGCAAGGTCCTGGAGGTTAAGATGCAATCATCTTCGGTCAACTACAGATCGAAATCCAAACCAAGTTTTACCGACCAATCATCGAAAAAACTGGAGTGATCATGGAGCCAGCGTTCTGGCAGCAACGGTGGGCCGACAACCAGATCGGTTTTCACCAGGCGCAGGTGAACCCCTACCTGCAAAAGTATTGGGCGCAGCTGCAGCGGCTGCCGGGTAGCCGCGTGCTGGTGCCGCTGTGCGGCAAGAGCCTGGACCTGGCCTGGCTGGCCGGGCAGGGGCATCGCGTGGTGGGCATCGAGCTGTCGCGGCGGGCGGTGGAGGATTTCTTCCGCGAACATGGGCTGGATGCCGAGGTGCAGCAGCGCGGGGTGTTCGAAGTCTGGCGCAGTGGCGTTCTGGAACTGTGGTGCGGTGATTTCTTTGCGTTGCAGCCGGAGGATGTCGGCGACTGTACGGGGCTGTATGACCGGGCGGCGGTAATCGCGTTGCCGCCGCAGATGCGAGCGCGTTATCTGCAACGATTGTCGGCGCTGCTGCCGGCGGGGTGCCGCGGGCTGGTGGTAACACTGGACTATGACCAGGCATTGATGGACGGGCCGCCGTTCTCGGTCGGCGACGAAGAGCTGCGTCAAGGCTTGGCCGGGTGGCAGGTGGACGAGCTGGAGGTTGCGGAGGTCATCGAGCAGAGCCCGAGGTTTGTGCAGGCGGGAATCAGCAGCCTGTTGGAGAGGGTGTACCAGGTAAGCCGCTGATTGCTGTGTTGCCGGTGCCGGCGTGTACAAAAAAGGGCGACCGAAGTCGCCCTTTTTGTCACTGAATGGATCAACCGCGACGGCGCAGGGCCTCGATGCGGTCTTCCAGCGGCGGGTGGCTCATCAGCAGGCCGGCCAGGCCGTGCTTGAGGCCGCCATTGATACCGAACGCCTTCAAGGTGTCGGGCATGTGCACGGGCAGGCCTTGCTCCACGCGCAGGCGTTGCAGGGCACCGATCATCGCTGCAGTACCGGCCAGCTGCGCACCGGCCTCGTCGGCGCGGTATTCGCGGCGGCGCGAGAACCACATGACGATCATGCTGGCGAGGATGCCAAGGATCAGTTCGGCAACGATGGTCGCCACGTAATAGGCAATGCCCTGGCCTTCTTCGTTCTTGAAGATGACCTTGTCGACGAAGTTGCCGATGATGCGGGCGAAGAACATCACGAAGGTGTTGACCACACCTTGCACCAACGCCAGGGTGACCATGTCGCCGTTTGCCACGTGGCCGATCTCGTGGGCCAGTACCGCGCGCACCTCATCGGGCGAGAAGCGCTCCAGCAAACCCTGCGACACCGCCACCAGCGCGTCGTTGCGGTTCCAGCCGGTGGCGAAGGCGTTGGCCTCGTACGCCGGGAAGATACCCACCTCGGGCATCTTGATACCGGCCTCGCGGGACAGCTCCTCGACCGTTTGCAGCAGCCACTGTTCGTGGCGGGTGCGCGGCTGGCTGATGATCTGGGTGCCGGTGGTCATCTTCGCCATCCACTTGGAGATGAACAGCGAGACGAGGGAGCCGGCGAAGCCGAACACGGCGCAGAACACCAGCAGGCTGCTGAGGTTCAGGTCGACCCCGTTGGCGGCCATGAACCCGTTGAAACCGAACAGGCTCAGGGTAATGCTTGCAACCAGCACCACCGCGAGGTTGGTGGCTACAAACAACAGAATGCGCATCATGGTTGTTACGTTCTCCTGACGGATGAGTTGTCGCTTACTGCGGGGTATATAAGGTGCCGGCCGTGCTGATTCAATCGGGTGACTATTTCAAACTGTGTACGGCGGAGTATGGCAGAGGATGGCCGAGGGGCTGTGGGATAGAGCGTTGCAGGATGTAAGAAGCGGCGCATGCCTTTGGATCTCTGGTTGCGTTGAGATCGAGCGCCGCCCGCGCGGCGCTCGATCCCCCAGGTACCGCAAGGCTCAAGCCAAGCACCAAGGCTGCCAAGCATGGTGTAACAGGTTCGGCACGCGGGCTGCGCGCAATGCCGCCGCCCCGATCACCCGGTAAACCTTACTGCGAATACCCCTTCAGGAAATTGCCAATCCGCCCGATCGCCGCTTCCAGGTCATCCACCCGCGGCAAGGTCACCACGCGGAAGTGGTCCGGCCACGGCCAGTTGAACGCCGTCCCCTGCACGATCAGCAGCTTTTCCGACAGCAGCAGGTCGAGGACGAATTTCTCGTCGTTGTGGATCGGGCACACCTTCGGGTCGATCTTCGGGAACGCATACAGCGCGCCCATCGGCTTCACGCAGCTCACCCCCGGGATATCGTTGAGCAGTTCGTAGGTGCGGTTGCGCTGTTCCAGCAGGCGGCCCGGTGGCAGCACCAGGTCGTTGATGCTCTGGTAGCCGCCCAACGCGGTCTGGATGGCGTGCTGCGCCGGCACGTTGGCGCACAGGCGCATGTTGGCCAGCATGTCGATGCCTTCGATGTAGCTCTGGGCATGGTGCTTGGGCCCCGAGATGATCAGCCAGCCGGAACGGAAGCCCGCCACCCGGTACGACTTGGACAGGCCGTTGAAGGTCAGGCACAGCAGGTCGGGAGCCAGCGAGGCGGTGCTGATGTGCACGGCTTCGTCGTACAGGATCTTGTCGTAGATCTCGTCCGAGAACACCACCAGGTTGTGCTGGCGGGCCAGCTCGAGCATACCCAGCAGCAGCTCGCGGGAGTACACCGCGCCGGTCGGGTTGTTCGGGTTGATGATCACCAGCGCCTTGGTGTTCGCGGTGATCTTGGCCTTGATGTCGTCGAGGTCGGGGAACCAGTCGGCCTGTTCATCGCACAGGTAGTGCACCGGCTTGCCGCCGGCCAGGCTCACGGCAGCGGTCCACAGCGGGTAGTCGGGGGCCGGGATCAATACTTCGTCGCCGTTGTTCAGCAGCGCCTGCATCGACATGACGATCAGCTCGGATACCCCGTTGCCGAGGTAGATGTCTTCGATGGTGACGCCTTCGATACCCTTCTGCTGGCAGTACTGCATCACCGCCTTGCGTGCACTGAACAGGCCCTTGGAGTCGCTGTAGCCCTGCGCGGTGGGCAGGTTGCGGATCACATCCTGGAGAATTTCGTCAGGCGCCTCGAAGCCAAACGGCGCCGGGTTGCCGATGTTCAGCTTGAGGATGCGATGGCCTTCCTCTTCCAGGCGCTTGGCGTGCTTGAGCACTGGGCCGCGAATGTCATAGCAGACATTGGCGAGCTTGTTCGATTTGCTGAACTGCATGATGGGATCCCGATTGAGAAAACGCGCAACGCCCCGCCGAAAGGTTTGAAAGGGCAGGAAGCGGGTGCCAGACTGAACGCCTGGCACACGAAGCCAACTAATATACGTGCCACCCGCGCCCCGGAAAAGACGGTGCGCGGTGAAATTCAGCCTGCCGAGGTCCCTACATGCAAAAGATCGAGAAAACCCTGGAAGAATGGCGCTCGATGCTCGACCCCGAGCAGTACCAGGTATGCCGCCTCAAAGGCACCGAGCGGCCATTCAGCGGCAAGTACAACAGTGAGCGCCGTGATGGCATCTACCACTGCATCTGCTGCGGCCTGCCCCTGTTCGATGCGCAGACCAAGTTCGATTCCGGTTGCGGCTGGCCGAGCTTCTACGCCCCCATCGAAGACCGCGCGATGATCGAGATTCGCGACACCTCCCACGGCATGATCCGCACCGAGGTCACCTGCGCCCGCTGCGATGCGCACCTGGGCCACGTGTTCCCGGACGGCCCGCCACCGACCGGCCTGCGCTACTGCATCAACTCGGTGTGCATCGACCTGCGCCCGCGCGACTGACCGGAGCCCGCCACATGGCTGAATCGATGCTGGATATCAAATGCGTAACCCTGGGCGGCGAGCACAAGACACTCGCTGACTTCCCCGGCAAGGCCCTGTTGGTGGTCAACACCGCCAGCCAGTGCGGTTTTACCCCGCAGTACAAGGGCCTGGAGCAACTGTGGCAGGCCTACCGGGCGCGTGGCCTGGTGGTGCTGGGCTTTCCCTGCAACCAGTTCGGCAAGCAGGAACCGGGCGATGCGCGGGAGATTGCGCAGTTCTGCGAGCGCAATTTCGGCGTGAGCTTCCCGCTGTTCCGCAAGGTCGAGGTGAATGGCCCGGGCGCCCACCCCTTGTTCGTCGAACTCAAGCAGCGCGCGCCGGGCCTGCTCGGTTCGCAGAAGATCAAGTGGAACTTCACCAAGTTCCTCGTCGACCCGGCCAGCGGCCAGGTCAGGCGTTATGCCCCCACCACCAAGCCGCAGGCCCTGGAAGCGGAAATCGAGCGCCTGCTCAGCCGCTGACGGGTACCCAGTGGTCGATCAGCGCCAGCAGTTCTTCGCGGCGGAACGGTTTGGCCAGGTAGTCGTTCATCCCGGCCGCCCGGCAGCGCTCACGCTCTTCGGGCATGGCATTGGCGGTAAGGGCAACAATCGGCAGGTCGGGCCAGCGGCCGCTCTGGCGAATGCGTCGGCTGGCCTCGTAACCGTCCATCACCGGCATGTTGCAGTCCATCAGCACCAGGTCGAATGGTTCCTGCTCCAGCATTTCCAGGGCCTCGGCGCCCTGGGTTGCCAGGTGCACCTGGCAACCGAGCTTGGCCAGCATGCCCTTGGCCACCAGCTGGTTCACCGGGTTGTCCTCCACCAGCAGAATCCGCGCGCGGCCTTGTTCGAGGGTGATGGCCGGGCTGGCTAGCGGGTGCTCGGGCTCGAAGCCTTGCAAGGTGCGGCGCAGGGTCTGGTACAGGGCGTTGCGCGCCAACGGCCGGGCCAACTGATGCAACGGGGCGAGGGCGACCGATTGTTCGCTGGGCAGGAAGTTGCCGTAGGCGGTCACCAGCAGGATCGGGGTTTTCAAGGCCGGACGCAGTTCGAACAGGCGGTCGAGGTCGTCGGTGATCACCAGGTCGATTGTGGCGGCATCCAGCGTGCTGCTGTTGTCATGACGCCGGTAGGTCAGGCCCCAGGCGGGCAGCAGGTCCTGCAGCAGTTCATCGAGCCCACTGCCGGCCATGCTCAGCGCCGCCACCCGCCCTTGCAGCGGGGCTGGTGCAATCGCCTCGGTGTGCACGGCCAATGGCAGGTCGGCACTGAAACGGCTGCCAAAGCCCGGCCTGGAATCGATGTGCAGGTGGCCCTGCATCGCCTTGCACAGGTTGTAGGTCAGGGTCAGGCCCAGGCCGGTGCCGCCAAACTGGCGGGTGATGCCGGCGCCGGCCTGGGTGAATGGCTGGAAGATGCGTGCCTGGGCTTCTTCGGGGATGCCAATGCCAGTATCGCGCACTTCCAGGCGCACCCCGCCGACGATAGTGCTCAGGCGTACATCGACACGGCCGAAACGGGTGAACTTCAAGGCGTTGGACAGCAGGTTGCTGACCACCTGGCGCACCCGGGTGGGGTCGCCGAGCACGCTGCTGGGGAAATCGCGGGCGATCAGGCAGGTCAGCTCGACACTTTGCGCAGTGTTCTGCGACAGCAGG
Source organism: Pseudomonas sp. SMV7 (assembly GCF_052041995.1). Lineage (NCBI taxonomy): Bacteria > Pseudomonadati > Pseudomonadota > Gammaproteobacteria > Pseudomonadales > Pseudomonadaceae > Pseudomonas > Pseudomonas sp. SMV7. Next base: position 8,995 of record NZ_JBKGGT010000028.1, on the reverse strand, counting down.
TTGGCGGTGTCTTCGACCATCGAACCCATGTCGAACGGGATGCGCTCCAGCTCCAGTTGGCCGGCGTCGAACTTGGACAGGTCGAGGATATCGTTGAGCAACTCCACCAGGACCTTGCCCGAGTCATGGGCAATCGCCAGCTGCTGGCGCTGCTCGCTGGGCAACGGGCTGTCCAGGGCCAGCGCGATCATGCCGAGCATGCCGTTGAGCGGGGTACGGATCTCGTGGCTCATGTTGGCGAGGAAGGCGGCCCGCGCCTGGGCCATGTCCAATGCCCGGCGGCGGGCTTCTTCCAGTTCCTGGTTGGAGCGGCTCAGGCTGTTGTTGCTGGCCTTCAGCTCGTTGGTGCGCGCCGAGACGATGTCTTCCAGCTCGTTGAGGTATTGGGTCAGGCGGTTTTCCGCGTTGCGGCGCTGGTCGATCTCGGTGGCCATGCTGACGAACTGCTGGTTGGCGACCTTCACCAGTACACCGATTTCATCGTTCTCATGCCCATGCGGGCAGTCCAGGCGGGTTTGCCGAGGCTTGCGCGGGTCGCGGCCACTGAGCGCACCGATCACCGTCACCAGGGGTTTGGTCAGCATCATGTAGAACAGTGCCAGCAGGATGCCGGTCAGCACCAGGCTGCGGGCGAAACCGTTGACCAGGGTGATGCCGGCGCGGTCGAGGAAGCGGGCGCCGAAGGCGTAGGTGTCCACTTCCAGGTACAGGGTACCGAGGTCGTCAGCGGGCATGTGGGTCAGGTACAGGCGATCCTCGAACTGGCGCTGCTCGCCGAACAGGAAGTCGCTCAGCGGCCGGTAGCGGTCCTGCATGCGCGGGCGGCTGACATCGGCCAGCACCATGGCATTGTTGTCGCTCAGCCGCGCGCGGGTCACCGCTGGCGATTGCAGCAGGCCGCTGGTCAGCTCCAGGGCCAGCTCCGAGTCGATGTTGTAGGCGATGCGTGAGGCCGGGTTGTGGCTGATTTGCAGCAAGGCGCGCACTTCGCGGTTGATAGACGCGTCTTCACTGGCATAATCGATGCCGATCTGGATGAGACTGAGCAATGTTCCCAGGATGAAGCCGACCAGGACTGTCAACCGGGCTTGCTTGTATGACAGACGATTGGTGAACTTGATATCCATGAGTCCCGAGCCGGTTCCACGTTCCTTGCGCAGCGCAAGCATAGCCGATCACACCCGGCTTCTGGTGGGTCTGTCTGTTCATTTCAGTTGGTCGCCAAGCGGGGGCCGCTTTGTGCCCCCTAATAACTGAAATTTGTAGGAGTCTTCATGGACGCCCGCTTGATAGCTTTCCTGGACCGCGCCGAATCGGTACTGGCGCGTCTCGAACCCCTGTTGCCGGCACAACGCCCGGATATCGACTGGTGCACCACCCTGGCCGCGCGCTGGCAGCGTGATGGCCGCAGCGGCTACCTGCTGCCGCTGCAAGTCAGCCTGGACATCCGCCTGAGCGACCTGATCGGTGTCGACCAGCAGCGTGACCAGCTGGGCCGCAACACCCACCAGTTCATCAACGGGCTGCCCGCCAACCATGCGCTGCTGTGGGGCTCGCGTGGCACCGGCAAGTCGTCGCTGGTACGCGCCCTGCTGGCCGAACACGCCAGTGCCGGCCTGCGCCTGATCGAAATCGAGCGCGACCACCTGGCCGACCTGCCGCGGGTGGTCGAACAGCTGCAGAAGCTGCCGCAACGTTTCATCCTGTTCTGTGACGACCTGTCATTCGAAGCCGGGGAGGGCGACTACCGGGTGCTCAAGAGCGTGCTCGACGGCTCGCTGGAACAAGCCCCGGACAACGTGCTGCTGTACGCCACTTCCAACCGTCGCCACCTGGTGCCGGAAAAACAGAGCGACAACGAAAACTGGAAAATGGTCGACGGCGAGCTGCACCCCAACGAAGCGGTGGAGGACAAGATTGCCTTGTCCGACCGTTTTGGCCTGTGGCTGTCGTTCTACCCCTTCAGCCAGGAACACTTCCTCAACGTGGTCGAGCACTGGATCGGCCAGCTGGCGCGCCCGGCCGGCCTGCGCTGGCAGCGTGACGAAGCCCTGGACATCCTCGCCGTGCGCTGGGCCACCGGCCGCGGTAACCGTAATGGCCGCTGTGCCTATCAGTTCGCCCGCTATTGGGTCGGGCTGCAATTGCTGGAGCAACGTAAATGATCGACCTCAATGCCAGTGGCGCCGGACTCGACGGCTATGACCTGCTGGCGGCGCAAGTGCAGGCGCTGTTTGCCGACGAGCGCGACTTTATCGCCAATGCCGCGCAGTTCTCGGCGTTTCTGTACCACCAGGTAGACGACCTGAACTGGGCGGGGTTCTACCTCAACCGCAACGAAGAGCTGGTGCTCGGCCCGTTCCAGGGCCAGGTCGCTTGCGTCCGTATTCCGTTCAGCAAGGGCGTGTGCGGAGCCGCGGCGGCCACCCGCCAGACTCAACGTGTGGAAGACGTGCATGCGTTCCCGGGGCATATCGCCTGTGACAGCGCGTCGAACAGCGAGCTGGTGATCCCGCTGGTGAAGGAGGGCAGGTTGATTGGTGTACTGGACCTGGACAGCCCGAAGATCGGCCGTTTCAGCGAGGCGGACCAGGCAGGGCTGGAACGGTTGGCAGCGATCTTTCTGCAATTGACGGACTGTTCACTGACCTGATTGAGTGGCATAGCCATTAACCATAAAGGCCCTGTTTCGGGCCTTTTCTTTTCGCTGATTACAGCCATTTAACCTGCCGCGGGTGCACTATGCACCTTGCATTTCTGTCAGTTTTCAAGTTCAAACGCTTCTGCGGACTGCGGAAATCTGCTCCCGATGATAAATCAGTAGTTGTATCCAGGCACCTGACAGTTTTATCAGTAGACAGCCCAGGCGAAAGCTGGCAGGACGTTTACCGCACTAGTAATTTTGCCAGTTGGAAAAGTATTGCTTGCAACGTTCACTGTTGTTTGTCCCTGTCACCGGTTGGCGACAGGTAACAGCCGTTCAATGGTGCAATCACTTTCCGCAAGAGGCATATTCATGAACCGGTTCGCTGCAAGGCTCTTTCCTCCTCCTGCCGATGGCTCTGTTCCGTTGGTTGTACGGCCACTGTTGATTGCCGGGATGACCACGCCTGTCGCGGCAGCCGATGGCGGTATCAATATCACCACGATCGAAGAAGACCCCGACGGTTTATTGTCTGCCATCGACCCTTATCTGGAAATGAACGAGGGAGACGAGCTGACGGTGTATATCGAAGGCGACCCGGTCCACTTTATCCGGGTTCGCGAGGCTGATGTCGACAAACGGATTTTTTTCTACCTGCCGGCCGACAAGTTCAGTAAGGATAAGGAGTGGGTGGACAAGGTGTACTTCGAAGTGCTGCGCAGCGGCACGACGGTGCCAGAGCCATCGGCAATGCTGCGTCTGCGGGTGAAGCTGTACCGCCCGGGCGGCGTCGACAAGGAACCGCATCTGCCCGGGCACTCGGAGTTGCCACTGCCCGCAGTACCGCAGGATGTCATCGACAATGGCGTGACGGCGGAGTGGGCGGCCAAGGGCGTGCCGGTTACCATCGATGTCTATCCTGACCGTGCCTCGCAGGATGTGGTGGTGTTGCACTGGGGCAGCGAGAAAGTGCAGCGCACGATCAGCGAAGACGAAGCGGCAGGAGACGACCCGGTGGAAATCCTGGTCGGGCAGGAGGTGATCCTGGCTGCCGGTGACTCCGACGAGCTGCAACTGAGCCATTGGCCCCATGATGAAGTCTGGAACTTTGCCAGCGACCGCTCGCGACCCACCGTTATCAAGGTAGACGCGGGAGCCTGGCGGCTGGAGGCGCCAATCATCAAGGAGGCGGTCAACGGTGTAATCGACCTGGCCACGCTCGAAGCCAGTGATGTCACGGTGTTTATCCGTACAGACCAGTCTCCGATTGCAGTAGGCGACAGCATCGAATTCACCTGGGTCGGTACGCCGGCTAGCGGAGAGCCACTTGTCCATCACCAGACGCTGACTGTCGAAAGCGTCCCGGCGCTCCTGGAAGCCACGGTTCCCAATCGCCTGGTGCGTGACACAGCCCAAGGCACAGGCGATGCGTCCTATGTGCTGCGGCCGGCGGATGGCTCGCAAGCGCTGTCGTCAAAGCGGGCGTTTGCCCGAATCGAAGGTGCCCTCTACCAGCTACCGGCGCCGATCGTGCTGGAAGCCATCGAAGACCTGATCGACAGTGGTACCGATTCGGCCTGGGTGCTTGCCGGGCCTTATCCACGTATGGCCAGCGGCGATGTGGTCAACCTGGTCTGGCGCGGCAAGCGCGCGGATGGCAGGCCTTACATTTACGAAGATGAGCAGCTCGTCTCCCAGGGGCAGGAAGGCGAGGCATTGGAGTTCTTTGTTGAAGGTGAGCATGTCCAGGCGCTCGCCGACGGTACGCTGGAGCTGTACTACCGAGTGACCAACAACCGTTCGACGGTCTATGACTTGCGTGAATCCGATCGCAGTTACTACCGGGTAACCTCGCTGCGCCAGACTTTGCCCGCACCAGAGGTGCTCGAGTCGGATGGCGAGGTGCTGGACCCGGAATGGATCTTTCCCAATGGCGCTACCCTGCGTGTTGGCTACACCGGTCTGGTTGCGGAGGACGTGCTGACCTACTACTGGCGTAGCGTGTACCCGGCCGGCACGACCACTGACTGGCTGAAGATCACCCAAGGGCAGCAGGGCCGGCCGGTAGACTTCCGCATCAGCCCTGCCGTGGTAGAGGTTTCGCGCACCACCGTGATCCTCGCGTACTACACCGTCAAGCGCGCGGGCACCGAGCAGGTCGACATTTCCAACTATGTCGAGCTCTATATCGGCACACCCATCCCCCTCGCGATCACCGCAGCTGTCGACAGCTACGGTGCCGTTGCCAATGGCGGGATCAGTGTCGACACTGCAGTAACCTTGAGCGGTACTGCGCGGGCAAGGTTCGGCGTTGACATGCTCGATGGCGATGATGAGATAGGGCAGGCAGGGGCGGACGGCGATGGCGTATGGAATTTCCCGATGACCGGCTTGGTGCCTCGCGTGTACAGCCTCAAGGCCAGGGCTCAGTACGGCAGGCGCCTGGTATCGGAGCCCTGGGCCTTTACCGTGGTGGAGTATGTCGTGCCCAGCATCACCCGCATCGAGGACTCGCGCCGCGAGTTGGCCGAAGGGGCGACGACGGTCGACACGACTGTGACCGTAACCGGGCGCGCGAGCCCAGGCCTGCAAGTCGATCTGCTCGAAGCCGAAACCTTCCTGCAGGCCGTGGATGTCGGGCTTGGCGGCGTCTGGAGCGTGACTCTCAGTGGTTTGATGCGCCGTGGCTATGAGCTGAGGGCGAGGGCCGTATACGGCAACAAGGACCTTTCTGCGCCGCGTTCCTTCGAGGTGGTCGCAGAGCAGGCACCCACGCTGGAAAGTGTGCAGGACTCACGCGGCGAGCTGGCCGACGGCAGGACCACGGTCGATACGCAGATCGTGCTGGCGGGCAAGGCCAGCATCGGGCAGCCGGTGCAGATTCTGGATGGCACCTTGCCCGTCGATACTGCGCAGGCTGATACCCAGGGTGACTGGACCCTGACCTTGCGCAACCTGCAGGTGAAAGGCTACGCCGTCAAGGCCACAGCGCTCTACGGCAGTGGCCAGGAGTCGGGTGTGCGCCGCTTTACCGTGGTCGACTACATCTTTCCGAGCATCGACAGTGTCGTGGACTCCAGAGGCGAGGTGCCCGATGGCGGTGCGACGGTCGATACCACGCTTACCCTTTCGGGCGAAGGCAGTGCCAATGAGCAGGTTGAAGTCTTCGATGGCAATGACAGCCTCGGCACGTCGCCGGTCAGCCCGGCGGGTCTCTGGACGTTGAGGCTCGAGAAGCTGCCGACCAAGGTCTATGGCATCAGGGCCAGGGCGCTGTATGGGGCGGGTGAAGAGTCCGCAGTCAGGACGTTTACCGTCTATGAGGAAATCAAGCCGAGCATTACCAGTGTCCAGGACAGCGACGGCGAGGTGGCACAGGGCGGTACCACCGTACATGAACAGGTCAGCCTGGCCGGCAAGGCCAGCATCAACCAGAGAATCGAGCTTTTCGACGGGAGCCGCTCCCTGGGTGAACTCCCCGTTGATGCAAGCGGCAACTGGCGCCATGACATGCCAGGGCTGGAGCGTCGCGCCTACAGTTTGACGGCCAAGGCATTGTACGGCGCCGGCCTGGTATCGGACGCCCGTACCTTCACGGTGGTGATGGAAGTGGCGCCGAGCATCGACAGGGTGCGGGACAGTCTGGGTGATGTAGCGAACAACGGCTTCACGTTCGACTCCAGTGTGACGGTCACTGGCAAGGCGAGTATCAGGCAGCGGGTTGAACTGTTCGACGGTACCACGCCAAAGGTCCAGGCACCGGTTGACGGCAGCGGCAATTGGAGCGCTGTGGTGTCTGCCCTGGCGGTCGGCCAGCACTTGGTCAAGGCTGTGGCCTTGTACGGCAGCAAGCTGGAGTCGGGGGGGCATGGCTTTGAAGTGCGTCAAGGTGCCACGCCGGTCATCAGCCATGTGGTCGATAGCAAGGGCCAGCCGATTGGCAATGGTGGCCGCACCTATGAAACCGGGCTCACACTACATGGTACTGCTCAAACCGGGCTGCAAGTGCAGATCCTGGACAATGGCACGCCCAAGACTACTGTAGCCGCGCCGGGAGGCAACTGGCAGGCATCGCTTTCGGCACTTGCCACCGGCCGTCACGCCTTCACGGCGAAAGGCCTCTATGGTAACCAGCCGGTGTCCGGCCAGTGGATCGTCACGGTCGAGAACAGGCCGCCGTTGGTGATCGATACCAGCACCATGGTGCTCAACGGCAGAGTGTTCGTGCGCGGGGATAATGGCCAGGGGCCCAGTACGCCACCCGCCAACGCAGCGCGGCAGCGCGTGGCCAGTGGCGGTGTACCACCCTATAGCTACAGCTCCAGCAACCCTGGCGTGGCGAGCGTCGATGCCAGCGGTACCGTAAGGTCGTGTGCCAATGGCAGTGCTGTCATCACCGTGCGCGACCAGGCGCAGCAAACGGTGAGTTACAACGTGACAGTACAGAATGTCGTTCGCATGTATCTCATGGGCTCTTCCCAATACATTGTCGGGTGGAATCAGCGCATTTACATGAGCGACTTGCGGGAAGTGTTCAATCAGTACAGGGCAGGCGGTGGGCTTGGCCAGCTTGGCTGGCCGGGCGGGACGTACTGGGCCCGGGATCAGCGGGTGATCCACAATCCGTTCCCGCGTCAGCAAGCTCAGCACAAGGACATGAACGGCGGCGGAGAGGGATGGTCCGCACAGATCGGGCCTTCGTTCCCAGGGATCAGGTTAGGGTAAAGGCATGCCTTGATGTGAAGTAACGGCATTGCAGGCTTGGCCTGCAATGCCGTTTTGCTTCAGGTATGAATCTGCCGTCTGTTTTTACCTGGCATTTCTGCCAGTAGCGTCGGTTTATGGCGTGGCGTTCAATGTTGCGTACTTCATCCTCACTCGGAAAGGAGCTGCGCAATGTTGGACACTGATCAAACGGCAGGCAATACCACTGCTCTGGCTTCGGGTGCCGGGCCCTTGCTGCTCGACGAACTCTCCATTCCCGGCGCCACCGGCCCGGTGCCCAGCGGTGAGTGGGGAATCAACCTTGCCGCTGCTCATGAAAACTTCCCCAGGCAAGGCCTGCAGTTATATGTCCCGGCATGGCCGCAAATGGGCCGCGGTGATAGGGTCCGGGCCATGGCCGGCAGTGACGAAGTCGACAGCGTGACCATTACCGAGGAGCTGGAGAACCAGCGCCAGACGCTCTTCGTTCCGCCAGGCCACTTGCAGACTGGCGCTGCTGAACTCAGCTATCGGGTCAAGCGCCTGGGCCAGGTAGAGGAGCCCTCGGCAACAACCAGGATCTACGTCAAGCTCGAGCGCCCCGGTGGCCAGGACCAGGATGGCTCCAACCCCGGCCATTCCGAACTCAAATTCACCCTGCCGGACGATGTCGGCAACGACGGGGTGGACGCGGAGCGCGCCAGGCAGGGTGTGGAAGTGACCATCCTGCCGTATCCGTTCATGGCCGAGCAAGACAAGATCCGCCTGAGCTGGGGCGGAGTGTTCGTTGAGCACCTCGTGAAACTGGAAGAGGTGGACGATCCCATCGTGATCCTGGTTGAGGAAGCGGTCATTCTGGAGGCGGGCGACTCGGATGACAAAGGCCTGGCGGTGGCCTATGAAGTCTATGATCTGGTTGACAACCGCTCCGAGGACTGGAGCGCCGAGCAGCGGGTGGTTGTCGACACCGGTAATGCGCGCCTTGCCGCCGGTATCGTGAAAGAAGCCAAGAACAACGTTCTCGATCTGGAGCTTCTGGGAGAGGCCGATGCAACGTTGCAGGTGGTGGCGTTTGCTGAGCCGTTCGCGGTGGACGACAGCATCGTGGCCAACCTGTTCGGTGAGACCGAGGATGGGCGTCCCGTGAACATCTCCTATCCACCCAAGGTCGTCGAGAGCGTGCCGGGGGTGATTGAAATCACAATTGCCAATGCAGATGTGCGCCAACTGGCCAAGACCCAGGCGAAATTCAGCTATGAGCTGGTCAAGTCGGAGGCGGCGCGCCAGAGCATGGGTGCGCTGGCTTATCAGCAGCAGCGGGCCGAAGGTACCTACAAGTCCAGAGGGCAGTTCGTCTCTATTGTGGGTGAAGCAGTGCGCCTCTCTGCGCCGAAGGCAGTGGATGCCCAGCAGGGAATGCTGGACCCGGCACTGCCAGAAACCACCATCGACGTGCCCTGGGACGACAGCATGCAGGCGGGCGATGTGATTACCTTGGTCTGGGAGGGCGAAAAGCCGGACTTTACGCCCTATTTCCCGGAAATCCCCCCCCACGACATCAGCAACGGCGAGGCAGGCCGCAAGGAGCCGATTCCGTTTACGGTCGATGGCAAGCACCTGAAGGCGATCAAGGGCGGCAAGCTGGTG
>NZ_JBKGGT010000027.1:0-57942 GCF_052041995.1 Pseudomonas sp. SMV7 | reverse complement strand
GCCGATGTCAGCCTGTCGCATTGATGTGTTTTAGAGGCACATCTGCGGTAGACCGAAAACGCACTTTTCTGTAAGCTACAGCTTTAGTGTGTCCACTAAAAGCGCGCAGCGAATTGAATTCAGCACATGAAAGCGGGGTGACGTGTCCATACGTCACTCCGCTTTTTTGCAACCTGCGATCGCCCTTTCATGCTTGATTAACGGGAGGTCTTCTTGACAAAGCCAGCCATACTCGCCCTTGCCGACGGCAGTATTTTCCGCGGTGAAGCCATCGGTGCCGACGGTCAGACCGTTGGTGAGGTGGTTTTCAACACCGCTATGACCGGCTACCAGGAAATCCTTACAGACCCTTCCTATGCGCAGCAAATCGTTACCCTGACCTACCCGCACATCGGCAACACCGGTACTACCCCGGAAGACGCCGAGTCGAACCGCGTCTGGTCCGCCGGCCTGGTCATCCGTGACCTGCCGCTGCTGGCCAGCAACTGGCGTAACACCCAGTCGCTGCCTGAGTACCTCAAGGCCAACAACGTCGTCGCCATCGCCGGCATCGACACCCGTCGCCTGACCCGAATCCTGCGTGAAAAGGGCGCCCAGAACGGTTGCATCCTCGCCGGTGACAACATCAGCGAAGAAGCCGCCATCGCCGCTGCCCGTGCCTTCCCGGGCCTGAAGGGCATGGACCTGGCCAAGGTCGTTTCCACCAAGGAACGCTACGAGTGGCGCTCCAGCGTGTGGGAGCTGAAAACCGACAGCCACCCGACCATCGAAGCCGCCGACCTGCCGTACCACGTGGTCGCCTTCGACTACGGCGTCAAGCTGAACATCCTGCGCATGCTGGTCGCCCGTGGCTGCCGCGTGACCGTGGTGCCGGCCCAGACCCCGGCCAGCGAAGTGCTGGCACTCAACCCGGACGGCGTGTTCCTGTCCAACGGCCCTGGCGACCCCGAGCCGTGCGACTACGCCATCCAGGCGATCAAGGAAATCCTCGAGACCGAGATCCCGGTGTTCGGCATCTGCCTCGGCCACCAGTTGCTGGCCCTGGCCTCCGGCGCCAAGACCGTGAAGATGGGCCACGGCCACCACGGTGCCAACCACCCGGTGCAGGACCTGGATACCGGCGTGGTCATGATCACCAGCCAGAACCACGGCTTTGCCGTCGACGAGGCCACCCTGCCGGGCAACGTCCGCGCCATCCACAAGTCGCTGTTCGACGGCACCCTGCAGGGTATCGAGCGCACCGACAAGAGCGCGTTCAGCTTCCAGGGTCACCCTGAAGCGAGCCCTGGCCCGACCGATGTCGCGCCGCTGTTCGATCGTTTCATCGATGCCATGGCCAAGCGCCGCTGAGCATCCTGCTTCAAGGCCCCGGGCCGGCTCGCGCCGCGCCCGGAAGCGCCTGACCCAGATTGTTCAAGGCGGCTTGCCGACTGACCCCGGATTTGAGTGACAACCATGCCAAAACGTACAGACATCAAAAGCATCCTGATTCTCGGCGCCGGCCCGATCGTGATCGGCCAGGCCTGCGAGTTCGACTACTCCGGCGCCCAGGCCTGTAAAGCCCTGCGCGAGGAAGGTTTCCGCGTCATCCTGGTGAACTCCAACCCGGCCACCATCATGACCGACCCGGCCATGGCCGACGCCACCTACATCGAGCCGATCAAGTGGCAGTCGGTGGCCAAGATCATCGAGAAAGAGCGCCCTGACGCGCTGCTGCCGACCATGGGTGGCCAGACCGCGCTGAACTGCGCCCTGGACCTGGAGCGCCACGGCGTTCTGGAAAAGTTCGGCGTGGAAATGATCGGTGCCAACGCCGACACCATCGACAAGGCCGAAGACCGCTCGCGCTTCGACAAGGCGATGAAGGACATCGGCCTGGAGTGCCCGCGCTCCGGTATCGCCCACAGCATGGAAGAAGCCAATGCGGTGCTCGAGCGCCTGGGCTTCCCGTGCATCATCCGTCCGTCGTTCACCATGGGCGGCACCGGTGGCGGCATCGCCTACAACCGTGAAGAGTTCGAAGAAATCTGCGCCCGTGGTCTGGACCTGTCGCCGACCAAGGAACTGCTGATCGACGAATCGCTGATCGGCTGGAAGGAATACGAGATGGAGGTGGTCCGCGACAAGAAGGACAACTGCATCATCGTCTGCTCGATCGAGAACTTCGACCCGATGGGCGTGCACACCGGCGACTCGATCACCGTTGCCCCGGCGCAGACCCTGACCGACAAGGAATACCAGATCATGCGCAACGCCTCGCTGGCGGTGCTGCGTGAGATCGGTGTGGAAACCGGCGGTTCCAACGTGCAGTTCGGTATCTGCCCGAACACCGGCCGCATGGTCGTGATCGAGATGAACCCGCGCGTATCGCGTTCCTCGGCACTGGCCTCCAAGGCCACCGGCTTCCCGATCGCCAAGATCGCCGCCAAGCTGGCAGTCGGCTACACCCTCGACGAGTTGCAGAACGACATCACCGGCGGCCGCACCCCGGCGTCCTTCGAACCGTCGATCGACTACGTCGTCACCAAGCTGCCGCGCTTCGCCTTCGAGAAGTTCCCGAAAGCCGACGCCCGCCTGACCACCCAGATGAAATCCGTGGGTGAAGTCATGGCCATCGGCCGTACCTTCCAGGAGTCCCTGCAGAAAGCCCTGCGCGGCCTGGAAGTCGGTGCCTGCGGCCTCGACCCGAAAGTCGACCTGGCCAACCCTGAAGCCAGCAGCATCCTCAAGCGCGAGCTGACCGTACCGGGCGCCGAGCGTATCTGGTACGTGGCCGATGCCATGCGCGCCGGCATGACCTGCGAGCAGATCTTCGACCTGACCGGCATCGACATGTGGTTCCTGGTGCAAATGGAAGACCTGATCAAGGAAGAAGAGAAGGTCAAGACCCTGGCCCTGTCGTCGATCGACAAGGACTACATGCTGCGCCTCAAGCGCAAGGGCTTCTCCGACCAGCGCCTGGCCAAGCTGCTGGGCATCACCGACAAGAACCTGCGCCGTCACCGCCACAAGCTGGAAGTGTTCCCGGTGTACAAGCGCGTCGACACCTGCGCTGCCGAGTTCGCCACCGACACCGCCTACCTGTACTCCACCTACGAGGAAGAGTGCGAGGCCAACCCGTCGACCCGCGACAAGATCATGATCCTGGGTGGCGGCCCCAACCGTATCGGCCAGGGTATCGAGTTCGACTACTGCTGCGTACATGCCGCGCTGGCGCTGCGTGAAGACGGTTACGAGACCATCATGGTCAACTGCAACCCGGAAACCGTCTCCACCGACTACGACACCTCCGACCGCCTGTACTTCGAGCCGCTGACCCTGGAAGACGTGCTGGAAGTGTGCCGCGTCGAGAAGCCGAAAGGCGTGATCGTCCACTACGGTGGCCAGACCCCGCTGAAACTGGCCCGCGCCCTGGAAGAAGCCGGCGTACCGATCATCGGCACCAGCCCGGATGCCATCGACCGCGCCGAAGACCGTGAGCGCTTCCAGCAGATGGTGCAGCGCCTGAACCTGCTGCAGCCGCCAAACGCTACCGTACGCAGCGAAGAAGAAGCCATCAGCGCTGCTGGCGGCATCGGCTACCCGCTGGTGGTGCGTCCGTCCTACGTGCTCGGTGGCCGCGCCATGGAAATCGTCTACGAACTGGACGAGCTCAAGCGCTACCTGCGTGAAGCCGTACAGGTGTCGAACGACAGCCCGGTACTGCTCGACCACTTCCTCAATTGCGCCATCGAGATGGACGTGGATGCGGTGTGCGACGGTACCGACGTGGTGATCGGCGCCATCATGCAGCACATCGAGCAGGCCGGCGTTCACTCCGGCGACTCGGCATGCTCGCTGCCACCTTACTCGCTGAGCAAGGAAGTGCAGGACGAAGTCCGCGTACAGGTCAAGAAAATGGCCCTGGAGCTGGGCGTGGTCGGCCTGATGAACGTGCAGCTGGCCCTGCAGGGCGACAAGATCTACGTGATCGAAGTCAACCCGCGCGCCTCGCGTACCGTGCCGTTCGTGTCCAAGTGCATCGGCACCTCCCTGGCGATGATCGCAGCCCGCGTCATGGCCGGCAAAACCCTGAAAGAGCTGGGCTTCACCCAGGAAATCATCCCCAACTTCTACAGCGTCAAGGAAGCCGTCTTCCCGTTCGCCAAGTTCCCGGGGGTTGACCCGATCCTCGGCCCTGAGATGAAATCGACCGGTGAAGTCATGGGTGTCGGTGACAGCTTCGGTGAAGCCTTCGCCAAGGCCCAGATGGGTGCCAGCGAAGTGCTGCCGACCGGCGGTACCGCGTTCATCAGCGTGCGCGACGACGACAAGCCGCAAGTGGCTGGCGTTGCCCGCGACCTGATCGCCCTTGGCTTCGAAGTGGTCGCTACTGCCGGCACCGCCAAGGTTATCGAAGCGGCTGGCCTGAAAGTGCGCCGTGTGAACAAGGTGACCGAAGGTCGTCCGCACGTGGTCGACATGATCAAGAACGACGAGGTGTCGCTGATCATCAACACCACCGAAGGCCGCCAGTCGATCGCCGATTCCTACTCGATTCGTCGCAATGCGCTGCAGCACAAGATTTACTGCACCACCACCATTGCGGCCGGTGAAGCCATCTGCGAGGCGCTGAAATTCGGTCCGGAAAAGACCGTTCGTCGCCTGCAGGATCTGCACGCAGGATTGAAAGCATGAGCATTACCAAGTACCCGATGACCGTCCAGGGCGCTCGCGCCCTGGAAGAGGAACTGCTGTTCCTGAGCAAGACCGAGCGCCCGCGCCTGAGCCAGGCCATTGGTGAAGCGCGCGAGCTGGGTGACCTGAAGGAAAACGCCGAATACCACGCCGCGCGTGAAGAGCAGGGCATGGTCGAGGCGCGGATCCGCGATATCGAAGGGCGCCTGCAGAACTCGGTGGTGATCGACGTGACCACCATTGCTCACACCGGCAAGGTGATTTTCGGCACTACCGTAGTGCTGGCCAACACCGAAACCGATGATGAAGTGACCTACCAGATCGTTGGCGAAGATGAAGCTGACGTGAAGAAAGGCAAGCTGTCGAACAGTGCCCCGATCGCCCGTGCCATCATTGGCAAGGAAGAAGGGGATACCGTTGTCGTGAAGACGCCAAACGGTACGGTCGAGTACGAGATTGTCGAAGTCAAACACATCTGACCGGCGCCTGCGGGCGCCATCCCTCGAGGGGATCCTCTGGCAGCTGGCCCAGGTCTTCTGGGTCGGTGGCCTGTGGGTGTTCCACGTCGGGTTGGTGCCTGCGCTCAAGGTCAGTGGCCTGGCGCCGCTGCTGGTGCAGGACATCGCCGGGCAGATCGACCGCTGGTTGATCGGTGTGGCGATGCTTGGCCTGCTGATCCAGTTGGCCGTGCTGGCCAGGGTGGACGGCCTGGCAGCCTGGTGGCGGCAGTTCCGGGGCCAGATGCTGTTGCTCGGCCTTGGTGCTTGCGTGGGGTATTACACCTTGCGCTACGGCATCTCTGTTGGCGAGCGCTGGCAGATGTTCTGTTTCCTGGTGCTGGGTTTTTCCGGCATCGTGCTGGTGGCCCAGCCGGTGCCGGTCAAGGTGCGCCGCTAAACAGTTCGAGATCGCTGGGGCCGCTTCGCGGCCCTTTCGCAACACAAGGCCGCTCCCACAGGGATTGCACCGACCTGCGGCACAGCGCAATCGCTGTGGGAGCGGCCTTGTGTCGCGATGGGCTGCGCAGCAGCCCCTTTGCCGTTACTTGTAGCGGTGGATGTTGGACAGCTGCTTGTTCGGCTGCGGGTTCTTGCGGTAGATCAGGGCCTTCTTGCCGATGGTCTGCACCAGCTCGGCACGGCCGGCCTTGCACAGTTCGGCAATGGTCTCGGCGCGCTCTTCGCGGTCTTCCGAACGAATCTCGACCTTGATCAGCTCGTGGTCGACCAGGGCACGCTCCAGTTCGGCAATGACGCCTTCATTCAAACCATTACCAGCAACGATCAGGACCGGCTTCAGGTCATGACCAATGGACTTGTATTGCTTCTTCTGCTCGTTATTGAGCGGCATAATCTGACCCTTTCCGTCTGATTCTGTAAAATTGACCGGCATTTTACCCGAGGGCCACCGGCTCCGCCCAGTCAATCACGACGCATATCATCGAGGTGCCCCGTGGTACAACGTTCCAAAAGCAGCGCCAACTGGCTGCGTGAACATTTCAACGATCCTTTTGTGAAGCAGGCGCAAAAGGACGGCTACCGCTCGCGTGCGAGCTACAAACTGCTGGAGATCCAGGAAAAGGACCGGCTGATCCGCCCAGGCATGAGCGTGATCGACCTCGGCGCTGCTCCCGGCGGCTGGTCGCAGGTGACCAGTCGTCTGATTGGTGGCCAAGGTCGGCTGATTGCATCCGACATTCTGGAGATGGACTCGATCCCCGACGTGACCTTCATCCAGGGCGATTTCACCCACGACGAGGTGCTGCAGCGCATCCTCGAGGCGGTCGGCGATTCGCACGTGGACCTTGTGATTTCCGACATGGCCCCCAATATGAGTGGTACGCCCGCAGTGGACATGCCGCGGGCGATGTTCCTCTGCGAGCTGGCCCTCGATCTGGCAACCCGCGTGCTAAAGCCCGGCGGCGACTTCCTGATCAAGATCTTCCAGGGCGAGGGCTTTGACGTATACCTCAAGGACGTGCGCAGCAAATTCGACAAGGTGCAGATGCGCAAGCCATCGTCGTCGCGGGACCGTTCCCGTGAGCAGTACCTGCTGGGCAGGGGTTTCAAAGGGGCGTGAAAGGTTTCAAGCGGGGTGGCCGATAGTTATTTCCAATCGGCCGCCGCGCCAGGATCGTCCGAACTTCGTGTAGTCTAGCTTTCACAAAGGGTTACAGACGGTGCCTGCGTCTGCGTAGGTAATGTAGTAAGTTAGGGCGATGAATATCATGCGAGGAACGGCTGCGTCGTGCGCCGACCTCAGAGGGTAGCGAATTGAACGACATGGCAAAGAATCTGATCCTGTGGTTGATCATCGCAGCTGTCCTGGTGACGGTGATGAACAACTTCTCCAGCCCTAACGAGCCGCAGACCCTCAACTATTCCGACTTCATCCAGCAGGTCAAGGATGGCAAGGTCGAGCGCGTGACCGTCGATGGCTACATCATTACCGGCAAGCGCGCCGACGGTGACAACTTCAAGACCGTGCGTCCGGCCATTACCGACAATGGCCTGATCGGTGATCTGGTCGATAACCACGTCATCATCGAAGGCAAGCAGCCCGAGCAGCAGAGCATCTGGACCCAGTTGCTGGTAGCCAGCTTCCCGATCCTGGTGATCATCGCCGTGTTCATGTTCTTCATGCGCCAGATGCAAGGTGGTGCGGGCGGCAAGGGCGGGCCGATGAGCTTCGGCAAGAGCAAGGCGCGCCTGCTGTCCGAAGACCAGGTCAAGACCACGTTGGCTGACGTCGCGGGCTGTGACGAAGCCAAGGAAGAGGTTGGTGAGCTGGTCGA
Organism: Pseudomonas sp. SMV7; assembly: GCF_052041995.1. Classification (NCBI taxonomy): domain Bacteria; kingdom Pseudomonadati; phylum Pseudomonadota; class Gammaproteobacteria; order Pseudomonadales; family Pseudomonadaceae; genus Pseudomonas; species Pseudomonas sp. SMV7. Next base: position 50,471 of record NZ_JBKGGT010000027.1, on the reverse strand, counting down.
GTTTCTGCGCGACCCGGGCAAGTTCCAGCGCCTGGGTGGCCGTATCCCCCGTGGTGTGCTGATGGTTGGCCCACCCGGTACCGGCAAGACGCTGCTGGCCAAGGCCATCGCTGGCGAGGCGAAGGTGCCGTTCTTTACCATTTCCGGTTCTGACTTCGTGGAAATGTTCGTGGGTGTCGGTGCCAGCCGTGTGCGCGACATGTTCGAGCAGGCCAAGAAGCACGCCCCCTGCATCATCTTCATCGACGAGATCGACGCCGTTGGTCGCCACCGTGGCGCCGGCATGGGCGGTGGTCACGACGAGCGTGAGCAAACCCTCAACCAGTTGCTGGTGGAGATGGACGGCTTCGAAATGAACGATGGCATCATCGTCATTGCCGCCACCAACCGTCCGGACGTGCTCGACCCGGCGCTGCTGCGCCCGGGCCGCTTCGACCGCCAGGTGGTGGTCGGCCTGCCGGACATCCGCGGCCGCGAACAGATCCTCAAGGTGCACATGCGCAAGGTGCCGGTCGGCGAGAACGTCAACCCGGCGGTCATTGCCCGTGGTACCCCTGGTTTCTCCGGCGCCGACCTGGCCAACCTGGTCAACGAGGCCTCGCTGTTTGCCGCGCGTTCCAACAAGCGCCTGGTCGAAATGAAAGAGTTCGAGCTGGCCAAGGACAAGATCATGATGGGCGCCGAGCGCAAGACCATGGTCATGTCCGAGAAAGAAAAGCAGAACACCGCCTACCATGAGGCTGGTCACGCCATCGTCGGTCGCCTGGTGCCCGAGCACGATCCGGTCTACAAGGTGTCGATCATCCCGCGTGGCCGTGCCCTGGGCGTGACCATGTTCCTGCCGGAAGAGGACCGCTACAGCCTGTCCAAGCGCGCCTTGATCAGCCAGATCTGCTCGCTGTACGGCGGTCGTATCGCCGAGGAAATGACCCTGGGCTTCGACGGTGTCACCACCGGCGCGTCCAACGACATCATGCGTGCCAGCCAGATCGCCCGCAACATGGTGACCAAGTGGGGCCTGTCGGAAAAACTCGGCCCACTGATGTACGCCGAGGAAGAAGGCGAGGTGTTCCTGGGCCGCAGTGCCGCCAGCCAGCACGCCAGCGTTTCCGGCGAAACCGCCAAGCTGATCGACTCGGAAGTGCGCAGCATCATCGACCAGTGCTATGCCACGGCCAAGCAGTTGCTTACCGAAAACCGTGACAAGCTTGATGCCATGGCCGAGGCCTTGATGAAATACGAGACCATCGACGCCGAGCAGATTGACGATATCATGGCCGGCCGTACCCCTCGCGAACCGCGCGACTGGGATGATGACTCGGCTTCGGGCAAGCCTGCCGCCCAGGGTGATCGCCCAGAATCGCCGATCGGCGGTCCAGCGGCTCAACACTAAGGGCACCTATGAGCTCAGTGCAGTACCCGACCCGGTTGCCTTGCGGCAACCGGGTTCTTGATTTGTCGCGTACCCATGTCATGGGTATTCTCAACGTCACCCCCGACTCCTTCTCCGACGGTGGGCGCTTCAACCAGCGCGACGAGGCGCTGCGCCATGCCGAAGCGATGGTTGCCGCTGGTGCTACGCTGATCGACATCGGCGGTGAGTCCACGCGGCCAGGCGCGCGCGCGGTGTCGGTGACCGAGGAGCTGGAGCGCGTGGCCCCCATGGTCGAGGCCATCAACAGCCGCCTTGACGTGGTCATCTCGGTCGATACCTCCACGCCGGCGGTCATGCGTGAAGCCGCGCGTCTCGGTGCCGGGCTGATCAATGACGTGCGGGCCCTGGAGCGCGATGGCGCGCTGGATGCCGCTGCGGACACGGGGCTGCCGGTGTGTCTCATGCACATGCGCGGCGAGCCGGGGAACATGCAGGACGACCCGCAGTACGAAGATGTGACCGTCGACGTCACGCGCTACCTTGAACAGCGGATGGTCGCCTGCGCTGCGGCGGGCATCGATGCAAACAGAATCATCCTTGACCCGGGCTTTGGTTTCGCCAAGACGCTGGCGCACAACCTCAGCCTGTTCAAGCATATGGAAGCGCTCTATCGCCTGGGGCGCCCGCTACTTGTGGGTGTGTCACGAAAGAGCATGATCGGCCAGACGCTGGAACGTCCGGTCGGCGAGCGGTTGTACGGCAGCCTGGCGCTGGCGGCGTTGGCCATGACCAAGGGGGCGAGCATCCTGCGTGTCCATGACGTGGCCGAAACCGTTGATGTGGTGCGCATGATCGCTGCGGTGCAAAACGCCGAATAAGAACATTGGAGTCCCTATGAGCAGAAAATACTTTGGTACCGACGGCATTCGTGGCCGCGTCGGCGAATACCCGATCACGCCCGACTTCATGCTGAAGCTCGGCTGGGCAGCCGGCATGGCGTTCCGCAAGCAGGGCCACTGCCGGGTGCTGGTGGGCAAGGACACGCGGATCTCCGGCTACATGTTCGAGTCCGCGCTCGAAGCTGGCCTGTCTGCGGCGGGGGCCGACGTGATGCTGCTCGGGCCTATGCCGACGCCGGCCATCGCCTACCTGACGCGTACCTTCCACGCCGAAGCCGGTATCGTCATCAGTGCCTCGCACAACCCGCACGATGACAACGGCATCAAGTTCTTCTCGGGCCAGGGGACCAAGCTGCCTGACGAAGTCGAGCTGATGATCGAAGAGCTGCTCGACCAGCCGATGACCGTGGTCGAGTCGAGCAAACTGGGCAAGGTGTCGCGCATCAACGATGCAGCAGGTCGCTACATCGAGTTCTGCAAGAGCAGCGTGCCCAGCAGCACCAGCTTCGATGGACTCAAGCTGGTGGTCGATTGCGCCCATGGTGCCACCTACAAGGTTGCGCCAAGCGTGTTCCGCGAGCTGGGTGCCGAGGTGACCGTGCTGCATGCGCAGCCGGACGGGCTGAACATCAATGAAAACTGCGGTTCGACCCATATCGAATCGCTGCAGGCCGCTGTGCTGGTAGGGCATGCCGACCTGGGTATCGCTTTCGACGGTGACGGCGACCGGGTGCTGATGGTCGACCACACTGGCGCCATCGTCGACGGTGACGAGCTGCTGTTCATCATTGCCCGCGACTTGCAGGACCGTGGCAAGCTGCAGGGCGGCGTGGTGGGTACGCTGATGAGCAACCTGGGTCTGGAGCTTGCGCTGAAGGACCTGGAAATCCCGTTCGTGCGGGCCAAGGTCGGCGACCGTTACGTCATGGCCGAGCTGCTGGAGCGTGAGTGGCTGGTCGGGGGTGAAAACTCGGGGCACGTCGTTTGCTGCAACCACACCACTACGGGTGATGCAATCATTGCCGCGCTGCAGGTGCTGATGGCGCTCAAGCGCCGTGGCGAAACTTTGGCCCAGGCCCGTCAGGCCCTGCGCAAGTGCCCACAGGTGCTGATCAACGTGCGTTATGGTGCCAGCAAGGTCGACCCGCTGCAGCACCCGTCGGTCAAGGAAGCCAGTGCCAAGGTGACCGAAGCGTTGGCTGGCCGTGGTCGCGTGCTGCTGCGCAAATCCGGTACCGAGCCTCTGGTGCGGGTCATGGTCGAGGGTGAAGACGAAAGCCAGGTGCGTGCCCATGCCGAAGCGTTGGCCAAACTGGTCGGCGAAGTTTGTGTCTGAAGGCGCTTGCCAGCGCAGATAGGGTTGGGTACTATCTGCGCCCACTTTGACCGACGAGGTAAAGCATGCGTCGCCCCATGGTAGCTGGTAACTGGAAGATGCACGGTACCCGCGCTAGCGTCGCTGAGCTGACCGAAGGCTTGAGAAATCTGGCCTTGCCGAGCGGAGTGGAAGTCGCGGTGTTCCCACCGGCCTTGTTCATCAATCAGGTGATCGATGGTCTGGCAGATAAGGGAATCATCGTCGGCGCACAGAATTCTGCAATACAGCCCGAACAGGGTGCGCTGACCGGGGAAGTTGCTCCGGAACAGCTGGTTGAAGCGGGTTGCAAGTTGGTTCTGATTGGTCATTCGGAGCGCCGCCAGCTTATTGGTGAAACTGACGAAGTGCTCAATCGCAAGTTTGCAGCCGCTCAGGCCAAAGGTTTGAAGCCAGTGCTTTGCATCGGGGAAACCCTTGAAGAGCGCGAGGCCGGCAAAACGCTCGAAGTTGTCGGGCGTCAACTAAGCAGTATCATCGAAGCCTTCGGTGTTAAAGCTTTTGCCAATGCAGTAATTGCCTATGAGCCTGTATGGGCCATCGGCACAGGCCTTACGGCCACGCCACAGCAGGCCCAGGATGTGCATGCCGCCATTCGCGGCCAGCTGGCGGCAGAAGATGCTGAAGTGGCTGCGAAGGTGCAGCTGCTCTACGGCGGCAGCGTGAAGGCGGCCAATGCGGCCGAACTGTTCGGCATGCCGGATATCGATGGGGGGCTCATTGGTGGAGCTTCCCTGAACGCAGACGAATTCGGTGCAATTTGTCGCGCCGCAGGAAACTGAACAAATGCTGGAAACAGTCATCGTTGTTTTTCATCTGTTGGCAGCGCTGTCGCTTGTAGTGCTGGTTCTGTTGCAACAGGGTAAGGGTGCGGAAGCAGGTGCATCTTTCGGCGCGGGTGCTTCAAATACCGTGTTCGGGAGCCAGGGTTCTGCAACCTTCCTGAGTAAATTAACTGCTGTACTCGCTGCCACTTTCTTTTTGACAGCACTTGGGTTAGGATACTTCGCGAAGCAACAAGCTCACCAGCTTAGCCAAGCAGGTCTTCCAGATCCAGCAGTGCTAGAAGTGAAAGAGCCGCAGAAACCGGCAGTTAATGATGATGTACCGGTGCTCCAGCAGCAGAAGAGCGAAACCACCACTAACACTGGTGATGTACCTCCTCCGGCACAAGAGCAGAAGTAACGGGTTTCAAGTAGTAGTATTGCCGAGGTGGTGGAATTGGTAGACACGCAACCTTGAGGTGGTTGTGCCCATAGGGTGTAGGGGTTCGAGTCCCCTTCTCGGTACCAATTAAAGCTTGAGAGCCCGCTTTAGCGGGCTTTCTTGCAGGTGAAGGTTCGGATTTGACCCTTGAGAGGGTTCGGTCTTATACTTTTGCCCCAGCTTTGTCGCGGGGTGGAGCAGCTTGGTAGCTCGTCGGGCTCATAACCCGAAGGTCGTTGGTTCAAATCCAGCCCCCGCAACCAGCTTCAGCGGAGCCCCTTTTCAGGGGCTTTTTGCTAACCGAACAGTTTTCGGCGTCGTTGTCCAACGGCGCTTTCAGGGATGGGCGCTTTGCCCATTTTTTATTTGCACAGCATGCACGAGGGGGTTCAGGTGTCGAGCAAGCTAGAACAGTTGCAGGCCTTGTTGGCCCCGGTTGTCGAGGGTCTGGGCTATCAATGCTGGGGGATCGAATACGTTTCCCAGGGTAAGCATTCGGTACTGCGCATCTACATCGACAAGGAAGGCGGCATCCTGGTGGACGACTGCGAAGCGGTCAGCCGTCAGGCCAGCGCAATCCTCGACGTAGAAGATCCGATCAGCAGTGAGTACACCCTCGAGGTGTCTTCTCCAGGCATGGATCGCCCACTGTTCACTCTGGAACAGTTTGCCTCGCATGCCGGCGAACAAGTGAAGATCAAGCTGCGCTCACCCTTCGAGGGTCGTCGTAACTTCCAGGGCCTTCTCCGCGGTGTGGAGGAGCAGGACGTGGTGGTCCAGGTGGACAATCAAGAATTCCTGTTGCCGATCGACTCGATCGACAAGGCCAATATTATTCCCAGTTTTGACTGAGACGTGCCGGGCCCGGCGGACTATCCGGGCCCAATGGCTTGCGCAAGGCGAGGCGTACGATGAGCAAAGAAGTACTGCTGGTTGTTGAATCGGTATCCAACGAAAAAGGTGTACCGCCCGGCGTCATTTTCGAAGCGCTGGAAGTGGCCCTGGCCACTGCAACCAAAAAACGTTTTGAAGACGAAGTCGACCTGCGTGTGGAGATCAACCGCCACACCGGTAGCTACGAGACCTTCCGTCGCTGGACCGTGGTCGACGAAGCCGATCTTGATGATCCGGCGATCGAGACCTGGCTGGACAAGATCAAGGACACCCACCCTGAAGCCAAGGTCGGTGACGTGATCGAAGAGAAGATCGAGTCGATCGAGTTCGGCCGTATCGCCGCCCAGACCGCCAAGCAGGTCATCGTGCAGAAGGTCCGTGAGGCCGAGCGTGCCCAGGTGGTCGATGCCTACCGCGAGCGCGTTGGCGAGATCATTTCCGGCACCGTCAAGAAGGTCACCCGCGACAACGTCATCGTTGACCTGGGCAACAACGCCGAGGCCCTGCTGGCCCGCGAAGACATCATTCCGCGCGAAACCTTCCGTGTTGGCGTGCGCCTGCGTGCGCTGCTGAAGGAAATTCGCACCGAAAACCGTGGCCCACAGCTGATCCTGTCGCGCACCGCGCCACAGATGCTGATCGAGCTTTTCCGCATTGAAGTGCCGGAAATTGCCGAGGGCCTCATCGAAGTCATGGCTGCTTCCCGTGATCCGGGTTCGCGAGCCAAGATCGCCGTCCGCTCCAAGGACAAGCGCATCGACCCGCAAGGTGCCTGTATCGGCATGCGTGGTTCGCGCGTCCAGGCCGTATCCGGGGAGCTGGGTGGTGAGCGTGTGGATATCGTCCTGTGGGACGATAACCCGGCGCAGTTCGTCATCAACGCCATGTCGCCGGCTGAAGTCGCGGCGATCATCGTTGATGAAGATGCCCATGCCATGGACATCGCCGTCGCCGAGGACAACCTGGCCCAGGCCATTGGCCGTGGCGGTCAGAACGTTCGCCTGGCCAGCCAGCTGACCGGCTGGACCCTGAACGTGATGACCGAGAAGGACATCCAGGCCAAGCAGCAGGCCGAAACCGGTGACATCCTGCGCAATTTCATCGATGAACTGGAAGTCGACGAGGAGCTGGCCCAAGTGCTGGTCGACGAAGGCTTCACCAGCCTCGAAGAAATTGCCTACGTACCGTTGGAAGAAATGCTCAACATCGATGGCTTTGACGAAGAGATCGTCAATGAGCTCCGCGCTCGAGCCAAGGACCGTTTGTTGACCAAGGCCATCGCTACCGAAGAAAAACTGGCAGATGCCCACCCAGCCGAAGACCTGCTCTCCCTCGAGGGCATGGACAAGGACCTGGCGGCGGAACTGGCGGTGCGCGGCGTGGTTAACCGCGAAGACCTGGCCGAGCAGTCGATTGACGATCTGCTCGACATCGACGGCATCGACGAAGAGCGTGCCGGCAAGTTGATCATGGCCGCCCGAGCCCACTGGTTCGAGTAATTAGGCGCGGCCTGAGGAGAGAAGTGCATGACGCAAGTCACGGTGAAAGAACTGGCCCAAGAGGTCGAGGCACCGGTAGAGCGCCTGCTGCAGCAGATGCGTGAGGCAGGTCTGCCGCACACCGACGCCGGTCAGGTAGTGACCGACAATGAGAAGCAGACCCTGCTGACTCATTTGAAGAGCAGCCACAAGAGCAAGGCGGAAGAGCCGCGCAAGATTACCTTGCAGCGCAAAACCACCAGCACCCTGCGTGTCGCCGGTAGCAAGAGCATCAGCGTAGAAGTACGCAAGAAGAAAGTATTCGTGCAGCGCAGCCCGGAAGAAATCCAGGCTGAGCAGAAGCGTGAGCTGGAAGAGCGTCGCGCGGCCGAAAACGCCGCTCGCGAGAAGGTCGAGGCCGAAGTTCGCCAGCGCAACGAAGAGCAGGCTCGCCGTCAGGCTGCCGAAACCGCTGCCGCCGCACCTGCGCCTGCTGCCAAGCCGGAGCCGGCACCTGCCGCTGCCCCGGCCCCGGTAGTTGCCGACGCCCCGGCCTCCGAAGACGCCGCAGCCCGTGCTGCCGAGCGCAAGAAGGACGAAGCCCGTCGTAACGAAGGTCGCACCCGTGACGAAGACCGTCGCGGTGGCGAGCGTCGTGGCGAGGCCCCACGCGTGTCGATCAAGGTCAAGGTCAAGGAGAAGGAAAAGGCTCCGACTCCTCGTGCCGCGCCGCGCACCACCGATGAAGAGAGCGATGGCGTACGCCGTGGCCGCGGTGGCAAGAGCAAGCTGAAGAAACGCAACCAGCATGGCTTCCAGAACCCGACCGGTCCGGTCATTCGTGACGTGACCATCGGCGAGACCATCACCGTCTCGGAACTGGCCCAGCAGATGTCGGTCAAGGCCGCTGAAGTGGTCAAGTTCATGTTCAAGCTGGGTACCCCGGTCACCATCAACCAGGTGCTCGACCAGGAAACCGCTCAGCTGGTCGCCGAAGAACTGGGCCACAAGGTGACCCTGGTCAGCGATACCGCCCTGGAAGACTCCCTGGCCGAATCGCTGAAATTTGAAGGTGAAGTCGAATCGCGTGCACCGGTCGTTACCGTCATGGGTCACGTTGACCACGGTAAGACCTCGCTGCTCGACTACATCCGTCGTGCCAAGGTTGCCGCAGGCGAAGCCGGTGGCATTACCCAGCACATCGGTGCCTACCACGTGGAAACCGATCGCGGCATGGTCACCTTCCTCGATACCCCGGGCCACGCTGCGTTCACCGCAATGCGCGCCCGTGGTGCCAAGGCCACCGACATCGTCATCCTGGTGGTGGCAGCGGACGACGGCGTGATGCCGCAGACGCGCGAAGCCGTTCAGCATGCCAAGGCAGCTGGCGTTCCGCTGGTGGTCGCGGTGAACAAGATCGACAAGCCGGGTGCCGACATCGACCGCATCCGTAACGAGCTGGCCGTCGAAGGCGTGACCTCCGAGGACTGGGGTGGTGACACTCCGTTCGTCAAGGTTTCGGCGAAGATGGGTACCGGTGTCGACGAGCTGCTCGAAGCCGTCCTGCTGCAGGCCGAGATCCTCGAGCTGACCGCTACCCCGACCGCTCCAGGTCGTGGCGTGGTCGTCGAATCGCGCCTGGACAAGGGCCGTGGTCCAGTGGCCACCATCCTGGTTCAGGACGGTACCCTGCGTCAGGGCGACATGGTCCTGTGCGGCTCCAACTATGGCCGCGTGCGTGCCATGCTCGACGAGAACGGCAAGCCTGTGAAGGAAGCCGGCCCGTCGATCCCGGTCGAGATTCTCGGCCTGGATGGTACCCCGGAAGCCGGTGACGAGCTGTCCGTGGTGGCCGACGAGAAGAAGGCCCGTGAAGTGGCCCTGTTCCGTCAAGGCAAGTACCGCGAGGTCAAGCTGGCCCGTGCTCACGCCGGCAAGCTGGAAAACATCTTCGAGACCATGGGTCAGGAAGAGAAGAAGACCCTCAACATCGTCCTCAAGACCGACGTGCGTGGTTCCCTGGAAGCACTGCAGGGCTCGCTGTCGGGCCTGGGCAACGACGAAGTTCAGGTGCGCGTGATCGGTGGCGGCGTCGGTGGTATCACCGAAAGCGACGCCAACCTGGCGCTGGCTTCGAATGCAGTACTGTTCGGCTTCAACGTGCGTGCCGATGCCGGTGCGCGCAAGATTGTCGAGCAGGAAGGTCTGGATATGCGTTATTACAACGTGATCTACGACATCATCGAAGACGTCAAGAAGGCCCTGACCGGCATGCTCGGCAGCGATGTTCGCGAGAACATCCTGGGTGTCGCCGAAGTGCGTGACGTGTTCCGTTCGCCGAAGTTCGGCGCCATCGCTGGCTGTATGGTCATCGAGGGTACCGTGTACCGCAACCGTCCGATCCGCGTACTGCGCGAAGACGTTGTGATCTTCGAAGGCGAGCTGGAGTCGCTGCGTCGCTTCAAGGACGATGCCTCCGAAGTCCGTTCGGGCATGGAGTGCGGTATTGGCGTGAAGAGCTACAACGACGTCAAGGTCGGCGACAAGATCGAAGTCTTCGAGAAAGTCCAGGTGGCTCGTACCCTGTAAGGGGCGAGCGTGGTGCAGGCCCCGCCCCAGGGCGGCTGGCAGCACCTCTGAAGGTAGCGCCCGGTCAGGCTTCAGCCTGACCGGGCGTTTGCCGCTTTAAGTTACAGGTAGCAAGAATGGCAAAAGAATATAGCCGTACCCAACGCATCGGCGACCAGATGCAGCGCGAGCTGTCGGAGCTGATCCGCCGTGAAGTCAAAGACCCGCGCGTCGGCCTGGTGACCATCACGGCCGTCGACGTCAGCCGCGACCTTGGCCACGCCAAGGTGTTCATCACCGTGATGGACGCTGACGGCACTGACGCCGTACCGCAGACCCTCAAGGCCCTGACCAGCGCCGCGCGCTTCCTGCGCCTGCACCTGGGCCGGGTCATGCAACTGCGCAGCGTGCCGCAACTGCATTTCCACTTCGACGAAAGCGTCAGCCGTGGTGCCCACCTGTCGGCACTGATCGAGCGCGCGGTCGCCGAGGACCGTCAGCACAAGGATGCCGACCAGCCGGACACCGAGGAGTAAGCGGTGGCCCAGGTCAAACGTATCCGCCGCAACGTCAGCGGCATCATCCTGCTCGACAAGCCGCTGGGCTTCACTTCCAACGCTGCGCTGCAAAAAGTGCGCTGGCTGCTCAATGCGGAAAAGGCCGGCCACACCGGCAGCCTCGACCCGTTGGCCACCGGCGTGCTGCCGCTGTGCTTTGGTGAAGCGACCAAGTTTTCGCAGTACCTGCTCGATTCGGACAAGGGCTACGAAACGGTCATGCAGATGGGGCAGACGACCAACACCGGCGACGCTGAAGGTGAAGTGCTGCAGACCCGCGAAGTGACCGTTGGTCGTGCCGACATCGAGGCAGTGTTGCCGCGTTTCCGTGGCCAGATCAGCCAGATACCGCCGATGTACTCGGCGCTCAAGCGTGACGGCCAGCCACTGTACAAGCTGGCACGTGCGGGAGAGGTAGTGGAGCGCGAGGCGCGTTCTGTTACTATTGGCCGCTTGGAGTTGCTCGAGTGCGAAGGCACCCGTGCACGGTTGAGCGTAGGATGCAGCAAAGGCACCTATATCCGCACCCTGGTGGAGGATATCGGCGAGGCCCTTGGCTGCGGCGCCTATGTCGCCGAGCTGCGCAGGACCCAGGCCGGGCCCTTCGTGCTGGCACAGACGGTCACCCTCGAGGAACTCGAACAGGCCCACGCCGAAGGCGGTAACGAAGCGCTCGACCGCTTCCTGATGCCTTCGGACAGCGGCCTGCAGGACTGGCCACTGGTGTGCCTGTCCGAGCACAGTGCCTTCTACTGGCTGCATGGCCAGGCGGTACGCGCGCCGGACGCACCCCAATTTGGCATGGTCCGGGTACAGGATCACAATGCGCGCTTCATCGGTATTGGTGAAGTGAGCGAAGACGGGCGCATTGCGCCGCGTCGGCTGATTCGGTCGGAATGACCGAAACCGTAGGGCCAGGCAACCGCCAAACCCCACGGCAACAAGGGTGGCTGTCAGTAGGCACGGTCACACCTTTTTTATTAATACAGGGATTTGTCCCTGGCCTATTGGACCCCGCGTGCGGGATCCGTTATCAGGAGAAGCCACATGGCCCTCAGCGTTGAAGAAAAAGCTCAGATCGTTGCCGAATACCAGCAAGCCGCCGGCGATACCGGTAGCCCGGAAGTGCAGGTTGCTCTGCTGACCGCCAACATCAACAAGCTGCAAGGCCACTTCAAGGCCAACGACAAAGACCACCACTCCCGTCGTGGTCTGATCCGTATGGTCAACCAGCGTCGTAAGCTGCTGGATTACCTGAAGGGCAAAGACACCACTCGTTACAGCGCCCTGATCGGTCGCCTGGGTCTGCGTCGCTAATAGCGGCCTGGCCAGTGGTGTGCATGGCGTGTCGCAGGCTTCGGCAGGGCTGTTTTGCAGTGCTGCCGTTGGACACGCCACGCGTATCTCCGAGGTTGGCAGCCTGGCAATGCTGAGCGGATCTTCCGCTTGGTGCCAGGCTCCCAGCCTCGTGTTGTATCTGGACGGTCAATGGGGCCGATTCCCCGTTCTGCCCAAGAATTCGCAAGAAACCAGTTCCCCCAGAGCCACTGAAAAAAGGTAGGAAACCGTGAACCCGGTAATCAAGAAATTCCAGTTCGGTCAATCGACCGTTACTCTCGAAACGGGCCGTATTGCCCGTCAGGCAACCGGCGCCGTGCTGGTTACCGTCGACAACGACGTCACCGTGCTGGTGACCGTGGTCGGTGCCAAGCAGGCCGACCCAGGCAAGGGCTTCTTCCCGCTGTCGGTCCACTACCAGGAAAAGACCTACGCCGCCGGCAAGATCCCGGGTGGCTTCTTCAAGCGTGAAGGCCGTCCTTCCGAGAAAGAGACGCTGACCTCGCGCCTGATCGACCGTCCGATCCGCCCGCTGTTCCCTGAAGGCTTCATGAACGAAGTGCAGGTTGTCTGCACCGTGGTTTCCACCAGCAAGAAGACCGACCCGGACATCGCCGCGATGATCGGTACCTCGGCTGCCCTGGCCATTTCCGGCATTCCGTTCGAAGGCCCGATCGGCGCCGCCCGCGTTGCCTTCCACGAAAGCACTGGCTACCTGCTGAACCCGACCTACGAACAACTGGCTGCCTCGAGCCTGGACATGGTCGTTGCCGGTACCGAATCGGCTGTACTGATGGTCGAATCGGAAGCCAAAGAGCTGACCGAAGACCAGATGCTGGGCGCCGTGCTGTTCGCCCACGACGAATTCCAGGCCGTGATCCAGGCCGTCAAGGAACTGGCCGCCGAAGCCGGCAAGCCAACCTGGGACTGGCAGCCAGCCCCGGCCAACACCGAGCTGATGAACCTGGTGCGTGCCGAGTTCGGCGAAGCCGTTTCGCAGGCCTACACCATCACCCAGAAGGCCGACCGCTACAACCGCCTGGGCCAGCTGCGCGACGAGGCTGTTGCCCGTCTGAGCAACGAAGAGACCGGCCCGTCCGCCGCTGCCATCAAAGAGATCTTCGGCGAGCTGGAATACCGCACCGTCCGCGAGAACATCGTCAACGGCAAGCCGCGTATCGACGGCCGTGACACCCGCACCGTGCGCCCGCTGAACATCGAAGTCGGCGTCCTGCCGAAAACCCACGGTTCGGCACTGTTCACCCGTGGCGAGACCCAGGCCCTGGTCGTCGCGACCCTGGGTACTGCGCGTGACGCGCAACTGCTGGACACCCTGGAAGGCGAGAAGAAAGACGCCTTCATGCTGCACTACAACTTCCCACCGTTCTCGGTAGGTGAGTGCGGCCGCATGGGCGGCGCTGGCCGTCGTGAAATCGGCCACGGCCGCCTGGCCCGTCGTGGCGTGCAAGCCATGCTGCCGAGCGACAGCGAGTTCCCGTACACCATCCGCGTGGTTTCGGAAATCACCGAATCCAACGGTTCCAGCTCCATGGCTTCGGTGTGTGGTGCTTCCCTGGCGCTGATGGACGCTGGCGTGCCGATGAAGGCGCCGGTTGCCGGTATCGCCATGGGCCTGGTCAAGGAAGGTGACAAGTTCGCCGTCCTGACCGACATCCTGGGTGACGAAGACCACCTGGGCGACATGGACTTCAAGGTAGCCGGTACCGCCAAAGGCGTCACCGCGCTGCAGATGGACATCAAGATCAACGGCATCACCGAAGAGATCATGGAAATCGCCCTGGGCCAGGCCCTGGAAGCGCGCCTGAACATCCTTGGCCAGATGAACCAGATCATCGCCCAGTCGCGCAGCGAGCTGTCGGCCAATGCCCCGACCATGATCGCGATGAAGATCGACACCGACAAGATCCGTGACGTGATCGGCAAGGGCGGCGCCACCATTCGCGCCATCTGCGAAGAGACCAAGGCTTCGATCGATATCGAAGACGACGGCTCGATCAAGATCTTCGGCGAAACCAAGGAAGCCGCAGATGCTGCCAAGCAGCGCATCCTGGGCATCACCGCCGAGGCCGAGATCGGCAAGATCTACGTCGGCAAGGTCGAGCGCATCGTCGACTTCGGCGCCTTCGTCAATATCCTGCCCGGCAAGGACGGCCTGGTGCACATCTCCATGCTGAGCGATGCTCGCGTCGAGAAAGTCACCGACGTGCTCAAGGAAGGCCAGGAAGTCGAAGTGCTGGTACTGGACGTGGACAACCGCGGCCGTATCAAGCTGTCGATCAAAGACGTCGCCGCGGCCAAGGCCTCGGGCGTCTAAGCGACTGTCTCGCATGAAAAGAGGGCCCTTCGGGGCCCTTTTTTCATGCGCCAAGGGAAACTTTTGCGGACTTGCATCTTGCATGCAGGTTGACCGCGCAGATTGCAAATTGCACGACCCTGATTGCTTTGTGATTTCGCTAACCCTTTGATTTGAAAGGGCGCAAGCGAAACGCTAAAGCTGGCATAGCGCATGCAACTACTCTTGTACCTGTCGCCAGGACATACGGCGCAGACCTTTCGAAAAACAGGAGTGACCCACATGAAGAAGTTCGCCATTGCTGCCGCTACTGCTACCGCTCTGACCCTGACCATGGCTAACGCGGCATTCGCCCAGCAATCCACCCAGGCCCCGATGACGCTGGCGGCCGGTGAGGTGACCAAGACCAAGGAAGCGGCCTCTGACACCTGGATCACCACCAAGGTGAAGGCTGACCTGATGACCGAGAAAGGTGTGCCTGGAAGCGATATCAAGGTCGAAACCAATAAAGGCGTCGTGTCGCTGTCCTCTGACACGCCGGTGACCTCTGCACAGAAAGAGACGGCGATTGCCATCGCCAAGAAGATCAAAGGTGTACAGGCCGTTTCGGCTGATGGCCTGAAGGCCGAGTAAGAGGATGTCCCGTCGGCCAAAGGGATTTGGCCACCTACACCGAAAGGGGCCGCTATGCGGCCCCTTTTCAATTACACCATCGGGTTGCGCGAAACCACATCACTCTCGAAGCATTCTTGTTCAACGATCAGCGGTTCCACCAATGGACGGCTGTCGCGAAAATGCGCGGTCTGGGTATGCGCTTCATACGCTGCATCGTCACGGTAGATCTCGTACAGGTAGATCACCTCCGGGTCGCCCCGGTCCTGCGACACATCGAACACCAGGCAGCCCGGCTCGGTGCCTACGGAGGCCTCGGCATTGGCTTTGATCGCGGCCAGAAAGTCCTCCACACAGCCGCGTTTCACGCGGGTCTTGATGAACAGGCTATACACAAGGCGTTCCTTTTGTTTTAAATTCGATTTCGAATTGTATACAAAAAAGGAGCCCTGCCAATGTCTGAATTGCCTGCCCGTCCTGGTCGTCTGAACGGCCTGCGCCACATTGCCTTGTTGGTACCCAACCTGGAAGAGTGTGAGCGCTTCTACGTCGATGTGCTGGGCATGGAAGTACTGAATCGCGCCAACGAGGACCTGGTGTACCTGACCTGTGGTAACGACAACCTGTCGCTGGGGCGCGGGGCTGGGGCGGCCAATGGCTTGCAGACCCTTGACCATTATGGGTTCATCGTCGACAGCGTGGAGGAGCTGGAGGCTTGGTACCAGTACTTCAAGGCGCGTGGCGTGACCTTGCTCGACAAGCCGTTCAACCACGGCGACGGCGCGCGCAGCTTCCATCTGTTGGACCCGGCTGGGAACAAGGTGCAGCCACTGTATCACCCGGCGGTGTCGGGACAGCGTCTGGTGTGAACCTGTACCGGCCCTTTGCGGCTTTGGCCGCGGAGAGCCGGTACAGGTTCACACTGTTTATTCAGCATCCAGGTGCATCGGCGTCACCACCCGCCCGTCGCTCTCGGGCTGCCCCAGGTTGGTATCGATGAAATACACCCGGTCATCTTCCAGCTGGCCCTTGTCCACCAGGTAATCCTTGATGCTGCTGGCCCGCTCCTGGCCCAGTGTACGCAGCAGCGCAGTGCTCTCGGCCCACGACTTGATCACCGCCTCGCGCAACCTGGCCGTGCGTTCTTCGCGGCCCAGTTGCTCCCATTCGGCAGGTGGTTGCTGCTTCAGGCGGTTGCGGTAGATGCCTTCCAGCATCGCCGGTTTGTCACTGTCATCGACCACCAGCATGGATGCATTGGCCGGTACCTTGTCGCCCCGGCGTTGCAGGATCTTGTACCAGGTAGCCTGGTATTCGCGTTCCAGCCGCTGCTGGGCGATCAGCGGGCCGTCGCTGGCCTGGGCGCTGGTGCCTTCGATTTCCAGGCGCAGTTCCGGGCGTTCCTTCAGCGCCGAGGCCAGCTTGTCCAGCGAGGCCTGGGCGTCCTGGCCAAGCTCGCTGGAGCCCGGGGCGAAGGCCACGCTGCCCAGGTCTTCCGAGCCGCCGCCAGTAACCAGCCCGCCAATGAACTTGAACGGCGCCTGTGCTGCGCGCAGTACCAGGTTGCGCAGGGTCTGCCAGACGATCGGCATTACGCTGAACTGTGGGTTGTTGAGGTCGCCGGATACCGGCAGCTCGATCGAGATCTTGCCCTCGGTATCCTTCAGCAGCGCCACCGCCAGGCGGATCGGCAGGTCCACTGCATCCGGGCTGTCGACCTTCTCGCCCAGTTGCAGCTGCTCCACCACCACTTTGTTCTCGGCCTTGAGCTGGCCATTGGTGATGAGGTAATGCAGGTCGAGGTTGAGCCGCCCCTTGCGGATGCGGAAGCCGGCGAACTTGCCGGAATAAGGCGTCAGGGTGGTCAGCTCGACGCGCTTGAAGCTGGTGGCGATGTCCAGGCTGGCCAACGGGTTGAACGGGTTGAGTGCACCCTTGATGGTAACTGGCGCGTAGCGGTCGACCTTGCCCTTGACGTCGACCTTGGCCGGTACCGGCTTGCGATTGTCGATGGTGCCGACCTGGCCGTTGAGCTGCTGGATGGCGGTGGCGAAGTTGGGCGTGAGGGACAGGTCGGCGAAGTTGGCCGAGCCGTCGTTGATGTCGATCTGGCCGATGTGGATGCCCAGCGGCTTGCCACTGCTGGCCGGCGCCGGCTTGGCCTGGGCCTGGGCCGGTGCGCCGGCCGGCTGCGGGATCAGCAGGTCATTGATGTTGGTGGTACGGTCTTCGTTGATGATGAAGCGTGCATAAGGCTGCTGCAGGGTCACCTTGTCGATCGACAGCGCATCGCCATGCACGTAGGACAGGCCGTCGACATTCACCTGCTGCCATTTGACGAAATCGCGGCTCTTGATGGTGTCGAGGGTATGCAGCTGGCTCACCTGTGCCTTGCCGGTGACGTTGAAGGCCAGCGGCGAGGTGTTCTTCAGGTCGACATTGAGGTCGCTGGAGAGCATGCCACTGCGCAGTTCCAGGAGGATGAACGGGCTGATATAGGCCTGGGCGACGCGCAGGTCGATGTCGCGGGTGCTGACATCCAGCTTGGCCCAGATCGGCGCCAGGTTGACCTGGCCGGTGGCCTGCAGCTTGCCTTGTCTACCCACGCCGGTATCGAGCTTGAGGCTGAAGGGTGACTGGTTGAGGCTGTCGAACCCTTGCAGGTCGGCGTTGAGCGGGCCCACGTCGAGGGCCACCGGCTCCTTCTGCGTACGGTCTGCCAGGTGCACCAGGTAGTTACGCAGTTGCACGTCCTTGAGCAGTACCTGCCAGGGCTTGCTCGGCTCTTTTGCCGCTTGCTCTTTGGCCGTGGGCTCAGCGGCGGCCGGTTCGGCCTTTTCTTTCGGCGTGGCCTTGGCCGGCTGGCTGGCGAACAGCTTCTGCCAATCGAGCTGGCCGTCCTTTTCCAGCGCAGCCCAGGTCTCCAGTTTTTCGCTGCGGATCTTGCCCACGGTGACCAGTTGCTTGACCAGGTCGACTGAGGTCTCGCTCACCTCCAGGCTGGCCAGGCGAGCCAGTGGGCGGCCATCCGGCGCCTTGATGGCGAACGGTGCGATGCGCAGCGAGGCGTTGTCCAGCAGCAGTTCGGTCTGCTTGGCGAGGTTGAGCTTGTAATGGGTGTCGAGGCTGACCACACCCTCTTCAAGCACCAAGGGCACGGCATCGCGTACATAAGGCCAGAACGCCTTCATCTTGCCTTCGGTGACTTTCAGCGTGCCCTCGGAGGCGATTGGCGCCAGGCTCAGCGTACCTTTCCAGTCGATGCGCCCGCCATTCGGGCCGTTCGCCACCAAGGTCATGTCGGCATTGTCGTTGGGCAAGGTGCTGAGGTTCTTCAGCTCCAGGTTCATGTTGTCGTAGAGGAACTCGATCGGCTCGCTCGGGCGCAGGTCCTCGAAGTGCAGGTAGCCGTCGCTCAGCTTGATGCTGCCGATGCGCAGCGGGAACGGGTCGCTGGGCGGCTCGTCGGGCTTGGCCTGGCTGGCGGGCAGCTTGAACAGGCGAGTCAGGTTGAGCGTGCCGTCCTTGGCGAACAACACTTCGTTGCGCGGCTTGAGCAGTTCCACCGCTTCCAGGTGCAGTGCACCGCTCCACAGGCTGTCGAGCGAAAGATTGGCATACAGCCGCTCAAAGCCGACCTGTTCCTTGCCTGGCTCGCCGATCTGCAGGCCCCATAGCGTCAGTTCGAGGCTGAAGGGGTTGAGTTCGATCCGTTCAAGGTGGGCAGGCACGGTCGCGTACTGAGCCAACTGCTGGTTGGCGATGCGCAACGCGACACCGGGAAGGACGAGAAAGCCAAGAAGGCTGTAGAGTGCTACCAGGGCCAGCAGTGCGCCTGCGGCGCGAGTCAATCCTTTGTACATGTGTCGCTTCGTCTGTCTAAGCAGGAGAGCTTGGAGTATGGCACGTTAAATCAGTTCCGCAGCGGCGACCATTGGTCCTCATTCGATGCCCATGCGCCGTTTCGCCCGCTGTGCCGAGCCGTTGCGCATGGCCCAGCGCAGCAGCGGCGCGGTGCGTAGCAGGCCCAGGCGGATGATGCGCTGCTGCAGCGTGCCGCGCTGCACGCCGAGCATGGCCTGGGCCCAGTCTGGTAACAGGTCGAGGCCAGCGTGCAGCATCAGCTTGCCCACCGGCTGTGCCAGGCGGCTGGGCGCGGGAGCATCGAGCAGGATCTCGAGCACCTGGCGGCTGCGGGCGTCACAGCGCAACTGCGGGCGCATGTGTTGCAGGTAATTCTCGACCTGCTGGCGCGAACGCGGCACGTCGCGTGCACCCAGGCGCTCGGCGATCAGCGCGATCTCCGCGTAATAGGCGTCCTGTTCGGCGGGTGCAAGCTGCGGATTGCAGTAACGCAGGTGGGCATTCAGGAAGCTGCTGACTTCCGCCACGTGCACCCAGGTGAGCAAGTCCGGGTCGCTGGCGGCGTACGAACGGCCGTCCGGTGCGGTACCGGTTACCTGCAGGTGGAGGGTGCGGACCTTTTCGATCAGCCACTCGGCATCGCGGGTGGCGCCGAAGGTAGTGCCGGAGATGAACTGGCTGGTACGCCGGAGGCGCCCGAGCAGGTCTTCACGGAAGTTGGAATGATCCCACACCCCGGCCAGGGCCAGCGGGTGCAGAAGCTGCAACATGAGGGCGCTGATGCCGCCCACCAGCATGCTCGGGAAGTCGCCATGCACTCGCCAGCTGATGCTGTGCGGGCCGAACAGGCCGGGGTCGCCCTTGGGTGATTCGAGGTCGAGCTGGCCGAGGGCCAGCCCGGTAAGGCTCATGACCTGGGTTTCGATGCGGCGGCGAAGGGCTTCCATGGCGACCTGTCATGCAGGGTAGCCACGAGAGCGGCTACCGGTTACTGGTTGAGGCGTTTGTCGATCAGGCCCTGTACCACGCTGGGGTCGGCCAGGGTCGAGGTATCGCCCAGGTTGTCCAGCTCGTTGCAGGCGATCTTGCGCAGTATACGCCGCATGATCTTGCCTGAGCGTGTCTTGGGCAGTGCCGGGGCCCACTGGATCAGCTCGGGTTTGGCGAAGCTGCCGATTTCCTTGCTGACCAGTGCCAGAAGCTCGGCCTTGAGCGCCTCGTCCGGGGTTACCCCGTTCATCGTCGTGACAAAGGCGTAGACCCCCTGGCCCTTGAGGTCGTGGGGATAACCGACTACGGCTGCTTCAGCGACGCTGTCATGCAGCACCAGTGCGCTTTCCACTTCGGCAGTACCGATGCGGTGCCCGGAGACATTGATCACGTCATCGATGCGCCCGGTGATCCAGTAGTCGCCATCGGCGTCGCGGCGGGCGCCGTCGCCGGTGAAGTAATAGCCGGGCATGGGTTTGAAGTAAGTGTCGACCATGCGCTGATGGTCGCCATAGACGCTACGGATCTGCCCTGGCCAGCTGGCCTTGATGACCAGCAGGCCGGCCCCCGGGCCTTCGACCAGCTTGCCCTTGTCATCCAGCAGCAGCGGTTGCACGCCGAACATGGGCTGGCTGGCGCAGCCGGGCTTGAGCACCTGCGAGCCGGGCAGAGGGGTGATCATGATGCCGCCGGTTTCGGTTTGCCACCAGGTATCGACGATGGGGCAGCGCTTCTGTCCGACGGCTTCGAAATACCATTCCCAGGCTTCCGGGTTGATCGGCTCGCCGACGCTGCCGAGCAGGCGCAGGCTCTGGCGGGAGGTGCCCTGCAGCGGCCCGTCGCCTTCGCGCATCAGGGCGCGCAAGGCAGTTGGGGCGGTGTAGAAGATGTTCACCTTGTGCTTGTCCACCACCTGCCAGAAGCGCGAGGTGTCGGGGTAGTTGGGCACTCCTTCGAACATCAGCGAGACCGCGCCATTGGCCAGTGGGCCATAGACGATGTAGCTGTGGCCGGTGACCCAGCCGACGTCGGCGGTGCACCAGAACACCTCGCCGTCGCGGTAGTCGAACACCACCTTGAAGGTAAGGGTGGCCTGCAGCAGGTAACCGCCGGTGGTATGCAGCACGCCCTTGGGTTTGCCGGTGCTGCCGGAGGTATACAGGATGAACAGTGGGTCTTCGGCCTCCATCGGCTCGACAGGGCAATCGTCGCCGGCCTTTTCCGTTGCCTCGTGGTACCAGAGATCGCGGCCTTCAGCCCAGGCGACATCGGTGCCAGTGCGGCGTACCACGAACACGCTGCTGACTGCGGGGCAGCTGAGCAGCGCTTTGTCGACGTTCTGTTTCAGCGGGATGCGCTTGCCGCCGCGCACGCCTTCATCAGCCGTGATCACGGTGCGGCAGTCGGCATCGAGAATGCGGTCGCGCAGGGCATCGGGTGAGAAACCACCGAACACCACCGAGTGGATGGCGCCGATGCGGGTACAGGCGAGCATGGCGAAGGCGGCCTCGGGGATCATCGGCATGTAGATGCATACCCGGTCGCCTTTCTTCACCCCGCGCGCTTTCAGGGCATTGGCCAGGCGGCAGACCTGACGGTGCAGTTCGCGGTAGGTGATGGCCTTGGCATCCTTGGGGTCGTCACCTTCCCATAGCAAGGCGGTCTGGTCGCCGCGCCGGGCCAGGTGGCGGTCGATGCAGTTGTAGCTGACATTCAGCTGGCCGCCGTCGAACCAGCGTGCCTGGCCGGTGTTCAGGTCGCACTGCTGCACGCTCGACCAGGGCTTGATCCAGTCCAGGCGTCGGGCTTGCTCGGCCCAGAAAGTGTCGGGGTCGTCGACCGACTGGCGGTAGAGGCGGCGATAGTCGTCGGGGGTGAGTGCGGCGGACTGGCTGACAGCCAGGGCCTGCGGGTAGTTGCGGATATCGAACATGGCGGGTGGTCCTGCTCTTGTAAGGGGCGATGGACTGCAACGGCTATTCGATAGGACAGTGTAGCTAGAGGTGGTGTTCCTTGGGGCCGGGCCCGGTCCTGGTAGAAGCGGCCTTGTGTCAGGATGGGCCGCGAGCGGCCCCGACAATTGACGCACCAGCGCTGAAACCCCGGGTGCCGCTCTACGGGCCATCGCGACACAAGGCCGCTCCTGCACGGAGCGATCGAGTGGCGTCGGGATCAACCGCGGTGACGGCCGCGGAAGTAGTTGATCAGGCCCTGGGTGGAGCCGTCCTCGGCGCTGTCTTCCAGGCTGCCGACCAGGCGCTGGTAAACGCCCTTGCCCAGCTCCTTGCCCAGTTCCACGCCCCACTGGTCGAAGGCGTTGATACCCCAGATCACGCTCTGCACGAACACCTTGTGTTCGTACATCGCCACCAGGGCGCCCAGACGGCGCGGGCTGATGCGTTCCACTACCAGGGTGTTGCTCGGGCGGTTGCCCGGGATCACCTTGTGGGGGGCCAGCTTCTCGATGTCCGCTTCATTCAGGCCCTTGGCGCGCAGTTCGGCTTCGGCTTCCTCGCGGGTCTTGCCCAGCATCAGCGCCTGGCTCTGCGACAGGCAGTTGGCGTACAGCCACTGATGATGATCGGCGACCGGGTTGAAGCTCACTACCGGCACGATGAAGTCGGCCGGGATCAGCTGGGTGCCCTGGTGCAGCAACTGGTGGTAGGCATGCTGGCCGTTGCAGCCGACGCCGCCCCAGATCACCGGGCCGGTATCGGTCTTCACCGGTTTGCCATCCTGCAGCACGCTCTTGCCGTTGGACTCCATGTCCAGCTGCTGCAGGTGCTTGGTGATGTTGCGCAGGTAATGGTCGTACGGCAGGATCGCGTGGCTGCTTGCGCCCCAGAAGTTGCCGTACCAGACGCCCAGCAGGGCCAGCAGCACCGGCATGTTCTTTTCGAACGGTGCGGTCTGGAAGTGCTGGTCCATGGTGTAGGCACCGGACAGCAGCTCCTTGAAGTTGGCCATGCCGATGGCCAGGGCAATCGGCAGGCCGATGGCCGACCATAGCGAGTAGCGCCCGCCGACCCAGTCCCACATCGGGAAGATGTTCTCTTCGCGGATACCGAAGGCCACGGCCGCGGCCTTGTTGCTGGAAACAGCGATGAAGTGGCGGTACAGCTCAGCTTCCGAACCGCCCTGGGCCAGGTACCAGGTGCGTGCGG
Organism: Pseudomonas sp. SMV7; assembly: GCF_052041995.1. Taxonomy (NCBI): domain Bacteria; kingdom Pseudomonadati; phylum Pseudomonadota; class Gammaproteobacteria; order Pseudomonadales; family Pseudomonadaceae; genus Pseudomonas; species Pseudomonas sp. SMV7. Next base: position 27,837 of record NZ_JBKGGT010000027.1, on the reverse strand, counting down.
CCATGGCGTTCTTCAGCGTCTCGAGGGTGTTGAACGACTTCGACGAGACGATGAACAGGGTGGTTTCAGCACGCAGGTTGGCCGACAGCTCGTGGAATTCACTGCCGTCGATGTTCGCCAGGTAGTGGCAGCGCACGCCGCGTTGGGCATACGGCAGTAGCGCTTCGGAAACCAGTTCGGGGCCGAGGAACGAACCACCGATGCCGATGTTGACCACGTCGGTGATTGGCTTCTCGCTGTAGCCGCGCCACAGGCCGTCATGGATGCGGCCGACCAGTTCGGTAATCTGGTTGAGCACCTTGTGCACTTCCGGCATGACGTTCACGCCGTTGACGCTGAGCTTGTCGCCCACCGGCCGGCGCAGGGCAGTGTGCAGCACCGGGCGGCCTTCGGAGGCGTTGATGATCTCGCCGCTGAACATCGACTTGATGGCGTCTTGCAGGCCGACCTGGTCAGCCAGGTTCACCAGCAGGTCACGGGTCTGTTCGGTGATCAGGTTCTTCGAGTAGTCGAGGAACAGGCCACATGAGCTCAGGGAGAACTGGTCGAAGCGTTTGGCGTCGGCGGCGAAGGCTTCGCGCATGCTGAAGCCTTGCATGGCGTCGCGGTGTTGCTGGAGCGCCTGCCAGGCGGGCAGGGCCGTCACATCGTGGGGTGTACGGTAATACGCCATTGCGCGGGGTTCCCTTGGTGCGTGGTGATGCCTTGGACACGGCAGTCATTGCCGGGTTCAGGCTGGCAACATTATAGGAAAAGGCCACTGGCAGGGAATGGGTATGGCAGAGGGAATTTGGGGCGCTTTGCGCCCCTGCGGGAGCTGGCTCTGCGGCGCATGGGCTGCAAGGCAGCCCCAGGCGGTTACGCGGTCTTCTCTTCCACATGCAGGTAAAGGTTGTCGATCAACCGCGTGTTACCCAGGTAAGCCGCCGCAATCACCACCAGGTCGCGATCATCGATCATCGCCGGACGCAGGCTCACGGCATGCCGCACTTCCAGGTAATCCGGGCGGAATCCCGCGGCAGTCAGTTGCGCCTGACCTTCGGCAACCAAGGCAGCGAAGTCACGCTGGCCCCGGCCGATGGCCGCAGCGATGTGCTGCAACGCGCGATACAACGCCGGCGCCGTGGCGCGCTGCTCAGGCGTCAGGTAACCGTTGCGCGACGACAGCGCCAGGCCGTCCTCGGCACGCACGGTGGGCTCGCCAATGACCTGGATCGGCATGTTCAGGTCACGCACCATGGCGCGTATCACCGCCAACTGCTGGAAGTCCTTTTCGCCGAACACGGCAAGGTCGGGCTGGACCATGTTGAACAACTTGGTAACCACAGTGGCCACGCCTTCGAAATGCCCGGGTCGGCTGGCGCCGCACAGGCCTTCGGAAAGCTGGGGAACGCTGACGCGGGTTTGCACGCTCATGCCGTCTGGGTACATCTCGTCGACGGTGGGGGCGAACAACAGGTTGCAACCGGCCTGCAGCAGGCGCTCCTGGTCGGCGGCCAAGGTACGTGGGTATTTGTCGAGGTCTTCGTTGGCGCCGAACTGCAGCGGGTTGACGAAGATGCTGGCAACCACGAAATCGGCACGCTGCGCGGCCTTGGTTACCAGGGCCGCGTGGCCGCTGTGCAGGTTGCCCATGGTCGGCACGAAGCCGATGCGCTTGCCTTCACTACGCGCGCGAGCAACGGCGGCGCGCAATTCGCGGACGGTCTTGACTGTATTCATGCACTGAACCCGTGTTCGCTGCCAGGGAAGCTGACCTGCTTGACTGCCTCGACGTAAGCGACGATGGCGCTGTGGATATCCGGCTGGCCTTGCATGAAGTTCTTCACGAACTTCGGCACGCGACCGCTCAGCGACAGGCCGAGCATGTCGTGCAGGACCAGCACCTGGCCATCGGTGCCGCTGCCGGCACCAATGCCGATCACCGGAATACCGACGGCACTGGTAATTTCCGCCGCCAGTTCGCTGGGCACGCATTCGAGCAGCAGCATGGCCGCGCCAGCCTGCTCCAGGGCGATGGCGTCGGCACGCATCTGCCTGGCCTGGGCTTCCTGGCGGCCCTGGACCTTGTAGCCGCCCAGAACGTTGACGGTTTGCGGGGTCAGGCCCATGTGTGCACATACCGGCACGCCACGCTCGGCCAGCAAGCGGATGGTCTCGGCCAGCCAGGCAGCCCCTTCGATCTTGACCATGTGGGCGCCGGCCTGCATCAGCGTGGCGCTGTTGGCAAAAGCCTGTTCCGGGGTGGCATGCGCCATGAACGGCAGGTCGGTGAGGATCAGCGCGCCATCGTTGCCGCGTTTGACGCTGGCGGTGTGGTAGGCCATGTCCGCGGTGGTTACCGGCAGTGTGCTGTCGTGGCCTTGCAGGACCATCCCCAGCGAGTCGCCCACCAGCAACACTTCGACACCGGCCTGGCTGGCGGCCTTGGCGAAGGTCGCGTCATAGCAGGTCAGCATGGTGATTTTTTCACCCTTGGCCTTGAGGCCATTGAGGGTGGTCAGGGTTACTTCAGGCATGTAGGAAATTCCTCGTTCAGGCGCTGTAAGAAACGACTGCATTCAACGCGTAGTCATCTTCCGGAGCGGCACATCATCGCGTGTGATGTTCGGGCACAGGTCCGTCCGGGCCTAAATACGGGTAGCGGCACTTCGGTGCCACACGGGACGCCTATAGTCGTGAGCGAGGTGGGGGAAGTCAATGACCCTGTTACCGCATTGTTACGTTCAGGGTGTTACTGGCGTTACCGCGCCGCTGTGCACGGCTGGAACGCCCGGTTTACAGGCGTTCGAGACCGACGAACGGGCACGCTTCGAGCAGTTGCGCGAGGGCGCGGCCGTCGGCCAGGCGGAAATCGCCCGGTACCAGTTCGGCCAGCGGGTACAACACGAAAGGCCGGGCGTGCATGTGGTAGTGCGGCACTTTCAGGCGTGGCTCATCGAGCACCTGGTCGCCGAACAGCAGGATGTCCAGATCCAGCGTGCGTGGGCCCCAGCGTTCCTTGCGCACGCGACCCTGGTCATTCTCGATGGCCTGCAGTGCATCGAGCAGGGCCAAGGGCGGCAGGGCGGTATCCAGGGCGGCGACGGCATTGGTGTAGCGCGGCTGCCCTGGCAGCAGTGAGTCACTGGTATACAGGGCCGAAGCCGCCACCAGGCGCGTACTTTCTACCTGGTCGAGCGCCTGCAGGGCATTGCGCAGCTGCTCGGCCGGTGCATCCAGGTTGCTGCCCAGGCCGATATAGGCGCGGGTGGTCACTCGAATGCCTCATCGCCGCCGCGCTTGCGCTTGCCGCCGCTGCGTTTGCGTTTGCGCGGGCCGGCACCGCTGCCTTCGTCGCGGCTGCCCAGCTCGCGGATCATCTCGCGGCGCTCGCTGTCATTGGCATCCTGGTAATCGGTCCACCACTGGCCGAGCTCGTCGGTTTCTTCCCCGGCGCTCTCGCGCAGCAGCAGGAAGTCATAACCGGCGCGGAAACGCGGGTTGTCCAGCAGCACATCGGCGCGCTTGCCGCTGCGTCGCGGCAGACGTTCCTGCATGTCCCAGATCTCGCGGATCGGCAGGGTGAAGCGCTTGGGGATGGCGATGCGTGCGCACTGTTCGGCGATCAGGTCGTGGGCTGCACCGTTCATGGCCGGGATGGGCGGCACGCCTTGGGCTTGCAGGTGCAACACGCGGGCCGGCAAGGCTGGCCACAGCAGCGCGGCGAAAAGGAACGCCGGAGTTACCGGTTTGCCTTGCTTCACGCGCAGGTCGGTGTTGTGCAGCGCCTGGCTGATCAGGGTATGGGTGTAGGTCGGGCGTTCGTCCAGCGCATGCGCACTGGCCGGGAACAGCGGTTCGAACAGCTGCAAGTCGACCAGCATCTCGAAGGCGATGGCGCCCTGGCCCGACAGGAACAGCTTGAGGCTTTCCTCGAACAGGCGCGCCGGCGGAATTTCGCGCAGCAGTGGGGCCAGTTCACGCACCGGCTGCACCGTGTGCTTTTCGATACCGAAATCGAGCTTGGCGGCAAAGCGTACCGCGCGCAGCATGCGCACCGGGTCTTCCTGGTAGCGGTGGGTCGGGTCACCGATCAGGCGCAGCAGGCGGTTGCGGATATCGTGCACGCCATTGGCATAGTCGAGGATGCGCTCGCTGACCGGGTCGTAGTACAGGGCGTTGATGGTGAAGTCGCGGCGTTGCGCGTCTTCTTCCAGGGTGCCGTACACGTTGTCCCGCAGGATGCGGCCACTGGCATTGTGCGACGAGCGGTGGCTGTCACCCTGGTCGTCCTCCGAATGGTGGGCGCGGAAGGTGGCGACTTCGATGATTTCGCGGCCGAAATGCACGTGCACCAGCTTGAAGCGGCGGCCGATGATGCGCGCATTGCGGAACTCGGCGCGGACCTGCTCGGGGGTGGCACTGGTGGCGACGTCAAAGTCTTTGGGGGTGATGCCAAGCATCAGGTCGCGGACGCAGCCACCGACCAGGTAAGCCTGGTAGCCGGCGCTCTGCAGGCGTTCCACGATGCTCACCGCGTGGCGGCTGAACTGGTGGCGCTGCAGCGAATGCTGGCTCTTGTTGATCACCTCAGGTGTGGTACGCCTGTGATGCGGGCCCGGTACGGGCGGGCGGAACGACTGGAACAGCTTCTTCAGCATGGGATGCACTGTTTGAAGGAATGTTCGGCCAAGAATAGGAGAATGGCCGCATGATGGGCGGGGATTCTAGCATTTACTCAAGGAATGGTGTAGGCGGGTAGCAGGATGCCTGCCAGGACGGTAGAAACGACAAGGGGAGCCTAAGCTCCCCAAGAAGTCGTTGCGTGCTCTTATTGTTTTTCTGCTGGGCTTCTTGTTTTTGTTGAGTGCCCTGCCCACAAATCTCGAAGCTTGTGGACGACCCCCAAGCCAGGGGTTAAGAGCAAACGGATTGCTTTGGCCGCTGATGTCACGTTGACCTGTCGATCCAACCAGTTCAGGCGCTGCTTTTCAGTGCAGTTTTTGTTGTTCTCTGCCTGGTCGTGGGGCAAGCCCCAAACACGCATCCTCTCCAAAAGAATCAGTTAGCTGCGCCTCCGCCGTCTTGTTTTTATTGTGCGTGAGCCGTTTCGTCTTGTTCTTATTCTAGGTTGCAGTGCTTGTTATTGTTCTTGTACCAGACATATAGCAGGTGCCGTGCCAACTTTTTGAAACCCAGTAAAAACAGGGGCTTGCGACATCGGTGACCTCTTTCGCCGGCTGAAAATGTGGAAATTTCGTTACCGTACGCCTCGGGAACTGTTACGGCGGTCAAGGCCGGGTAACAGATTTCCGTGGGGTCTGATGTGTTACCTGGGGTGTGTGCGCTGGTTTTGCCGGCCCTTTCGCGGGCACGCCCGCTCCCACAGGAGTTGCCACCCTCTAGGGCAGTGAAATTCCTGTGGGAGCGGGCGTGCCCGCGAAAGGGCCGGAGAGTTTGTAGACAGGGGCAGGAGGAACCTCCTGCCCCGGGCAGGTCGGTTATTCGCTGGTAGCGTTGCTCTTGCGTCGCGGAATGCCGAGGCGCTGGCGGCGTTCCCACAGGCATTTGCGGCTGACCCCGAGCTTGCGGGCCAGCTCGGTTTCGGTCATGTGGTCCTGGTGCTCGAGCACGAAGTGCTGGAAGTAGTCCTCCAGCGACAGGTCTTCGGTCGGTTCATGGCTGGCGTTGGAGGCGCTGGCCACGGCCAGGGCGTTGTCAAGGATCTCGTCCTCTTCCAGGTCGCTCAGTTCGATATCGATGCCCAGCAGGTCAGCGGAAATTTCTGCACTCTCGCTGAGGATGACCGCGCGTTCAACGGCGTTTTCCAGCTCCCGCACGTTCCCCGGCCAGCTGTAATGACGGATGGCCTGTTCGGCTTCGGCAGAGAAATGCAGGTCGTCACGGCCGATACGCGCGCTCTGGCGGGCCAGGAAGGCGCTGGCAATCTCGTTGACGTCGCTGCCGCGCTCGCGCAGGGCAGGCAGTTTCAGGGCGATCACGTGCAGGCGGTAATACAGGTCTTCACGGAACTGGCCGGCCTTGGCCAGGTTCTTCAGGTCGCGGTGGGTTGCGGCAATCAGGCGCACATCGACCTTTTGCGACTGCACCGAGCCAACCCGGCGGATTTCGCCTTCCTGCAGCACGCGCAGCAGGCGGGCCTGGGCTTCCAGCGGTAGTTCGCCGATTTCGTCGAGGAACAGGGTTCCGCCGTCAGCCGCTTCCACCAGGCCCGCCCGCCCGGCACTGGCGCCGGTGAACGCGCCTTTCTCGTGGCCGAACAGTTCGGACTCGATCAGCGTTTCCGGGATGGCCGCGCAGTTCACCGAGATCATCGGCGCCTTGGCCCGGCGCGACAGGTTGTGCAGGGCGCGGGCCACCAGCTCCTTGCCGGTACCCGACTCGCCCTGGATCAGCACGTTGGAGTCAGTGGGCGCGACCTTGCGGATCTTGCTGTACATATCCTGCATCGGGGGGCAGGAACCGATGATGCCGATCTCGCCATTGGCCGGGGCGCTGCCCTTGTCGGCGGGGGCCGCCTTGCCATTACTGGCGCGCGGCTCGGCAACCGGTGCGGCGGCCGGGGCGTTCTGCCGGTCGCGCAGGATACGTGCCACGGCCTGGAGCATCTCGTCATGGTCGAAGGGCTTGGCGATGTAGTCCACCGCGCCCATTTTCATCGAGTCCACCGCCGAGCGCAGGCTGGCATAGCTGGTCATGATCAGTACCGGGGTACCTTGGCCGAGCTTGATCAGTTCGGTGCCGGGTGCGCCTGGCAGGCGCAGGTCGCTGACGATCAGGTCGAAGGTGGCAATGCTGAAGCGTTCCTGGGCTTCCTGCACCGAGCCGGCTTCGCTGACCTGGTACTGGTTCCGCTCGAGCAGGCGACGCAAGGCCGAGCGGATGATGGTTTCGTCTTCGACGATCAGAATGTGCGGCATTGATTCAATTCTCTCGACGGTCTCGAATTTCAGGGGACGTCGCTACGACATGCCGGGGCAGGGTCACGCGGATCCGGGTGCCACGCTGCCGTTCGATATCGGCCGGGCTGTCGATGGTGATTTGCCCATAATGCTCTTCCACGATGGAATAGACCAGAGCGAGCCCCAGTCCGGTTCCTTCGCCCGGGTCCTTGGTGGTGAAGAAGGGTTCGAACAGGCGGTCCATGATGTTCTTCGGAATCCCGCTGCCCTCGTCCTCGACGATCAGGTCGACGGTGTGTTCGTTGACCTCGCTGCGCACGCGCACGGCGCTGCCGGGTGGCGAGGCGTCGCGGGCGTTGGAGAGCAGGTTGATCAGCACCTGGGCCAGGCGCTGCGGGTCCCCCTCGACCCAGTGCTCAGGGTCGCAGAGGTTGAAGAACTGTACTTCGAAATTGCGCCGGTTCAACGCCAGCAGACCAATGGCATCCTGCGCCACTTCGGCCAGGCATACGGGCTCTTCGCTGTTCTGGTGGCTGCCGCCGGCATGGGCGAAGCTCATCAGCGACTGCACGATGCGCGAAACCCGCTTGGTCTGTTCCAGAATCTGGCTGGACAGTTCGATGATCTCGCCGTCGCCCTCACGCTCCTCGCGCAGGTTCTGCGCCAGGCAGGCAATGCCGGTGATCGGGTTGCCGATCTCGTGGGCCACGCCGGCAGCCAGGCGGCCAATGCTGGCCAGGCGTTCGGAATGCACCAGCTTGTCTTCCAGCGCCTGGGTTTCGGTAAGGTCCTCGACCAGTAGCACCAGGCCGCTGTTGCCCGGTGCCAATGGCTCGTCGATGGCCGCCTTGTGCAGGTTCAGCCAGCGCGGCTGGCCATCCAGCGCCAGGCGCTGCTTGTGCAGGTGTTCGTCCGGCACGTTGATGAACCCTTGCAGCAGGCCGCGCCAGGGTTCGTCGATGGTAACCAGGCGTGAGCCGACCACGTGCTTGGCGGCGATGCCGGTGAGCTCCTCCATGGCCTTGTTCCACATCAGGATTTCCTGGTCCTTGGCCAGCGAGCAGACGCCCATTGGCAGCTCTTGCAGGGTCTGGCGGTGGTAGCGGCGCAGGGCATCGAGCTCGGCCGCCAGGCCGGTCAGGCGCGAATGGTAGTCTTCCAGGCGGCTTTCGATGAAGTGGATGTCCTCGGTCACGTAGTTTTCGTTACCAGACTTGTACGGCAGGAAGGTCTCGACCATGTCCTGCGCCACACTGGGGCCCATCAGGCCGGACAGGTTGGCCTCGATGCGGTCGCGCAGGCGGCGCAAGGCATAGGGGCGGCGTTCGTCGAACGGCAGATAAAGGTCGCGCAGGGCCTGTTCCACTTCCTTCTGTGCGGCCTTGGCACCCAGTGGCTTGGCCAGCTGGGTGGCGAACTCCTGCGGCGAGGCGGCGTGCAGCTCGCGGCGTTGCGGGCGGCGCACATTGTCCACCGCGCAGGCCTCGGCTGCGCTGACTTCCTCGCTACTGGCGTTGGTGAACAGCGAGATCAGGGTGAACAGCAGCACGTTGGCCGCCAGCGAGGCGATCGCTGCCATGTGCCAGCTGGTGTCGTCCAGCACATAGATCATGTCCAGCAGCGGAATGTAGAAACCTTGCAGGTTGCCCAATAGCGGCAGCAGCATGGTCACCATCCACACCAGGGTGCCGGCGAGCAGGCCGGCGATGAAACCGCGGCGGTTGGCGGTGGGCCAGTACAGCACCGACAGCACGCCAGGCAGGAACTGCAAGGTGGCGACGAAGGCGACGATGCCCAGGTTGGCCAGGCTCTGGTGGTTGTTCTGGGTCAGGTAGAACATGAAGCCGGCGGTGATGATGGCGACGATCAGCGCGCGGCGGGTCCACTTCAGCCAACGGTAGATGTTGCCTTCGGCCGGCGGCTGGTACAGCGGCAGCACCAGGTGGTTGAGGGCCATGCCGGACAGTGCCAGGGTGGTGACGATGATCAGCCCGCTGGCGGCCGACAGCCCGCCGATGTAGGCCAGCAGCGCCAGTGCCTGGTTGTTGGCGGCAATTCCCAGGCCCAGGGTGAAATACTCGGGGTTGGTGCTGGCGCCCAGGCGCAGGCCGGCCCATAGCACCAGCGGCACGGCCAGGCTCATCAGCAGCAGGAATAGCGGCAGGCCCCAGCTGGCACTGACCAGCGAACGCGGGTTGAGGTTTTCGGTGAAGGCCATGTGGTACATGTGCGGCATGACGATGGCCGAGGCGAAGAACACCAGCAGCAAGGTGCGCCATGGCCCTTCCTGCAGCGGGGTATGCAGGGCGGCCAGGGCGGTCTGGTTCTGCAGCAGCCACACCTCCAGCTGGTGCGGGCCGCCAAACACACCATACAGCGCATACAGGCCAATGCCGCCCAGCGCCAGCAGCTTGATCACCGACTCGAAGGCGATGGCGAAGACCAGCCCTTCGTGTTTCTCGCGCGTGGCGATGTGCCGCGAACCGAAGAAGATGGTGAACAGGATGATCAGGGTACAGAAGGCGAAGGCCACCCGGGCCTTGACCGGTTCGCCGGTGAGGATGCTGATCGAGTCGGCCACCGCCTGGATCTGCAGGGCCAGCAAGGGCAGCACGCCGATCAGCATGAAAATCGTGGTCAGCGCGCCGGCCCAGGTACTGCGGAAGCGAAACGCCAGCAGGTCGGCCAGCGATGACAGCTGGTAGGTGCGGGTGATCTTGAGGATCGGGTAGAGCAGCACCGGTGCCAGCAGGAACGCGCCGGACACCCCCAGGTAACAGGCGAGGAAGCCGTAGCCATACTGGTAGGCCAGGCCGACCGAGCCATAGAAGGCCCAGGCACTGGCGTACACGCCCAGCGACAGGGTGTAGGTCAGCGGATGGCGAATGATCGAACGCGGGATCAGGCCCCGCTCGCTGATCCAGGCCACGCCGAACAGCACCATCAGGTACGCGGCGCTGATCAGGATCATCTGGGTCAGGCTAAAGCTCATCGGCATCTCGTTGGCTCTGCAGGATGAAGGTGACGACGATCAGGATCAGCCAGAGCAGGTAAGGGCGGTACCAGGCTCCGGTCGGTTCGATCCACCAGTCCATGATGGCCGGGGAGAACAGGTAGATCCCCACGACCAGAAGCAGGACCAAACGATAGATGTACATGCTGGCCTCGATGGTTGGGCGCTGCGGGCTTGGACTTATTATTGGCGCAAATGGCGGGGGGGATGCTAGCGGGAATCCAGGGGGTTCGCCAAGGGGTTGAATTTATTAGGCTTTTGTTTTTGCGGGGTGGGTTGCCTGTGCCGGGCTCTTCGCGGGCGCGCCCGCTCGCACAGGTAAACCACAAATCTTGAAGGTGGTGTAGTTCCTGTGGGAGCGGGCGTGCCCGCGAAGAGGCCGGTAATGCCTCAGCGCAAATCAGCCTCTGGCACCGTGGTCCGCTGCGCAATCGCCTCGGGCTGCCACTGTTTGCGAGCCACCGCCAGCACTTCGGCCGGCGTCGCCAGCAACAGCTCGGGATCGGTCTCCTGCCCCAGCGCCCGCAGCGCCCGCAACAACAGCGGTGTCGCCTGCTCCGCCTGCAGCGGCGGCGAACGGTACGATTTGCCCAACTTGTGCCCGTCCGGCTGCACGATCAGTGGTATATGCAGGTAGCGCGGTTGCGAAAAGCCCAGCAACTCTTGCAGGTACAGCTGGCGCGGGGTGTTGTCGAGCAGGTCGGCGCCGCGCACGATGTCGGTAACACCTTGCCAGGCATCATCCAGTACTACTGCCAGCTGGTAGGCATACAGCCCGTCGCGGCGCTGGATGACGAAATCCCCTACCTCACGGCCCAGGTGCTGCTGGAACTCGCCCTGTACCCGGTCGGTAAAGCGATAGATCAGCTCCGGCACCCGCAAGCGGATCGCCGCGCCTTCACGCGCATGCCCGGCGTTGCGACAAAACCCGGGGTAGATGCCGTTGTAACCCTCCAGCTGCTTGCGTGAGCAGGTGCAGGCATAAGCCAGGCCCATGTTGAACAGGCGGTCGACCACAGCGGCGTAGGCGTCGTGGCGCTGGCTCTGGAACACCACTTCGCCATCCCACTCCAGGCCATAGCGCTCCAGCGTCTGCAGGATGGCATCGCGGGCACCGGGCATTTCCCGGGGCGGGTCGGTATCCTCCATGCGCAGCAGCCAGCGGCCATTTACAGCGCGGGCATCGAGCCAGGAGGCGAGGGCGGCGACCAGCGAGCCGAAGTGCAGGAAGCCGCTCGGGGTGGGGGCGAAACGCCCGATGTAACGGGTATCGGTCATGGTCAGGCTGGGCATGAAAATGAAACGGGGCGCATGATGCGCCCCGTCCGGATGGAAGAAGGATCAGCCTTTGCCGACCGTCTTTTCCTTTTTCTCGGCGATTTCCTTGCAGTCGAAGCACAGGTCCGCAGTAGGACGGGCTTCCAGGCGACGCAGGCCGATCTCGATGCCGCACGATTCGCACCAGCCGTACTCGTCGGCCTTGATCTTTTCGAGGGTCTTGTCGATCTTCTTGATCAGCTTGCGCTCGCGATCGCGGTTACGCAGCTCCAGGGCGAATTCTTCTTCCTGGCTGGCGCGGTCGGCCGGGTCGGGGAAGTTGGCTGCCTCGTCCTTCATATGGTCCACAGTGCGGTCGACACTTTCCATCAAGTCTCGCTTCCAGGCGCCGAGAAGCTTGGTGAAGTGCTGTTTCATGGGCTCGCCCATGTACTCTTCACCCTTGGTTTCTACGTAGGGCTCGACACCGTACATGGTCTGGGCTTTTTGCTTTTCTACGGTGGACATGAATAGACCGCCTCTCACTCATCTGATCCAATGCGCAGGCTGCTCCATCTCCGGCACCCGCCGGCCCTGCGACTGCGAGCCGCCGAACTTACCAGATTAGATCGGGGGTGCGCTACCCCGCCCGATCTTGCTGATTGACACCGGCCTGAGCGGTACGTTCGATCGCTTGCAGAGGTAGAATCTCCAGTTTAGACCCTATTGAGAGAAGGTCATGGCCCACCCTTACAGTGCGCGCAGCCGCGCCATCGAACCCTTCCATGTCATGGCGCTGCTGGCCCGGGCCAACGAGCTGCAGGCGGCCGGGCACGACGTGATCCACCTGGAAATCGGCGAGCCGGACTTCACCACGGCGGCACCGATCGTCGCTGCTGGCCAGGCGGCACTCGCCGCCGGGCACACCCGTTATACCGCCGCCCGCGGCCTGCCGGCATTGCGCGAGGCGATTGCCGGTTTCTATGGCCAGCGCTACGGCCTGAGTGTCGACCCGGAACGCATCCTCATTACGCCGGGCGGCTCCGGTGCACTGCTGCTGGCCAGCAGCTTGCTGGTTGACCCGGGCAAACACTGGCTGCTGGCCGATCCGGGTTACCCGTGCAACCGGCACTTCCTGCGCCTGGTCGAAGGCGGGGCACAACTGGTGCCGGTGGGCCCGGAGGTCAATTACCAGCTGACCGCCGACCTGGTGCAGCGCCATTGGGACAAGGACACCGTCGGCGCCCTGGTTGCCTCGCCAGCCAACCCGACCGGCACCGTGCTGGGCAGAGACGAACTGGCCAGCCTGTCCAGAGCTACCCGGGAGCGCCACGGCCACCTGGTGGTGGACGAGATCTATCACGGCCTGACCTATGGCATGGATGCACCCAGCGTGCTGGAAGTGGATGACTCGGCCTTCGTGCTGAATAGTTTTTCCAAGTATTTCGGCATGACCGGGTGGCGCCTCGGCTGGCTGGTAGCGCCGCCGGGCGCCGTGGCAGACCTGGAAAAGCTGGCGCAAAACCTGTACATCAGCGCGCCGAGCATGGCCCAGCACGCTGCGTTGGCGTGTTTCCAGCCCGAGACCCTGGCCATTTTCGAAGCGCGCCGCGCCGAGTTCGCCCGCCGTCGCGACTACCTGTTGCCCGCCCTGCGCGAACTGGGCTTCCGGATTGCCGTTGAACCGCAGGGGGCGTTCTACCTTTACGCCGACATCAGTGCCTTTGGCGGTGACGCGTTCGCTTTCTGCCGGCACTTCCTGGAGACCGAGCACATCGCCTTCACACCGGGTCTGGATTTCGGTCGGCATCTGGCCGGGCACCATGTGCGCTTTGCCTACACCCAGAGCCTGCCGCGCCTGGAACAAGCGGTACAGCGCATTGCCCGCGGCTTGCGGAGCTGGCAAGGCTGATGCGATTTTCGCCGTCACTGGAAAAAGGTCGCCTGCTGCGCCGCTACAAACGTTTTCTCGCCGATATCGAAATGGTGGGCGGCGAGCAGATGACCATTCATTGCCCTAACACCGGCTCGATGCTGAACTGCATGCGTGAAGGCGGGGAGGTATGGTTCAGCCGCTCCAACGACCCCAAGCGCAAGCTGCCAGGTACCTGGGAAATCAGCGAAACCCCGCAAGGGCGGCTGGCCTGCGTGAACACCGGGCGGGCCAATGCGCTGGTCGAAGAAGCCTTGCATGCCGGCACCATCGCCGAACTGGCAGGCTTTACTGCACTCAGGCGGGAAGTGGCCTACGGCGAAGAAGGCAGCCGCATCGATTTTCGCCTGGAGCTCAATGGTGCCCCGGCTTATGTCGAGGTCAAGAGCGTGACCCTTGGCTATCCCGACAGCTCGGTCGCGGCTTTTCCCGATGCGGTGACCCAGCGCGGCGCCAAGCACCTGCGTGAACTGGCCAAGCTGGCCCGGCAGGGCGTGCGGGCGGTGCAGCTGTATTGCGTCAACCTGACCGGTGTCGATGCAGTGCGCCCGGCCGAGGAAATCGATGCGGCCTATGCCCAGGCACTGCGCGATGCCGTGGCCGATGGCGTGGAAGTGCTGGCTTACGGCACCCGCCTGAACCCGGAGGGCATCGTCATCGATCGCCGCCTGCCGGTGCTGCTTACGCCTTGAACCAGATACCTTGGCTGTCTTCGTGGCAGCCAAGGGCCTCAAGTGACTCGCCTTCGCAAGGCCCGGCCACGCACTCACCACTTTCGATGAGGAACAAGGCGCCGTGGTGGGCGCAGTGAATCAGGCTGGCGCTGTCATCGAGGAAGGCATCTGGCGCCCAGTTCAGGGGTATGCCGCGGTGCGGGCAACGGTTGCGGTAAAGGTAAACCTGGCCCAGACGGCGCACGCCGAACAACTCGACGCCTTCTACACTGAAGGCGCGACTCTGGCCTTCGACAAGGCTCTGGGAAGTACAAAGGAAGTGCATGGCAACGACGACTCGTGAAACAAGTGATGGCTTGACCCGCCAGTGTGGATGTCCATCAGGTTACCTGCATTCGCTGTGCCTGGCTGCCTGTGCTGCGCAGTTTCGCCGCAGGCTACCAGACGTCCGCTTTCTCGGCACCGGCCAGATCCATCGTGAGTGACAGAGAGGTATCGCACATGCGCCATCCGCTGTTGTCAGGTTTCTCGTTATGCCTCGCGTTGGCCCTTGGCGGTTGCCAGGCCAGCCTGCCAGCGCTGCCAGCCTGGCAAAGCAGTGAAGGGCGCGCCCATCCCGAGCTGGGGCATATCGTCGAGCTTGCCAGCGGGCAACTGCTCAACCCAGAGCAACTGGTAGAACGCCTGGCTGTTGCGCCGCGGGTACTGGTCGGTGAGAAACACGACAACCCCGACCACCATGCCCTGCAACTGTGGCTGTTGCGGGCGCTGCAGGCCCAGCGTGCCCAAGGCAGCCTGCTGCTGGAAATGCTGCAGCCCGAGCAGCAACCGCTGCTGGACCGGCTCGCGGGGCAACCCGTGCCGGCCGATCTGCCACAGGCGCTGGCCTGGCAGGACGGTTGGGACTGGCAGATGTACGGGCCAATCGTCACCGAGGCGTTGCAGCAACGCATTCCTTTGCTGGCTGCCAACCTGTCCCCCGGCCAGATGCGCCAGGCGTATCGGCAACCGGCATCGCTGGTTGGCGAGCGGTCGAATGCACCAGCGGTCAAGGCCGCGTTGCTGCAACAGGTGCGCGCCGGCCATTGCGGGATGCTTCCGGACAGCCAGTTGCCCGCAATGTTGGCCGTGCAGCAGCAGCGCGACCGGCGAATGGCCGAGCGCCTGTTAGCGGCACCGCAGCCAGCTTTGTTGTTTGCCGGTGCCTATCATGTGCGCAAGGACCTGGGCGTGCCGTTGCATCTGGCTGACTTGGGTGCGCAGGGTAGCAGCAGGGTTTTACTGTTGGCTGAGGCGGGTGAGCAGGTCGAGGCGGGGCAAGCGGATTACGTATGGTATACGGCGGCACTGCCGGCGCAGGACTACTGCGCCCAATTACAACGCTGATGCCCACACGCCTGGCAAAAAAAGACCCGGCAAACTGCCGGGTCAATAACCGTGATTAGCCTGATGAGGAGATAATCTGAGAGTCCGAACCAAGGTCTCTTAGCTTATCCAACCAGTCTCGCGACCAGTTGTGATAATCATAACGATTCTCATTTCGAGGTCAATCCCTTTCCCACGATTATTTCGGATTTTTTTGCGGCGGGCATTTTGCGTCCAGCTGCTGGTTGAGCGCTTCCTTGCGTTCTAGCGGCAAATCGTTCCAGTGCATGTCCAGAAGCGCGCCTTCAATGGCATACAGCAGCACCTTCGATGCGCGGAACCCTCGCGTCTTCACGGCCTGGTACGCGCCCACCGCGCCCAGGCGTCGCAGATCCGATGCACTGTGGATGCCCGCTGCATGCAGCCACTGCGCAGAGGTCTTGCCAAGGTTCTTCAGATGCTGCAATTCATCGTTCATCGAGCCTCCTTGCGATGGCTGAACGGGTCATGGGGGATAAATCGCGAGCAGGTCAGAGAGGAGTGTAGCGGGGGTTGGAAAATGCGCGGCCTTTTGCCATTGAGGGCGACGAGATGACCTGGGGGCCTCTTCGCGGGCTTGCCCGCTCCCACAGGTGCGGCACAGCTTTCAGGGCCTGTGCTGTACCTGTGGGAGCGGGCAAGCCCGCGAAGAGGCCCCCACGGGAAAGCGCTGAACCTACAGCCCAGGCAAGCGCTGGCGAATCTGCTCGATCACCTGGTCCATGCTACCGGCATCCTGGGTATCGACGCGTTTGCTCTGTGCCAGCTCTTGCGCATCCAGTGGCTCACGGCTGGCCTGTTGGGCCTTGATCACGTCGAGGGTGGCATCCGATGGGTCGTTCTGCTCTGTCTGGCGCTGCCCCAGCCAGCTGGCAATGACCGCGTCCGGTGCATGGCAGTCGAGGATCAGGAACGGCACACCGGTCTGGCTGGCGACATCGGCTGCTGCCTGGCGCTGCTCGCGCTTGAGGTAGGTGGCATCCAGCACTACCGGGAAGCCGGCACGCAGAATGGTTGCCGCCACCTCGTGCAGGCGCTGGTAGGTAGCGGCACTGGCGTCCTGGGCATAGATGCCTGAACTCAGCTGGCCCGCATCGGCCTGCTGCTGCTCGCCGAACAGGCGCTTGCGCTCAACGTCCGAGCGTACCCGGACCGCGCCGAGGGCCTCGACCATGCGCATGGCCACGTGGCTTTTGCCTACCGCCGAAACCCCATGGGTAATGGCCAGCAGGCGCGACGGGATGGCACTGTAGCTTTCTGCCAGGTTGGCGTAGTTGCGGTAGGTGCGCAGGGTGGTCGCACGCTGCACGCCATCGGCATTGGCCGGCATGCTGAATAGCGCCACCTTGGCCCGTACCAGCGCGCGGTAGGCCTTGTAGAAGTTGAGCAGTTCCAGGCCTTCGTAATCGCCGGTCAGTTCCAGGTACTGGCTGATGAAGCGCCGGGCCAGGCATTTCAGGCCGCGGTCTTCCAGGTCCATGGCCAGGAAAGCGGTGTCGGCGTAGACGTCGGTGAGGCGGAACGGTTCGTTGAACTCGATGCAGTCGAAGATCACCACCTTGCCATCGATCAGCGTCGCGTTGCCGAGGTGGATGTCACCGTGGCATTCGCGAATGAAACCGTTGGCCTTGCGCTTTTCCAGCAGGCCATGCAGGCGCTCGAAGCTGCTGCGTGCCCAAGCCTGCAGGGCGTCAAGCTGCTGCAGGTCGGCCTTGTCGCTGAGGAACGGGCGAATCTGCTCGAAGTTCTGCTCCACGGGCGCCATCACGCTGTCCGGCGTGCCCAGGGGGTGCTCCACCGGCACACGGGGCGCCTGCAAGTGGAATTCGGCGATCTGCCGGGCCATCTGGTCGACATGCGCGGCGTTCAGTTCGCCATTGGCCTGCAGGGTATTGAGCATCTGCCCCTGGGGGAACTGGCGCATCTTCAGCACGTATTCGATGGCTTCGCCTGCGCCACCGATCTGCGGCGCCTCGACGCTACCGGTAATCGGCAGCACTTCCAGGTACAGGCCGTCGGTCAGGCGCTGGTTCAGGCGCAATTCTTCGTTACAGAAGTGCTGGCGCTGATCCAGGCTGGTGAAGTCGAGGAAGCCGAAGTTCATCGGCTTCTTGATCTTGTAGGCATACTCGCCGGTGAGCAGAACCCAGGAGATATGCGTCTCGATCAGCTGGAACTCCTCCACGGGGTGAGGGTACAGGGCAGGGTTCTGCAGCGCGGTGATAAGGGCTTGGCTCACGGGAAATCCTTCCGGGGCAGGGAATTCGAATGCGCCATTATGGTCAATGGTGCCGCCCCTGCCTACCGCCGGGCCGTCTGCCCAGCCTTTATAAAGTGCGTATAATCCGCCGCCATGACTCGAACCCGAAACCCCCGCACCCCTCAGAAACGCCCGACCGGCCGCTCCCGCGCCTGGCTGGGCTGGGCCTTGAAGCTCAGCCTGGTCGGCCTGGTGATCGTTGCCGGCTTCGCGGTTTACCTCGATGCCGTCGTCCAGGAAAAGTTCTCCGGCAAGCGCTGGACCATCCCGGCCAAGGTGTACGCCCGGCCGCTGGAGCTGTTCACCGGGCAGAAGCTGAGCAAGGACGACTTCCTCACCGAGCTGGATGCGCTCGGCTATCGCCGTGAAAACGCTGCGAATGGCCCCGGTGCGGCGTCGGTCAACGGCAATACGGTCGACCTCAACACCCGCGGCTTCCAGTTCTACGAGGGCATGGAGCCAGCACAGTTCGTGCGGGTGCGCTTCTCCGGCGACTACGTTGCAGGCCTGTCCGGAGCCAACGGCAAGGCGCTCGATGTGGTGCGCCTGGAGCCGCTGATGATCGGCGGCATCTACCCGAAAAACCTTGAAGACCGCATTCTGATCAAGATCGACCAGGTGCCCAAGTACCTGCTCGAAACCCTGGTGGCCACCGAAGACCGCGATTTCTATAGCCACTTCGGGGTGTCGCCCAAATCGATCGCCCGCGCCCTCTGGGTCAACACGTCAGCCGGCTCGATGCGCCAGGGCGGCAGTACCCTGACCCAGCAGTTGGTGAAGAACTTCTACCTCACCAGCGAGCGCAGCCTCAGCCGCAAACTGACCGAGGCCATGATGGCCGTGCTGCTGGAGCTGCATTACGACAAGCGCGAAATCCTCGAGGCCTACCTCAACGAGGTGTTCGTCGGCCAGGATGGTCAGCGTGCGGTGCACGGCTTCGGCCTGGCCAGCCAGTTTTTCTTCAGCCAGCCGCTGTCGGAGCTGAAACTGCACCAGATCGCCTTGCTGGTGGGCATGGTCAAAGGCCCGTCCTACTACAACCCGCGACGCTACCCCGACCGTGCCCTTGCGCGCCGCAACCTGGTGCTCGACCTGGTGGCCGAACAGGGCGTGGCGAGCCAGGCGGAAGTGGATGCGGCGAAAAAGATGCCGCTGGGCGTGACCAAGCGCGGCAGCCTGGCTGACAGCTCGTTCCCGGCATTCCTTGACCTGGTCAAGCGTCAGCTGCGCCAGGACTACCGCGACGAAGACCTGACCGAAGAGGGCCTGCGCATCTTCACCAGTTTCGACCCGATCCTGCAGATGAAGGCCGAAGCCTCGATGAGCGAGACCTTCAAGCGCCTGGCAGGTCGCAAGGGGGCTGACGAAGTCGAGTCGGCGATGGTCGTGACCAACCCGGAAACCGGTGAAGTGCAGGCGCTGATCGGCAGCCGCCAGGCCGGTTTTGCTGGCTTCAACCGCGCCATCGATGCCGTGCGCCCGATCGGCTCGCTGGTCAAGCCGGCGGTTTACCTGACCGCGCTGGAGCAACCGAGCAAGTACACGCTGACCAGCTGGGTGCAGGACGAGCCCTTCTCGGTCAAAGGCGCCGACGGCCAGGTCTGGCGCCCGCAGAACTATGACCGCCGCCCGCATGGCACCATCTACCTGTACCAGGGGCTGGCCAACTCCTACAACCTGTCGACCGCCAAGATCGGCCTGGAAGTGGGCGTGCCGAACGTGATCAAGACCATCGGCCGGCTGGGCGTGAATGTCGACTGGCCAGCCTTCCCGGCCATGCTGCTGGGCGCTGGCGGCATGTCGCCAATGCAGGTGGCGACCATGTACCAGACCATCGCCAACGGCGGCTTCAATACGCCGATGCGCGGTATCCGCAGCGTGCTCACCGCCGAGGGCGAGCCGCTCAAGCGCTACCCGTTCCAGATCCAGCAGACCTTCGACCCGGGCGCCATCTACCTGGTGCAGAACGCCATGCAGCGGGTAATGCGCGAAGGTACCGGCCGCTCGGTATACAACACCTTGCCGCGCACGCTGACCCTGGCGGGCAAGACCGGTACCAGCAACGACTCGCGTGACAGCTGGTTCTCCGGTTTCAGCCAGGACCTGCTGGCCGTGGTATGGATGGGCCGTGACGACAACGGCAAAACGCCATTTACCGGCGCTACCGGTGCCCTGCAGGTGTGGACCAGCTTCATGAAGAAGGCCGACCCGCTGCCGTTGGACATGCCGCAACCGGACAACGTGGTGCAGGCGTGGATTGACCCATACAGTGGCCATGGTTCTGATGGCAGCTGTCCGGGCGCAGTGCAGATGCCGTATATTCGCGGGAGTGAACCGCCCGCCGGTGCGACCTGTGGCGGCGAGCAGGATCCGGTTGAATCGGTCATGGACTGGGTCAAGGGCTGGATGAATTAAGCACAGGCTGCATTGAAGAGGTGTGACGTGAACAAGTGGCTGTTTCCTGCCGTGACGGCGCTGGCTGTGCTCCAGGGGTGCGCCAGTGTCCCGCGCGGCAATATTCCGGTGGTCGACTCGAGCACCCGCGTGTCCAATAGCGAACGCGTCACGGCCAACCGCTCGGCGGGTGGCTATAACGCGGGTACCGCGCAAGCGCAAACGCTGCCCGAGGACTCTGGCGTCACCGTGATGATCCCGCAGGGTGCGGGTGCCTCCGGCATCCAGACATTCCCGGCGGCCAACGGCTCGGCACCGATCAGCACCTCGCCGATCACGCCGGGGCCGATCACAACCGGCCCGGTCAGTTCGGCGCCTATGACCACCAATCCGAACCCGATCGCCGACGAACCGTTCGACATCGCCGCGATGAACAGCGCCCCGCAAAGCACCAGCGCCCCGACCGGTATCCCGCGTAGCGGTGCCGCTGCAGGCGGGCTGTCGGCAGATGAGCAACTGGATGGCCCGGTACTGGCACTGCTGACTACTGCGCAGTCGCAGCAGGGTAGCGGTGACTTCAACGGTGCTGCTTCCAGCCTGGAACGTGCCCAGCGCATTGCCCCGCGCGAGCCGCAGGTGCTGTACCGCCTGGCCCAGGTGCGCCTGTCGCAAGGTGACGCGCCACAGGCCGAGCAACTGGCGCGTCGCGCCCTGACTTACGCCAACGGCCGCCCGAGCTTGCAGGCCGAGCTGTGGAACACCATCGCCCAGGCCCGCGAAAAGCAGGGTGACAGCGCTGGTGCTGCGCTGGCCCGGCAAAAGGCTCGGGTCAATTCGTGATGATCGAGCAACGCATCCTGGATATTGCCGACCATCTGATGCTGATCGAGCGTGAGCTGCAGGTGCAGGGTTGGTGGGATGCCGAGGCGCCAAGCGACGAGGCACTGGCCAGCACTGTGCCGTTCGCCGTCGATACCCTCAGCTTCGAGCAATGGCTGCAATGGATATTCCTGCCGCGCATGAAGATCATCATCGAGCTGGGCCACCCGCTGCCCAATGCCTCTGGCATCCTGGTCATGGCCGAAACCGTATTTACCGACCGTCCGGAACAAAGCCGCGAGCTTCGGCGCCTGTTGGCAGCTTTCGATCAATTGATTGCTCCTTCAGCCTGATTTCTTCAGTTTTTCCTTCAAGGGCCGCAGATTGTGGCCCTTTTTTGTGGAAATCTTATTAATTCTGCTGCTGAAGCGATTTTTAGTGGTGGCAGGAATTCATCTTGGCGAAAAATTGGCAATAATTTTTCTTGACTTGTTGGCGCCGAATCAGAAGAATCCAATCTCCGCTGTAGAGGGACTGCCAGAAGCAGACCCGCTAAGCAGATCATGAGGCGCACACCCGCGCCGACCTGTTACACCCCGCAACGCGTTACCTCGCGCTGGGTGGGAAAACCCCGCAACACTCTGGGGCGCTCCCAATACTTGCTCAGTCAGTGCTGACGTTCGCTCATGCTCTGCTTGGCAGTAAACCTATTAAGACCCGTCCAGTGAGGGCGGTATTCTGGCGTTTTAGAGGTGAACAACGTGGAGCTTTTATCTGGCGCTGAGATGGTCGTCCGCTTCTTGCGTGACGAAGGCGTTAAGCACATCTACGGGTACCCTGGTGGTGCTCTCCTGCATGTTTACGACGCGCTGTTCAAGGAACCGGAAGTCGAGCACATCCTGGTTCGTCATGAGCAGGCGGCTACCCATATGGCGGACGGCTACGCCCGTGCCACCGGCAAGGCCGGCGTGGTACTGGTAACTTCCGGGCCTGGTGCGACCAATGCCATTACCGGTATTGCCACTGCCTACATGGACTCGATCCCGATGGTCATCCTGTCCGGTCAGGTGCCCAGCACCATGGTCGGTACCGATGCCTTCCAGGAAACCGACATGATCGGCATTTCGCGGCCGATCGTGAAGCACAGCTTCATGATCAAACATGCCAGCGAAATCCCGGAAGTTCTGAAAAAAGCATTCTACCTGGCGCAATCCGGTCGCCCAGGTCCGGTCGTGGTCGACATTCCGAAAGATATGACCAACCCGGCCGAGAAGTTCGAATACGTCTACCCGAAAAAGGTCAAGCTGCGTTCCTACAGCCCGGCCGTTCGCGGTCATTCCGGACAGATCCGCAAGGCTGCGGAGATGCTGCTGGCGGCCAAGCGCCCGGTGGTGTACTCCGGCGGTGGCGTGATTCTCGGTGGCGGTTCCGAAGCCCTGACCGAAATTGCCAAATCGCTGAACCTGCCGGTCACCAATACCCTGATGGGCCTCGGTGGCTTCCCGGGTACCGACCGCCAGTTCCTCGGCATGCTCGGCATGCACGGCAGCTTCACTGCCAACATGGCCATGCACCATGCCGATGTCATCTTTGCCGTCGGCGCCCGTTTCGACGACCGCGTGGTGAACGGCCCGGCCAAGTTCTGCCCGAACGCCAAGATCATCCACATCGACATCGACCCGGCGTCGATCTCCAAGATGATCAAGGCCGACGTGCCGATCGTCGGTCCGGTTGACAGCGTCCTCAGCGAGATGCTCGGTATCCTCAAGGAAATCGGCGAGCAGCCTGACAAGGCGGCGCTGGATGCCTGGTGGAAGCAGATCGATGAATGGCGTGGCAATGGCGAGCTGTTCCCGTACGACAAGGGCGACGGCAACGTCATCAAGCCGCAGAAGGTCATCGAGACCTTGTGCGAAGTGACCCATGGCGACGCCTTCGTCACTTCCGACGTCGGCCAGCACCAGATGTTCGCGGCGCAGTACTACCGTTTCAACAAGCCAAACCGCTGGATCAACTCCGGTGGCCTGGGCACGATGGGCTTCGGCTTCCCGGCGGCGATGGGCGTCAAGCTCAACTTCCCGGACCAGGACGTGGCCTGCGTGACTGGCGAAGGCAGCATCCAGATGAACATCCAGGAGCTGTCCACCTGCATGCAGTACGGCCTGCCGGTGAAGATCGTCAACCTGAACAACGGTGTGCTGGGCATGGTCCGCCAGTGGCAGGACATGTCCTACAACGGTCGTCACTCGCACTCGTATGTCGAGTCGCTGCCTGACTTCATCAAGCTGGCCGAGGCCTATGGCCATGTGGGTATCCGCATCACCAGCCTGAAGGACCTCAAGCCGAAGCTGGAAGAAGCGTTTGCGATGAAGGACCGCCTGGTGTTCATCGACATCGCGGTTGACCGCAGCGAGCACGTCTATCCGATGCAGATCAAGGATGGCTCGATGCGTGACATGTGGCTGAGCAAGACGGAGCGTACCTGATATGCGGCACATCATTTCCCTGCTGCTGGAAAACGAACCTGGTGCGTTGTCCCGCGTGGTCGGCCTGTTCTCCCAGCGTAACTACAACATTGAAAGCCTGACCGTGGCGCCGACCGAAGACCCGACCCTGTCGCGTCTGACGCTGACCACCGTTGGCCATGACGAAGTGATCGAGCAGATCACCAAGAACCTGAACAAGCTGGTCGAAGTGGTCAAGCTTGTCGACCTGTCGGAAAGCGCTCACATCGAGCGTGAACTGATGCTGGTCAAGGTCAAGGCCACCGGTGCCCAGCGCGCCGAGATCAAGCGCACCACGGATATCTTCCGTGGCCAGATTGTCGATGTGACCGCCAGCGTGTACACCGTGCAGCTGAGCGGTACCAGCGACAAACTGGACAGCTTCATCCAGGCGATCGGCACCGCATCGATTCTCGAAACCGTGCGCAGCGGCGTTACCGGCATTGCCCGTGGCGACAAAGTGCTCAGCATCTGAATTCCACAAATTAGCGATGGCTCCGCAGGGGCCGAGATATAACCAGGGGTATTTTCATGAAAGTTTTCTACGATAAAGACTGCGACCTTTCCATCATCCAGGGTAAGAAAGTCGCCATCATCGGTTACGGTTCCCAGGGTCACGCTCAGGCGTGCAACCTGAAGGACTCCGGTGTGGATGTCACCATCGGTCTGCGTAAAGGTTCGGCCACCGTTGCCAAGGCAGAAGCCCACGGCCTGAAAGTGACCGACGTTGCCTCCGCCGTCGCTGCCGCCGACCTGGTCATGATCCTGACCCCGGACGAATTCCAGGGCCAGCTGTACAAGCAGGAAATCGAGCCGAACATCAAGAAGGGCGCCACCCTGGCCTTCTCCCACGGCTTCTCGATCCACTACAACCAGGTGGTTCCGCGTGCCGACCTCGACGTGATCATGATCGCGCCGAAGGCCCCGGGCCACACCGTTCGCTCCGAGTTCGTCAAAGGCGGCGGCATTCCTGACCTGATCGCTATCTACCAGGACGCTTCGGGCAACGCCAAGAACGTCGCCCTGTCCTACGCCTCGGGCGTGGGTGGCGGCCGTACCGGCATCATCGAAACCACCTTCAAGGACGAGACCGAAACCGACCTGTTCGGCGAGCAGGCTGTACTGTGCGGTGGTACCGTTGAGCTGGTCAAAGCCGGTTTCGAAACCCTGGTCGAAGCTGGCTACGCGCCGGAAATGGCCTACTTCGAGTGCCTGCACGAGCTGAAGCTGATCGTTGACCTCATGTACGAAGGCGGCATCGCCAACATGAACTACTCGATCTCCAACAACGCCGAGTACGGTGAGTACGTTACCGGTCCGGAAGTCATCAACGAAGAATCCCGCAAGGCCATGCGCAATGCCCTGAAGCGCATCCAGGACGGCGAGTACGCGAAGATGTTCATCTCCGAAGGTGCTACCAACTACCCATCGATGACCGCCAAGCGCCGCAACAACGCCGCTCACGGCATCGAAATCATCGGCGAGCAGCTGCGTTCGATGATGCCATGGATCTCGGCCAACAAGATCGTCGACAAGACCAAGAACTGAGTCTGTCGAAGGATGAAAAACGCGGCTTCGGCCGCGTTTTTTCGTTCTGGCAGCTGGCTTCTGGTATAAAGCAGACCAGTGGCCGGCTGTTAGAACCTGTCTTGCGGGCCCGTGTCGAACATTTTCCATCCTGTTGCAAGGTACCCTCCATGAGCGAACGTCCCGAAGAGCCGAACAAGCCCTCCGACGCCGAAAGCCTGCTACCTGTCGATGAGCACGTTGAAGAAGGGCATGACGCCGAAGGGCGCAAGGTGCGCCACCGTGGCATCTATCTGCTGCCCAACCTGTTTACCACCGCCAACCTGTTTGCCGGTTTCTATTCCATCATCAGCTCGATGAGTGCGCAGAGCGCCCTCAGTGCCGGTGACCCGCGCGAGGCGAGCAAGTACTTTGCCTTCGCTGCCATCGCCATCTTCGTGGCCATGGTGCTCGACGGCCTGGATGGCCGTGTCGCGCGCATGACCAATACCCAGAGCGCCTTCGGTGCCGAGTACGACTCGCTGTCGGACATGGTCGCCTTTGGTGTGGCCCCGGCCTTGCTGGCCTTCGGCTGGGCGCTGGGCGACATGGGCAAGGTTGGCTGGATGGTCGCCTTCATCTATGTGGCGGGTGCGGCGTTGCGTCTGGCACGTTTCAATACCCAGGTCGGTACTGCTGACAAGCGCTACTTCATCGGTCTGGCCAGCCCGGCCGCTGCAGGCGTGGTGGCGGGTACCGTATGGGCGTTCAGCGACTACGGCATCCAGGGTTCCAAGCTGTCGTTCCTGGTGGCGCTGCTAGTGGCTGCTGCCGGCATGCTGATGGTCAGCAACATCAAGTACAACAGCTTCAAGGAACTGGACCTCAAGGGCCGTGTGCCGTTTGTGGCGATCCTGGCCGTGGTGCTGGTGTTTGCCGTGGTGTTCAGCGACCCGCCGCGCATCCTGCTGTTGATCTTCCTCGCCTATGCGGCTTCGGGACCGATCCAGTTCCTGCTGAAGGGGCGTCGGCGTAAAGCCTGACAGCCCGTTAATGTTGGAATAACCCTTCGGCTCCATAGTCTCACTGGTACATCCGCTATCCAGTGCTATGGAGCCGCCCATGCTCATCAAGCTATCCAGGTCTTCCGAATGCAAGGCATCGGAGATCACCCCTGAAAGCCTCTATCTTTCCCGGCGTGCCCTGATGGGCGGTTCCCTGGCGGCTCTGGCCCTGGGGGCGTTGCCCGGCAGGGTCGGCGCGGCCGAGGTCTCGCGTTATGCCGATGTACAGGCCGGGCGCGCGCCAGCCTGGTTTGCCGACAAGCTTGCTGCCACACAGTGGCAGGCGGTAACGGTCAAGGACGAGGCAATCACCCCGTTCAAGGATGCGACCCACTACAACAACTTCTACGAGTTCGGGCCAGACAAGGGTGACCCGGCGGCCAATGGCGACAGCCTGAAAACCGAACCGTGGAGCGTTGTGGTCGATGGCGAAGTGGGTAGGCCCGGGCGCTATGCGCTGGAAGACTTCGTCAAACCGTACCAGCTTGAGGAGCGCATCTACCGGCTGCGCTGCGTAGAGGCATGGTCGATGGTCATCCCATGGCTGGGCTTTCCGTTGGCACAGGTACTCAAGCAGGTCGAGCCGACTTCCAGGGCGCGCTATGTACGCTTCGAAACCTTGAAGGACCCGGAGCACATGCCCGGGCAGCGTTCGGGTTTCGCCTTGATCGACTGGCCCTACAGGGAAGGCTTGCGCCTGGATGAGGCGATGCACCCGTTGGCGATCCTGGCGGTGGGCATGTATGGCCGCGAACTGCCCAACCAGAATGGCGCGCCATTGCGCTTGGTAGTACCGTGGAAGTACGGGTTCAAGAGTATCAAGTCGATCGTGCGTATCAGCCTGGTGGCTGAGCAACCTGGTACTACCTGGCAAGGCCTGGCGCCGGACGAGTATGGCTTCTACGCCAATGTGAACCCGTCGGTCGATCACCCACGCTGGAGCCAGGCGCGTGAGCGGCGGTTGCCCAGCGGGCTGTTCAGCCCCAATGTGCGGGAAACCCAGATGTTCAATGGCTATGCCCATGAAGTGGCGTCGCTGTATACCGGGCTCGATCTGCGGAAGAACTATTGATGCGTTACCCCTGGTTGCGTCTGGCCATCTTCATCGTGGGGTGCCTGTTCCCGGCCTGGTGGTTGTATGAGGCCGCGCTGAATCTGCTGGGGCCGGACCCGGGCAAGATCCTGATGGACCGCCTCGGGCTTGGGGCGCTGACCTTCCTGCTGGTTACCTTGAGCATGACGCCGCTGCAGAAGCTGACGGGCTGGCCGGGTTGGGTCGTGGTGCGCCGACAGCTGGGGTTGTGGGTGTTTGCCTATATCGTGCTGCATATCCTGGCGTATCTGTTCTTTATCCTCGGGCTGGATTGGGGGCAGCTGGCGGTGGAGCTACGCAAGCGGCCATACATTATTGTGGGCGCATTGGGGTTCCTCGGGTTGCTGGCCTTGGCGGCTACCTCGAACCGGTATAGTCAGCGGCGAATGGGGGCGCGGTGGAAGAAGCTGCACAGGTTGGTGTATGGCGTGCTTGGGTTGGGGTTGCTGCATTTCTTGTGGATCGTTCGGTCGGATCTGCGGGAGTGGGTGATCTATGCGCTTATAGGTGTTGTGTTGATGGTGCTGCGGGTGCCTGTGGTTTCGCGGGTGTTGCCCAAGATTGCCCGGAGGCAGGGGAGGGCGGTTTGAGGGTTGGGGGTTGTCTTGAAGCTGAGTTGGTTTTCAGAAGTGTCCGCCACAACCCTTGCAGCGCCGACAAAATCGAGCGCCGCCCGCGCGGCACTCGATCGCATAGGCGCTGAATGCGTCGTGGCGGGCACTTGGCAGCCTTGATACGGTCTTTTTTGCGTATATTGCAATTTCTTGAAATTAACCCTTGACCCCTCTCCGAATCCCCTTATAATGCGCCCCACTTCCAGCGACATCGGAACGAAAAACTCCTTGTTAATCAATGAGTTAAGTAGTGGCGAAGAAGCTGAAAAGGCTACGGTCGCATGATCGGCAGCGGTTGAGATGAAGGTTGACAGCGGTTTTAAACGCTGTATGATTCGCCTCCCGCTACGAGAGATCGCAGCGAGTCAAGTGTTTGAAGCTAAACGAGTTTCTCGCG
>NZ_JBKGGT010000026.1:0-65585 GCF_052041995.1 Pseudomonas sp. SMV7 | reverse complement strand
GAAGAGGCCAGCCGCTCCAACCGAAGCCTTCAGCCCTTCTTCTGGGCAAACAACGCATCCAGGCTCTGCTCGAAGGCGTGGTAGCCAATGGCATCGTAGAGCTCCATGCGGGTCTGCATGGTGTCGATCACGTTTTTCTGCGTGCCGTCGCGACGCAGCGCGGTGTACACGTTCTCCGCCGCCTTGTTCATGGCGCGGAAGGCCGACAGCGGGTACAGCACCAGCGACACGTCGACCGAGGCCAGCTCTTCGGTGGTGTACAGCGGCGTGGCACCGAACTCGGTGATATTGGCCAGGATCGGTGCCTTCACCCGGTTGGCGAAGGTCTTGTACATCTGCAGTTCGGTAATGGCCTCCGGGAAGATCATGTCGGCACCGGCCTCGACGCAAGCGGCGGCGCGGTCCAGTGCAGCGTTCAGGCCCTCGACCGCCAGGGCATCGGTACGCGCCATGATCACGAAGCTGTCATCGCTGCGGGCATCGACCGCAGCCTTGATGCGGTCGACCATTTCCTGCTGGCTGACGATTTCCTTGTTGGGACGGTGGCCGCAACGCTTGGCGCCTACCTGGTCTTCGATATGGATGGCAGCCGCGCCGAACTTGCTCATCGAACGCACGGTACGGGCGACGTTGAAGGCCGAGGCCCCGAAACCGGTGTCGACATCCACCAGCAGGGGCAGGTCGCACACGTCGGTGATGCGGCGCACGTCGGTGAGCACGTCGTCGAGGTTGCTGATGCCCAGGTCCGGCAGGCCCAGCGAACCGGCGGCCACGCCACCACCGGACAGGTAGATGGCCTTGAAGCCGGCGCGCTTGGCCAGCAGCGCATGGTTGGCGTTGATGGTGCCAACCACCTGCAACGGATGTTCGGCGGCAACGGCGTCGCGGAAACGCTGACCGGGGGTGCTCTTCACAGTCATTTCTCACCTCGTGGGCTGTTGTTCTGGGCGTCCAGATAGTGACGCTCGATGTTGCGCTTGGACGCGCCGATATGGCGGCGCATCAGGAGTTCGGCCAGCTCGCCGTCACGGTCGGCGATGGCGTCGAGAATGCGATGGTGCTCGGCAAAGGCCTGGCGCGGCCGGTTCGGTGTGGCCGAGAACTGGATGCGGTACATGCGCACCAGTTGGTACAGCTCGCCGCACAGCATCTTGACCAGGGTCTGGTTGCCACTGCCGTGGATGATCCGGTAGTGGAAGTCGTAGTCGCCTTCCTGCTGGTAGTAACCCAGGCCAGCCTGGAATGCCGCATCGCGCTCGTGGGTATCGAGCACCCGCCGCAGTTCGTCGATATCGGCCTGGCTCATGCGCTCGGCGGCCAGGCGGCAGGCCATGCCTTCCAGCGATTCACGAATTTCATACAGCTCGATCAGTTCGGCGTGGTTGAGCGACACCACCCGCGCGCCCACATGCGGCACGCGCACCAGCAGGCGTTGCCCTTCGAGGCGGTGGATGGCCTCGCGCAATGGCCCGCGGCTGATGCCATAGGTGCGCGCCAGCTCCGGCTCGGAGATCTTGCTCCCCGGGGCGATCTCACCCTTGACGATGGCCGCCTGAATGCGTCGGAAGACGTTTTCGGACAAGGTTTCCGTTTCGTCTGTCAGCACTGGGCTGAGGCTGGATAGGTCCTGCATATTGTCGACACCTTGCAAATCGCTTCGCCAGAAATTAGCGAATCCGGCTGCAACAGTCAAAGACAAAATGAATATTGTCGACAATCGTCTAAGAACGAACTAACGCCGCGCTGTCGCTGTCAGATCGCGCACCGCTGGCGTCAAGGCGCCGGCGTGATAGAATGCCGCGCCTCCGTTGGAGTATGGATAACCCGTCTGTCATCCATTCATGTTGTCGACAGATGAACGAGGAAGCTTGCGCAGTCGTTGCCAGTCGCCTTGCTCTGAACATGGCTCGAAGGTCGCGCTGAAGAGCGCGCTTTGGAAAGCCCCGAACCTTGCACTGCACCGCGCCAGGAATATGAGACCTACACCCGTTCTACTGCTGCTCTGCCTGACCCTGCTGCCGGCCCTTGGCCACGCCGCAGGCAAGACCGTCTACGGCCTCAACGAATATGCACGCCTGGGCGACCTGGACCTGGAAGTGGCCGCCAAGCTCGACACCGGCGCCAAGACCGCTTCGCTCAGTGCCCGCGACATCAAGCGTTTCAAGCGCAACGGCGAAAGCTGGGTGCGCTTCTACCTGGCCATCGACGCCGCCCATTCCCACCCTATCGAACGCCCGCTGGCGCGGGTCAGCAAGATCAAGCGCCGTGCGGGTGACTATGATGCGGAATCGGGCAAGGCCTACACGGCGCGCCCGGTCATCGAACTTGAAATCTGCATGGGCCAGGCCGTGCGCACCATCGAAGTCAACCTCACCGACCGCAGCGCCTTCCAGTTCCCGCTGCTGATCGGCTCCGAGGCGCTCAAGCACTTCGACGCGCTGGTCGACCCAAGCCTTAAATACGCGGCCGGCAAACCTGCCTGTGCCACCGAAGCTCCCAAAGCAGAGTAATCCCGATGCGCTCTCTTACCCTCCATCTGAAAGTCCTGATCACCGTGCTGGTGCTGTTGGGCGTGGCCGTGACGGCTTATCAGATCTTCGTACTCGGCATCCCGGTCACCGAGGATGAAACCGACGACCTGTGGAACATCGACGCCAAGGTCGAGTTCGTGGCCAGCACCAAGGACCCGGTCAAGGTGCAGATGTTCGTGCCACCGCTGAACCGCGACTACGTCAGCCTCAACGAGAGCTTCATCTCCAACAACTATGGGGTGAGCGTCAACCGTGCCGACGGCAACCGCAAGGTCACCTGGTCGGCGCGCCGCGCCAGCGGTAACCAGACCCTCTACTACCGCCTGGTTCTGACCAAGCGTTACAGCAAGGAAAAGACCACGGTCAAAGGCCCGACCTTCCGCGACAGCCTGGCCGTGGAGGGCCCCGAGAAGATCGCCGCCGAGGCGCTGATGGCGCCCATCCGCCAGCACTCGGCCGACGTCGAGACCTTCGTCAGCGAGACCATCAAGCGGGTCAACAACCTCAACGATGACAACGTCAAGCTGTTGCTGGCCGGCGACACCACGGCCATGAAGAAGGCCCAGGTCATCGACCTGCTGCTGTCGATTGCCCACGTCCCGATGGAGAAGGTGCATACCATCCGCCTGGTGGCCGACACGCCGCAAACCCCGGAACTGTGGTTGCGCAGCTTCAACGGTAGCGACTGGCTGTACTTCAACCCGGACACCGGCGAGCAAGGCCTGCCCAGCGACCGCCTGCTGTGGTGGACCGGTGACGACAACCTGATCACCGTCGATGGCGGCAAGAAGGCCAATGTCACCTTCAGCATGAACAACAGCGAGATGAACGCCATCCGCCTGGCCAAGCTGACCGACGAAAATACCGACGCCGACTTCCTCGAGTATTCGCTGTACGGCCTGCCGCTGCAGACCCAGCAAACCTTCATGATCATGGTGATGATCCCGATCGGCGTACTGGTGATCCTGGTGCTGCGCAACCTGGTCGGCCTGCAGACCCTGGGTACCTTCACCCCGGTACTGATCGCCCTGGCCTTCCGCGAAACCCAGCTGGGCTTTGGCATCGTGCTGTTCACGGTGATCACTGCCCTGGGCCTGTCGCTGCGTTCGTACCTGGAGCACCTGAAACTGCAGATGCTGCCACGCCTGTCGGTGGTGCTGACCTTCGTCGTGGTGCTGATCGCCGCCATCAGCCTGTTCAGCCACAAGCTGGGGCTGGAACGTGGGCTGTCGGTGGCACTGTTCCCGATGGTGATCCTGACCATGACCATCGAACGTCTGTCCATCACCTGGGAAGAGCGCGGCGGCGGTCATGCCATGAAAGTGGCCATCGGTACCCTGTTCGCCGCTTCCCTGGCGCACCTGCTGATGATGGTGCCGGAGCTGGTGTACTTCGTGTTCACCTTCCCGGCCGTACTGCTGATCCTGGTGGGCTTCATGCTGGCAATGGGTCGCTACCGCGGCTACCGCCTGACCGAGCTCGTGCGCTTCAAGGCATTCCTGAAGAAGGCTGACGCCTGATGTTTGGCCTGATCAAGACGTGGAAAGCCCTGGAGGCCCGGGGCATCATGGGTATCAACCGGCGCAACGCGGATTACGTGTTGAAGTACAACAAGCGCCACCTGTACCCGATCGTCGACGACAAGATCATCACCAAGGAGCGCGCCCTGGCGGCCGGCATCCATGTGCCGGAGATGTACGGCATCATCGAAACCGAAAAGGAAATCGACAAGCTCGACGAGATCATCGGCGGGCGCAGCGATTTCGTCATCAAGCCGGCGCAGGGCGCCGGCGGTGATGGCATCCTGGTGATCGCCGACCGCTTCGAGGACCGCTACCGCACGGTGTCGGGCAAGATCATCAGCCATGAGGAAATCGAGCACCAGATCTCGAGCATCCTCACCGGCCTGTACTCGCTGGGCGGCCATCGCGACCGGGCGCTGATCGAGTACCGGGTAACCCCGGACCAGATCTTCAAGAGCATCAGCTATGAAGGTGTACCGGACATCCGCATCATCGTGCTGATGGGTTACCCGGTGATGGCCATGCTGCGCCTGCCAACCCGTCAGTCCGGTGGCAAGGCCAACCTGCACCAGGGCGCCATCGGCGTGGGTGTCGACCTGGCTACCGGCGTGACCCTGCGCGGCACCTGGCTGAACAACATCATCAGCAAGCACCCGGACACCACCAACGCCGTCGATGGCGTGCAGCTGCCGAACTGGGACGGCTTCATGAAGCTGGCCGCCGGCTGTTACGAACTGTGTGGCCTGGGCTACATCGGCGTCGACATGGTCCTGGACCAGGACAAGGGGCCGCTGATTCTGGAGCTCAACGCCCGCCCGGGCCTGAACATCCAGATTGCCAACGACTGCGGGCTGACCCAGCGCACCCACGCCATCGAGGCGCACCTGGAAGCGCTGGCCAAGGATGGCATCAGCGAGGATGCCGAACAGCGGGTTCGGGTATCGCAAGGTTTGTTCGGCCACGTGCATCCGCGCTGAAAGTGCCGGGGCCGTTTGCGGCCCAATCGCGACACAAGGCTGCTGCCACAGGAGATCGCGCAATCCTGCGGCAGCGGCCTTGTGTCGCGATTGGGCTGCAGAGCAGCCGCAGGTGCCAAACACAATGTTGAATGTCGCGCCCAGTGCTAGGCGCATTCCCTGCACGGGTCTACAATCGCCCTCCTCGCTTTTATATCGCCGTCCACACTGATGCCGACCTGCACGCTCCACCCCCTGCCCTACCAGCCTGACCCTGCCGCCTATTTCGCCCGCCTGCGCCAGGCCCCCGGGGCGATCCTGCTCGACAGCGCGCGCCCCGGCGCCGAGCGCGGCCGCTTCGACCTGCTCAGCGCCTGGCCAGTGCAACAGTTGCAGGCGCAACCTGGCGAAGATGGCCGCGCCTTCCTCCAGCGTCTGCGCGCAGGCCTGGCGCAACTGGGCCAGGCCCAGCTGCCCGACGGCAGCGAACTGCCGTTCGCTGGCGGCCTGATCGGTTACCTGAGCTATGACTTTGGCCGACGCCTGGAACAGCTGCCCAGCCTGGCCAATGACGACCTGGGCCTGCCAGACGCACAACTGGGCCTGTATGCCTGGGCACTGGTCAGCGACCACCAGTGCGCGACCAGCCAACTGGTCTTTCATCCGAGCCTGGCCAGCCAGGAACGCGAACGCCTGATCAGCCTGTTCGAGGGCGCCGACAACAGCGCAAACGGCCACTTCGAGCTGCTGGCGCCGATGGCCGGCGACCTTCAGCCCGCACAGTACAAGGCCGCTTTTGACCAGGTGCAGCGCTACATCCAGGCGGGCGACTGCTACCAGATCAACCTCACCCAGCGCTTCCGCGCCCCCTGCCAGGGCGACCCGTGGCACGCCTACCAGGCCCTGCGCAAAGCCTGCCCGACACCGTTCTCCGGCTACCAGCAACTGGCTGACGGCAGCGCCTTGCTGAGCTTTTCGCCCGAACGCTTCATCCGCGTCAGCCAGCGCCAGGTGGAGACCCGCCCGATCAAGGGCACCCGCCCGCGCGCCAGCAACCCCGTCGAAGATGCACAGAATGCCGAACAGCTGCG
The DNA here is from genome assembly GCF_052041995.1 of Pseudomonas sp. SMV7. Taxonomy (NCBI): domain Bacteria; kingdom Pseudomonadati; phylum Pseudomonadota; class Gammaproteobacteria; order Pseudomonadales; family Pseudomonadaceae; genus Pseudomonas; species Pseudomonas sp. SMV7. Next base: position 59,484 of record NZ_JBKGGT010000026.1, on the reverse strand, counting down.
GCACAGCGCCAAGGACCGCTCGGAAAACCTGATGATCGTCGACCTGCTGCGCAACGACCTCGGGCGCACCTGCGAGATCGGCTCGGTGAAGGTGCCGGAGCTGTTCAGCCTGGAGAGCTACCCCAACGTGCACCATCTGGTCAGCAGCGTCACCGGTCGGCTGGCCTGCAACAAGGACGCCCTGGACCTGATCGGCGACAGCTTCCCCGGCGGCTCGATCACCGGCGCCCCGAAGATCCGCGCCATGCAGATCATCGACGAGCTGGAGCCGACGCGCCGCGCGCTGTACTGCGGCTCACTGCTGTACCTGGACGTGCGCGGCGAGATGGACAGCTCGATCGCCATTCGCAGCCTGCTGGTCAAGGGCGGGCAGGTCTGCTGCTGGGGCGGCGGCGCGGTGGTGGCCGATTCCGAGTGGCAGGCGGAATATGAAGAATCGATTGCCAAGGTGCGGGTGCTGATGGAGACGCTGCAAGGCTTGTGACCGGCGTCCAGCCCGCCATTTTTTGTTACCATCAGCCTACTACGAGCGCACAGCGCCACAGCCAAGATGGAAACCGCCTGATGAGCCAACCCTTCGACGTCGCCGCCCTGGCCGCGACCTACGCCAACAAGTCCCCGCAGGACATCCTCAAGCTCGCCTTCGAGCACTTCGGTGATGACCTGTGGATTTCCTTCAGCGGTGCCGAGGACGTGGTGCTGGTCGACATGGCCTGGAAGCTGAACAAGCAGGTCAAGGTGTTCAGCCTCGACACCGGGCGCCTGCACCCGGAGACCTACCGGTTCATCGACCAGGTACGCGAGCAGTACGGCCTGCCGATCGAAATCCTCAGCCCCGACCGCGCCAAGCTCGACCCGTTCGTCAAGGAAAAGGGCCTGTTCAGCTTCTACAAGGACGGCCATGGCGAGTGCTGCGGCATCCGCAAGATCGAGCCGCTGCGGCGCAAGCTGGCGACCGTGAGCGCCTGGGCCACCGGCCAGCGGCGCGACCAGAGCCCGGGCACCCGCAGCCAGGTAGCGGCACTGGAGATCGACAGCGCCTTCTCTACCCCCGAGCGCACCTTGTACAAGTTCAACCCGCTGGCGCAGATGACCAGCGAAGAGGTGTGGGGCTATATCCGCATGCTCGAACTGCCTTACAACAGCCTGCATGAGCGTGGTTTCATCAGCATCGGCTGCGAACCCTGCACCCGGCCGGTACTGCCGAACCAGCATGAGCGCGAGGGGCGCTGGTGGTGGGAGGAGTCGACCCAGAAGGAATGCGGGCTGCACGCCGGCAACCTGATTACCAAGGCTTGAAATTGCCGGGGCCGCTTCGTGCCCCATCGCCACACAAGGCCACCCCTACAGGTTATCGCACATCCCCGTAGGAGCGGCCTCGCGTGGCGATGGGGCGCAAAGCGGCCCCGACAGTTTCGAATCAGTGCACCGGCAGCTCGACGCCTTCGAACAGCTCTTCCAGTTCCTGCTTGTTATGGCACTGAATGGCCTTGGCCATGACTTCACGGGTCAGGTGCGGGGCGAACTTTTCGATGAAGTCGCACATGAAGCCACGCAGGAAGGTGCCACGGCGGAAACCGATCTTGGTGATGCTGGCTTCGAACAGTTCGCTGGCATCCAGTGCTACCAGGTCATTGTCCAGCTTGGCGTCAACCGCCATGCCGGCGACGATACCCACGCCCAGCCCCAGGCGCACATAGGTCTTGATCACGTCGGCGTCTGCCGCAGTGAACACCACTTTTGGGGTCAGGCCACGATGATTGAAGGCCTCGTCCAGCTTCGAGCGCCCGGTAAAGCCGAACACATAGGTCACGATCGGGTATTCGGCGACGGCTTCCAGGGTCAACTTCGGCAGCTTCGCCAGCGGGTGGCCCTGCGGCACCACCACGCAACGGTTCCACTTGTAGCACGGCATCATGATCAGGTCGCCGAACAGTTCCAGCGCCTCGGTCGCGATGGCGAAATCAACCGTACCGTCCGCAGCCATTTCGGCAATCTGCATGGGCGAACCCTGGTGCATGTGCAGGGACACTTCCGGGTACTGCTTGATGAAGCTGCTGATCACCGGCGGCAAGGCATAACGCGCCTGGGTGTGGGTGGTGGCGATGGACAGCGTGCCCTTCTTCTCGTTGGAGAATTCCTGGGCGATCTGCTTGATGCTTTCGACCTTGCGCAGGATCTCGCCGGCCGTATTGATGATGCGCTCTCCGGCCGGGGTGACACGGGTCAGGTGCTTGCCGCTGCGGGCAAAGACTTCAACACCCAGCTCATCCTCGAGCAGGCGGATCTGCTTGCTGATACCCGGCTGGGAGGTATACAGGCTCTGCGCCGTCGCGGACACGTTGAGGTCATGGTGCGCCACTTCCCAGATGTAGCGCAGTTGTTGAAGCTTCATAGGTTCCCCTCGGTTCAGCAATGAGTCCGCGGCAGCAGGCAGCGTCGATATATAACTATATTAGTGGTTCTGGAAATAAATCTAGAACTATTTTGTTACATACCCAAGGAAATGGCCTACGGCCACCTTCATGCTTTCCTGCGCCCCAGGTGCTGCGCCAACGGCACCATGTACACCGGCACCGGCGACAGCTGCAGCAGCCGCACCGCCGTGCGCCCCAAGGGCACGTCCACGCCCGCACCGGCGCTGTGACTGCCGAAAATCAGCAGGTCGACACTCAGCCGCTGCGCCTGGTCGAGGATCACCTGTGCCGGGTCGCCCTGGCGCACCCGCACCGCCTTGATCACCGCCAGGTCGGCCTCCTCGCCAAGCTCGTCGCGAAAGTTCTCCAGCACACGCTGCTCGATGTTGGCCATCACCGTGTTCACCCCCTGGCTGTGCAACTGGTCGAGCGTCTGCTCGTCGAGGTAGCTTTGCAGCAGCGATTCGGCGAACTGCCCCATGGGCTCCACCGCATGGATCACATACAACTCGGCGCCGAAGGTACGCGCCAGCGCCAGCGCGTGCTGCATGACAAAAGGGGCGTACACACCGAGGTCAGTGGCGTACAGCATGGAGCGGATCATTCGACCTCCTCGACTGCCGCTGCGGCAGAGCAAGCTTCAGCTTAGCAGCGCCCCGGACGCGCGCCTGGCCGTCCGGCGCACTGCCGGCCAGGCCGGAAGCGCGCTCAGCTGGCCTGGCCACCGCGCCCGATGAAGGCCAGCGCCTGGTACAGCATCTCCATGCGTGGCAACTGGCAACCGGCCGCCCGTGCCCGTGCCAGTGGCTCGGCATAGATGGCCTGCAGTTCCAGAGGGCGCTGGTGGGCATGGTCGTGGTACATGCTGGGCCAGTAATCGGGCATGCGCTCGGTGACGTCGAACAGATGCTCGGCATAGCCCTCGGGCAACACGTGACCACACGCCGCCGCACCCTGCACCACCTCGGCCATCAAGGCCTGGATCAGCGCACGGCTGTTGCGATCGGCCATCAGCGGCGTGGTACTGGCGCCGAGCAGCACCGACAGGCCGTTGTACGGTACGTTCCATACCAGCTTCTGCCAGCGCGCCTGGGCCAGGTCGGGCATGGCCTGCGAATCGATGCCCGCAGCGTGGAACAACCCCGCCCCCTCCTTGACCAGCGCGGCACCGCCATCGTCGGCCGGCCCGCTGTAGTAGCCCAGGTTGACCGCGCCCAGCGCCTGGTGACGGATCACCCCAGGCGCCTGGCGGTTGACGCAGATGAAACACAGGCCACCAAGCAGGTGCATGTCATCGCGCAAGGCCGGGCGCAGCTGCTCCTCCACGCCGAGGCCGTTTTGCAGCAGCACCACCTTGGCGCCAGGGGCTGCCGCCTGCACGATCAGCGGCGCCAGCTGGTCATTGCTGGTGGCCTTGGCCGCCACCAGCAGCCAGTCGCAAGGTGGCATGTCGGCGGCACTGGCATAGGCCTGCACGTTCGCCTGCAGGGTGCCGTGCACGTCACTGTCCACGGTCAACCCGCGCTCACGCACAACCTCGTACTCGCTGCGCAACAGAAAATGCACATCGCAGCCGGCCCGGGCCAGCATCAACCCATAGAAGCCGCCGATGGCACCACTGCCGATAATGCCGATACGTGGGGTATACGAATGCATGCCGATCTCCCGATAAAAGTCAGGCTTCTTTTTACACAGGTTGCGCAGTGCCGGGCAGCCTGTTTGCGGCAAACACCCGCCATCTCGGAAAAACCCCACACGGACGGGGCCCAGCCCATTGTCGCGCCACCTGTAACGCGCTAAGGTTCGGCTCCCCGCTGCGATTATTCTTGCTGCTGGGCCGCACGGGGATAGTTGGCGGCCGGCACCGTGACCTGACGAGTAACACGATGGCTGATTTACCGATCGATGACTTGAACGTTGCCTCCAACGAGACGCTGATCACCCCCGATCAGCTGAAGAAGGAAATCCCCCTCAGCGCCAAGGCCCTGCAGACCGTGACTGCGGGTCGTGAAGTGGTGCGCAATATTCTCGACGGCAAGGACCATCGCCTGTTCGTCGTGGTCGGCCCTTGCTCCATCCACGACATCAAGGCGGCCCACGAGTACGCCGAACGCCTCAAGATACTGGCCGAGGAAGTGTCCGACACGCTGTACCTGGTCATGCGCGTGTACTTCGAAAAACCGCGCACCACCGTCGGCTGGAAAGGCCTGATCAACGACCCGTACCTGGATGACTCGTTCAAGATCCAGGATGGCTTGCACATCGGCCGCAAGCTGCTGCTGGACCTGGCTGAAATGGGCCTGCCGACCGCCACCGAAGCGCTCGACCCGATTTCCCCGCAGTACCTGCAGGACCTGATCAGCTGGTCGGCCATTGGTGCTCGCACCACCGAATCGCAGACCCACCGCGAGATGGCCTCTGGCCTCTCCTCGGCGGTCGGCTTCAAGAACGGCACCGATGGCGGCCTGACCGTTGCCATCAACGCCCTGCAGTCGGTGTCCAAGCCGCACCGCTTCCTCGGCATCAACCAGGAAGGCGGTGTATCGATCGTCACCACCAAGGGCAACCCGTACGGTCACGTGGTACTGCGCGGCGGCAACGGCAAGCCGAACTACGATTCGGTCAGCGTCGCCCTGTGCGAGCAGGACCTGGCCAAGGCCCGGATCAAGGCCAACATCATGGTCGACTGCAGCCACGCCAACTCCAACAAGGACCCTGCCCTGCAGCCGCTGGTGATGGAGAACGTTGCCAACCAGATTCTCGAAGGCAACCAGTCGATCATCGGGCTGATGGTCGAGAGCCACCTGAACTGGGGCTGCCAGTCGATTCCGAAGAACCTGGACGAGCTGCAGTATGGTGTGTCGATCACCGATGCCTGCATCGACTGGTCGGCTACCGAGAAGACCCTGCGCAGCATGCGTGCCAAGCTGAAGGATGTGCTGCCGCAGCGCAAGCGCGGCTGATACAAGAAGGCGGGGCCGCGTTGTGCCCCCATCGCTGGCTTACCGGCGATGGGGCGCAACGCGGCCCCGCCTTTTTTAGAATCAGACCTTGCTGGAATGCCGCTGCTGGCGCTCCATGTAGCGCTCTACATACGAACAGGACGGAATCACCGTGTAACCCATCTGTTCGGCGTACTCCAGGGCCCGCTCGGTCAGCGCGGCTGCAATCCCGCGACCACGCAGGGCGTTGGGCACGAAGGTGCGATAGATGTCCAGCGTCTGCTTGCCCAGATCCATGTACGTCAGATAGGCACGATGACCGTCCACGTTGGTCTCGAACTGATGACCGGCCTGGTCATGGTGGATGGTCAGCGCTTCGCTCATCACTACTCCTCGCAGGTCTTCTCGGCAGACCCATACCTTAACCGATGGTGGTTTATCCGGCACAGAATCCTCTACGCCACCTGTTGCCCCTTCGACCACCGAACGATTGCAATCGTTCGGAACCTCTGGCACTCACAAGATAGTAGGCGCCGCCAGCGGGATTGCTCAAGGTGGTGGCGGTTAAAAATGGCGAAAATGCAGCCAGAGCGACTCTTGGCCGCATGCCGGCAGGCCACACCGGATGTACTAGGGCTTAAGACGCTGAAGGACAGTTAAAGTCACCGTTAGTTCAGCAAAAAAGTTGCCGTAGTACAAACGCTTGCGCGCCCTGCGCGTTTTTTACACAGTACCTGCCGCGAATCTTGTCAGGACAGCGCCAGGCAACATTTTTTTTGCAGTTCTTGCGCTTAGTCAGTTTACTTACTACAAGTAATGGGTACTATGTACGCCGGCCAGTTTCTCTTTTCCGAGAGATGGCTATTTAATAGAAAGTCCTTGAAGGGGAACACGATGAACAACGTTCTGAAATTCTCTGCTCTGGCTCTGGCCGCAGTTCTGGCTACCGGTTGCAGCAGCGTATCCAAAGAAACCGAAGCTCGTCTGACTGCGACTGAAGACGCAGCAGCTCGCGCTCAAGCTCGTGCTGACGAAGCCTACCGTAAGGCTGACGACGCACTGGCAGCCGCTCAGAAGGCTCAGCAGACCGCTGACGAAGCCAACGAGCGCGCTCTGCGTATGCTGGACAAAGCCAGCCGCAAGTAATAATCCTCACGGATTGTTATGGAGCCGACCCACTTGTGGGTCGGCTTTTTTATTGCCCGCACACAAGGCAAACGCGCCAGGCAGAAACGAAAAGGCCTGCACTAAGGCAGGCCCGGGTGTGTCGCAAATAGCCTACTGCAGTTCGGCAGGAATGCTCGAAACCATTGGCGCAGCGCCCTGGCTCTGGGTGGGCACGGCAATCTCCACCGGCATGCCATCTTCCGCAGCCACCACGTCACGCACCATGTCCCAGTTCATGCGCAGGTTGTTGGCCAGGTCTTCGCGCTTGAGCAAGGCATTGATAACCGCCGTGTGTTTGTCGACTACCGACGGATTGCCCTGGTCGTCCAGCGGCGTGTGCGCCTCCAGATAGACCTTGCCGCCACTGATACCGAACTTGTACGGCTCATTGATGATGCGTACCGGCGTACCCACCGGCACCATCTTCGACAATTCCAGTACGTTGTTGTTGAGCATGCGGAAGCAACCGTGACTGGTACGCATGCCGATACCGAACTTCTTGTTCGAACCGTGGATCAGGTAGCCCGGCACGCCCAGCGTGAACTTGAACGGCCCCAGCGGGTTGTCCGGGCCAGCCGGTACCACGCTCGGCAGGATGTCGCCGTCAGCGGCATGTTCGGCACGGATCGACGCGGGCGGGGTCCAGGTCGGGTTCGGCGTCTTGGCGGTAATCTTGGTGTTGGCGATCGGCGAACCCCAGCCCTCGCGACCGATGCCCAGCGGGAAGGTATGCACCACGTTCTGCCCTTTCGGGAAGTAGTACATGCGGTACTCCGCCAGGTTGATGACGATGCCCTCACGCGGGCCAGGCGGCAGGATGTAGCGCGTCGGCAGTATGATTTCGGTGCCAGCGCCCGGCAACCACGGGTCTACACCCGGGTTGGCAGCGATCATTTCCAGGTAGCCGAGGTCGTTGGCGGTACCTATGTCGGCGAAGGTGTCCTCGTACTTGGCCTTGATCACCTGCACCTGGCCGACGATGTCTTCACCGGGCGGTGGCAGTGGCAGCTCCAGCGCAGCAGCGGGGCCCGCTACCAGCAGGGCGGCCAGGGACAGGCTACGGGTGACGGCAGGAAAGCGCGGCAACATCCGGTAAATCCTTCGAAAGATGGGTCAAGAGAATCGATTGTACACCTGTGCCGAAGCAAGCGGGAGGCATTGCCGCGCTGCAAGCGTTTCAGATGATGAAAGGTGTGACGCTCAGCCGCTCTGCAGCTCCGGCCACACCGGGCGCATGCCACGCCGCTGGGCATCGAGAATGGCGCGGCACAGGTCGCACAGGCGGCCGTCGCGGTAGATCGAGCGCGGCACACCCGACCAGCGTGGCTGCGCCGGCAGCAGGCCACCGCACAGGGTACGGTCGACCGGCACGCCCAGCTCCAGCTGACGGGCCACCAGATGGACGCGGATTTCCTGGCAGGCGAACAGATCGAGCTGCTCATCGGGCTCGATCAGTTGGTAGGCATACAGGGACCAGGCAGGGCGCGGCATCGGGGGCACTCGAAACGGGGGGCGCAACATTAGCCGAAAGCCGGCGCCGTTTAAAGCATCACAGCAAGGGTTTTATCGCCGGCCAGGCATTTTCCAGCAGGCGCTGCTGGGCGGCCTGGGCCGGGTGGATGCCATCGGCCTGCATCAACCCCGGCACACCGCCCACCCCTTCGAGGAAGAACGGCACCAACGGGACCTGTTTTTCCGCCGCCAGCTGTTCATACACCTGGGCGAATGCGCTGGTGTAGCGCACACCGTAATTGGGCGGCAGGCGCATGCCCAGCAGCACCACCTTGGCGCCGGCCTCGCGCGCGCGCTCGATCATCGATGCAAGATTTTGTTGCAATTGCGCCGTCGGTTGCCCGCGCAGGCCATCATTGCCGCCCAACTCCAGCACCACCAGGCTCGGCTTGTGCGCTGCAAGCAGCGCCGGCAGCCGCGCCTGACCACCGGCACTGGTGTCGCCACTGATCGAGGCATTGACCACCTGATCGTCGAAACCTTCGTCCCTGAGCCGGGTCTGCAACAGGGACACCCAGCCCTGGCGGGTATCCAGGCCGAAACCGGCGCTGATACTATCGCCAACAACCAGCAGCGTTCCCGCCGCCGCGCTCTGGGCCAGGCAATACAGGGCCAGACCGGCACTCAACCACCACACTCGCATCGGATTCTCCATGGGCCCCAGCATTCTCGTTGCGCAGAACCTTAGCAAAGTGGTCCCCAGCGCGGAAGGTGACCTGACTATCCTGCATGCGTTGTCCCTCGACCTGGCCCGGGGCGACAGCCTGGCCATCGTCGGCGCCTCGGGGTCGGGCAAGTCGACCCTGCTTGGCCTGCTCGCCGGGCTCGACCGGCCCAGCGCCGGCCAGGTCATGCTCGCCGGCCACGACCTCGGGCCGCTGGACGAGGACCAGCGCGCGCGGGTGCGTGCCGAACACGTGGGCTTCGTGTTCCAGTCGTTCCAGCTGCTCGACAGCCTCAACGCCCTGGAAAACGTCATGCTGCCGCTGGAGCTGGATGGCCGCCGCGATGCCCGTGAACAGGCGCGCACGCTGCTCGAACGGGTCGGCCTGGGCAAGCGCCTGAGCCATACCCCGCGCCAGCTCTCGGGTGGCGAACAGCAGCGCGTGGCCATTGCCCGTGCCTTTGCCGCCCAACCGGCAGTGCTGTTCGCCGACGAGCCCACCGGCAACCTCGACAGCCACACCGGCGAACGCATCAGCGACCTGCTGTTCGAGCTGAACAAGGAACGCGGCACCACCTTGGTGCTGGTTACCCATGACGAACGCCTGGCCCGGCGCTGCCGGCGCCAGATCCGCCTGGACGCAGGCCGCCTGGTGACGCCGCTGGAGGCCTGATGACCCACATGCCGCTGTCCCGCCTGTGCGGCCTGGCCCTGCGCCAGTTGCTGCGCGACATCCGTGCCAGTGAAGTGCGCGTGCTGTTCTTTGCCCTGCTGGTGGCCGTCGCGGCCAGCACCGCCATCGGCTATTTCGGCGCCCGCCTCAACGGCGCCATGCAACTGCGTGCCAGCGAGTTCCTCGGCGCCGACCTGGTGCTGCAGGGCAGCGCCCCGGCCCGCGAACAACAGCTCGCTGCCGGCAAGGCGCTTGGCTTGCGCCATGCCCAGGTGGTCGAGTTCACCAGCGTGGTGGGCGGCGACAACGGCATCCAGCTGTCCAGCGTCAAGGCCGCCGACGGCGCCTACCCGCTGCGTGGGCAGGTACGTAGTGCCGCCCAACCCTATGCCACGGAAACCCCGGGCGGTGGGCCGGCGCCGGGCGAGGCATGGGTCGAACCGCGCCTGCTGGCTGCACTGGGGCTGCCGGTCGGCGCCAGCATCGACGTCGGCATGAAAACCCTGCGTATCAGCCGCGTGCTGACCTACGAGCCGGACCGCGCCAACAACTTCTACAGCCTGACCCCGCGGGTGATGATGAACCTGGCTGACCTGCAAGCCACCGGCGTGATCCAGCCAGGCAGCCGGGTGACCTACCGCGACCTGTGGCGCGGCGAACCTGAGGCGCTGGCGCGCTATCGCCAGGCCGTGGAGAAAGACCTGGCCGCCAACCAGCGCTTGCGCGATACCCGCGATGGCAACCAGCAGATCGGCGGTGCCTTGGGCAAAGCCGAGCGCTACCTGAACATGGCCAGCCTGGTGGCGGTACTGCTGGCCGGGGTCGCCGTCGCGCTGTCGGCGAGCCGCTATGCAGCACGCCGCCTGGACGCCAGTGCCCTGCTACGCTGCCTGGGCCTGTCCCGCCGCCAGGCACTGGGCCTGTACTGCCTGCAACTGGCCATGCTCGGCCTGGCCGCCGCGCTGCTGGGCGCCCTGCTCGGCTGGCTGGCGCAGCTTGGCCTGTTCCGTCTATTGCAGGGTTTGCTGCCAGACGTGGTACCTGGCGGCGGCATTGTTCCGGCACTGGCTGGCAGCGCCACCGGGCTGGTAGCCCTGGCCGGCTTCGCCTTGCCGCCAATTGCCGCACTGGGCAAGGTGCCGCCACTTCGCGTACTGCGCCGCGACCTGCTGCCGATACCGACCAGCAGCTGGCTGGTCTATGGCGCTGCCCTGCTCGCCCTTGGCCTGATCATGTGGCGCCTGAGCCTCGACCTGCTGCTCACCTTCGCCCTGTTGGGCGGCGGCCTGGTCGCCGCACTGCTGCTCGGCGGCCTGCTGTTGCTCGGCTTGCGCAGCCTGCGCCGGTTGCTGGCCGGAGCAACACTGACCTGGCGCCTGGGGCTGGGCCAACTGCTGCGGCACCCCCTGGCTGCCGCCGGCCAGGCCCTGGCATTCGGCCTGATCCTGCTGGCCATGGCGCTGGTCGCCCTGCTTCGCGCCGAACTGCTCGACACCTGGCAAGCGCAGTTGCCCAAGGACGCGCCCAACCACTTCGCCCTGAACATCCTGCCAGATGACCGCGAACCTTTCGCCCGCCAGTTGCATCAGGTCAACGCGACCTCGGCGCCACTGTACCCGGTGACACCAGGTCGCCTGGTGCAGATCAATGCGCAGCCGGTGCAGCAGGTGGTAAGCAAGGATTCGGCCGGCGAGCGTGCCGTGCAACGTGACCTCAGCCTGACCTGGGCCGCCGACCTGCCGGAAGGTAATGAACTGACTGCCGGCAGCTGGTGGCAGGCCCTGCCCGCTGCAGAGGAAATCCCCGGTGTATCGGTGGAAGCGGAACTGGCCAGCAGCCTGAAGCTGCAGTTGGGCGACCTGCTGACCTTCGACATCGGCGGCCAGCAGCACCAGGCCAGGGTCAGCAGCCTGCGCAGCGTGCACTGGGACAGCTTCCAGCCGAACTTCTACATGATCTTCCAGCCTGGCACGCTGCAAGGGTTGCCCACCACCTACCTGACCAGCTTCTACCTGGCGCCTGGCCATGACCTGGATGTGGTGGCGCTGTCACGGGCGTTCCCGGCGGTGACCATCCTGCAGGTTGATGCCCTGCTCGCTCAGCTGCGCAGCATCCTCGCCCAAGTGACCCTGGCAGTGGAATACGTGTTGCTGTTCGTGCTGGCGGCAGGGCTGGCGGTATTGTTCGCGGGCTTGCAGGCGACCCTGGACGAGCGTATCCGCCAAGGCGCCTTGCTGCGCGCACTAGGCGCGGCGCGCCCATTGCTGGTCAAGGCCCGGCGGATCGAGTTCGGCTTGCTGGGTGCCGCCAGTGGGCTGTTGGCGGCGATAGGCTGCGAACTGATAACGCTGGTGCTGTATCGCTATGCCTTCGACCTGCACTGGAGCCCACATCCGTGGCTGCTGGTGTTGCCCCTGGCGGGCGCATTGCTGGTGGGCGGAGCAGGCGTGCTGGGGACGCGACGAGCGTTGAACGCCAGCCCGTTGGCAGTGTTGCGGGAGAGTTGAGGGTTGCCTGTCGCCGCGGAGGCCGGCCCAGGCAATACCCATCACTGGCCGTAGCTGATGCTGTTCACATACCAGGTGGTTTCCCCGGCAGGGGTCTGTACCACCACCTCATCACCTTCCTGCTTTTTCAGCAGGGCACGGGCCATGGGCGAATCGATGGAAATGTAGTCGTTGCGCCCGTAGATCTCGTCGTAGCCGACGATGCGAAACTTCATGGCCTCGCCCTCGTCGTTCTCGATCTCCACCCAGGCACCGAAAAACACCTTGCCTTCCTGCTGTGGCGAGTAGGCCACCACCTTCACATCTTCGAGGCGCTTGCGCAGGTAGCGCACCCGGCGGTCGATCTCGCGCAACAGCTTCTTGTTGTACTGGTAGTCCGCGTTCTCGCTACGGTCGCCCAGCGACGCCGCCCAGGCAACTTTCTGGGTGATCTCCGGGCGGTACACCCGCCACAGGTGATCCAGCTCTTTCTTCAGCGCCTCATGGCCTTCGGTGGTGATGATGTTGGTACTCAACAGCGCACTCCTCAGCGGCGGGTGATCAGGCCTTGGCGCGCGATGCGGGTGAGATGACCGATGACTTCGGCGGCCTCTTCCGGCACCGGGGCCTGGATCACGGCCAGGTCGAAACGGTCATCGCCATACTGCGCGAGGTGGCAGCCGGTATCGGCGAACTGGATCAGGAAGGCACGCGCCTGCCCCTTGCGCCGGGACAGGCCTTCGAGGTGACGCAAAAGAGTGGGCTGATGCTGGCCGCCGAGCAGGATGCGCGGGGTGCGGGACGCCTGGCTGGCTGGCAAAGGGCTCAAACAGACACTGGTACGTGGGCAACTCATGGAGCTTCTCTCCGCCTCGCGAATCCCGCTGGGCAGCGGTGGGAGGCGTCACCGAACCAGCGCTTTAGCGGTATTTCGGATGACCCGGAGGGGGCTGTCCCGCGCCCCGCAAGTAGCTGTTTAAATCGGCGCAGGCGGTATGCTAGAGCGAGCAGCAACAAGTTGCAAGCCGCAGGCAGAAGCAGATCGATCCCCGGTCTGCTCTTGCCTGCGGCTTGCGGCTTGCAACTCGCGGCGGGTTACCGGGCGATCAGGCGGTCCAGCGAGAAGCGCCCGGCGCCTTCGATCAGCACCGCGACGGTACCGGCCAGCAACGCCAGGGCAAACTCATAGCCGTTGTTGGACATGAACAGGCCGTTACCGATGTGCACCGAGAAGATCGCCACCACCAGGGTCACGGTCAACGCCAGGGCCGCCGGGCGCGCCAGCAGGCCGATCAGCAGGGCCAGGCCGCCGAAGAACTCGGCACTACCGGACAGCAAGGCCATCAGGTAACCCGGGGCCAGGCCGATGCTTTCCATCCACTGCCCGGTGCCCTCCAGGCCATAGCCGCCGAACAGGCCGAACAGCTTCTGCGCACCGTGCGCCATGAAGATGATGCCGACCAGGATACGGATGACGCTGAGGCCAGCGCCGGCACGGGTGGAGAACAGTGCGTTGAGGGTGGTGTTGTTCATGTCGAAGCGTCCTTGAAACAGGAAGTTGGGTTGGGATGGCGCCATCATAATCAAATATACGGATATGAAAATCGCAAAAAACCCAACATAACAATCGATAAAATCGATTTGTTAGCGTTTCGCTACACGCTCCAGCCCGGCACGCTCCCGATTGAAGGCCAGGAAGTACTTGTTCACGCTGTTGACGAAATTGACCGGCCCCATGCCCACCTGCTCCATGGCAATGCGTTCGGTCTGGAAAAACCACTGGTTGCCGTTCAGCCCACGCCGCCGCGCTTCGGCGCGCATGGCCTGGACCCGTTCGGGGCCGAGGTTGTAGGCTGCCAGCACGAAGGCCATGCGTTCCCGCTCATTGATCTTCGCGCTGGCAAAGAACTTGCGCCGGATCAGCGCCAGATAACGGGCGCTGGCCTGGACATTGCCATCCACCGTGGCAGTGTTGCTCACCCCCACGCGCTGCGCAGCCGAAGGCGTGATCTGCATCAGGCCATGGGCGCCGCCGGTACCGCGAGCAGACGGGTTGAGCGTCGACTCCTTGAACGCCAGCGCGGCCAGGTTGAGCCAGTCGATCTGCTGTGCCTCAGCGTGTTTCTGCAGCACTGGCCGCAGCGCGTTCAGGCGCTGGCGGTCCTTGCTGGCCAGCGGGTTGTGCACCCGGTACTGGCGGCGGTAGATGCGCTCGAACGCAGCATCCTGGTTGTCCGGCGCTCGGTAGCCCTGTAAAAAGCGGTCGACCGTGGCCAGCAACTGTGGCGCATCGCGGCCTACGTACCAGCGCATGGCTTGCGGGGCCCCCAGCTGTACACGGTTGTCCAGGCGCAGCCGCGGCATCACCCGGGCCCAGCGCCGGGCAATCGGCTGCTCGATCACGGTCAGGTGATAGATACCGGCCTGGACCATCTCCAGGACGTCCTCAACCGCCAGGGTCGAGTCGACCCATTCCACCTTGATCGGCGCACGTTTGCGCAGTGCCAGCTGCTGGTTCAGCTGCTGGATCAGCGGGCCGGCGGCGCTGGCGCTGGTCAGCGCCACCGTGCGCCCGGACAGCTGCTCGACGTGGCTGAAACTGCGTTCCCCCTTGCGCCCCACCAGGACCAGCGGCACCTGGTCGAGCACCGGGGCGCTGCTGCTGACGCCGCGAACCGCGCCAGGGTCGAGCAGCTCGCCCGGCACGGCCAGGTCGCCCTCGCCACGCGCCAGGGCGCCCAGCAGTTGTTCCTTGGCGCGCGGAATCAACTTCAACTGGATCTCCTGGCCATCGGCGGCGCGGGCATTGAGGTAATGCTCCAGGGCGCGCAGGCGATAGTATTCGATGCCGACCGGCTCGCCCTTGACCTCTCCCGAGCTGTTGCGGCTCTGGTTGACCAGCACCCGCAGTACCTGGCTGCTGCGAATCTGTTGCAGGTCGCGCACTTTGGCAGGTGGCGTGTTCTGCTGCGGTCCCGGCAGGCGCGCATGTGCCGGCCCGGTCAAGGCCAGACCCAGCGTCAGCAGTAGAATGAGCCAGCATCGCGGCATGCAGAATGTCCGTGGTCGGTGGCGACACCATGGAAAGCGCCGCCAAGTGAGAAAAGACGGCAAAAGACCATGGCAACAGCATGAAGTTCTTGGTTTTTTCGCAAAAACAAGGTTTTTGCTATGCTGGCCGCCCCGCGGCACGAGGTAGCACCATGCAACTGATCGATATCGGCGTCAACCTGACCAACAGCAGTTTCCACGACCAGCAGGCCGCCGTCGTCGAGCGCGCCCTCGAAGCCGGCGTCACGCAGATGGTGCTGACCGGCACCAGCCTGGCAGTCAGCGAGCAGGCGCTGGAACTGTGCCAGCAGCTGGATCCGAGCGCTGCGCACCTGTTCGCCACGGCGGGTGTGCACCCGCATGATGCCAAGGCCTGGGATGCCGCCAGCGAGCACCGCTTGCGCCAATTGCTGGCTGAACCGCGGATACGCGCGGTGGGCGAATGTGGCCTGGATTTCAACCGCGACTTCTCCCCTCGCCCGCAGCAGGAAAAAGCCCTGGAAGCACAGCTGGCACTGGCTGCCGAGCTGCACCTGCCAGTGTTCCTGCATGAGCGCGATGCCAGCGACCGTTTGCTGGCCATTCTCAAGGGCTACCGTGACCACCTGACCGGCGCGGTGGTGCACTGCTTCACCGGCGAACGTGATGCGCTGTTCGCCTACCTGGACATGGACCTGCATATCGGCATCACCGGCTGGATCTGCGACGAGCGCCGCGGCACCCACCTGCATCCGCTGGTGGGCAACATTGCCGAGGGGCGATTGATGCTGGAGAGCGATGCACCTTACCTGCTGCCGCGCAGCCTGCGACCCAAGCCCAAGAACGGGCGCAACGAGCCGGCGTTCCTGCCAGAGGTGCTGCGCGAGGTGGCCTTGCATCGAGGGGAGTCGGCCGAGCATACGGCCGCGCATACCACGGCGACGGCGCGAGCGTTTTTCCAGATTCAGAGCTGACGCAATGGGGCGCCAGATTTTTCTTGATACACATCAACACCCGGTCAGGCGGATGCAGGCACAATGATGGCACCTTGCCAATATTGTTTCCGCTCAACTCAGAGAAGACCTGCCCATGGGTGCCTGGCTTAGCAATGTTTCCCTGAAGTACAAGTTCTGGGCCGTCAACGCGGTGGCCTTTGTCACGACCTTGCTGCTGGTGCTGTATGCCGTGCATCTCGAGCAGCGCGCCCGCGCCGAAGCCGCGCAGGCGCAGGCCGCCGCGCAAGCGCAATTGCTGGCTGCCTGGCCAGCAGGTCAGCCGCTGCCGCGCGCGGCCAACGTCATCAGCTGGCCAGCGGGGCAAACGCCCAGCTTCGCCGGCGAGCCCCTCGATGGCCTGCGCAATGCCCAGGGCTGGGTCGAACTGCCAAGCGCCTGGCTCCTCGGCGACAACCCGTTGCGCGGCGCGCAGGTGCTGCGCAGCGGCACTCAACAAGTGGCGGTGCTGGCCCAATCGCCAAGCCTGCGCCAGGTGTTCTTCGACCGTTTCAGCAACTATGCGGTGTGCGTGCTGATCCTCATGCTGGCCATGCTGGGCGCCTCGCAACTGCTGATCCGCTTCCTGCTCAGCCAGCTCAACACCCTCAAGGACGTGATGCTGCACGTAGAAAAAACCGGCGACCTGGCAGCCCGCGTACCATTGGCCTGTGGCGACGAGGTCGGCCAGATGGCCGGGGCCTTCAATGCCATGCAGGCCACTTACCACCGGGTGGTCAGCACCGTCGCTCACACCGCCGCTCAGCTGGACTCCGGTGCCGCGCGCCTGGCGGCCAGCATGAGCGACGTCCGCCACGGCATGCTTGGCCAGCAGAGCGAGACCGACCAGGCGGCTACTGCCATCAACGAAATGTCGGCGACGGTGCACCACATTGCCCAGCATGCCGGCGCCACCCGCGACCTGTCACAAACCGCTGACAGCCTGGCCGGTAGCGGCCAGGAGGTGGTCAGCCGGGTGCAGGATTCGATTTCCGGGCTGTCCAGCGGCGTGCAACAGACAGCCGAGATGATTCGCCAGCTTGCTGAGGACAGCCAGAAGATCAACGGCGTGGTCAACGTGATCCACAGCATCGCCGAGCAAACCAACCTGCTGGCTTTGAACGCCGCCATCGAAGCCGCGCGCGCCGGCGACCTTGGGCGTGGCTTCGCCGTGGTGGCCGATGAAGTGCGCAACCTGGCCAAGCGCGTGCAGACGTCCACCGACGAGATCACCACCATGGTCTCGGCCCTGCAGTCAGGCACTCGCGACGCAGTGGAATTCATGCAGGAGAGCTCGTACAAGGCCGACGACTGTGTCAGGCAGGCCAGGGAGGCCGGTGCAGCATTGGCCGAGATTACCGGGGCCGTGGCACAGATGCGCGAAAGCAACACGCAGATCGCCGTGGCCGCCGAGCAGCAAAGCCAGGTGGCAGAAGAAATGAACCGTGCGGTGGTGAGCATCCGCGATGTCACCGAGCAGACCGTGCAGCAGACGGTCGGCTCGGCGACCACCAGCAGCGAACTGGCGACGCTGGCCGGCGAGCTGAACAAGGCGATTGGCCAGCTCAAGCTATAGTCACCATAGCCAGCCTCGATTGGCCCCCGCTCGGGGGCCGCACTAAGCTTTGGGCATAGCGAGAGGAAATGCCCATGAGCAAACGTCTGCCCAACCTGCACGCCTGGCAATGGCGCGGCTACCACCAGAACCACCGCCACCCGACCAACCTGGTACTGCACCTGATCGCCGTACCGTTATTCATCCTTGGCGCGCTGCTGGTCCTGTCCGGGCTGTTCAGCCTGGACCTCGGCCAGCTTGCCGTCGGTATCATCGCCTTGATCGCCGGCCTGGGCCTGCAACGCCAGGGCCATCGGCTGGAGGCGGAACAGCCGGAACCGTTCGCGGGCCGCAAGGACGCCGTACAGCGCCTGCTCACCGAGCAGTTCATCACCTTTCCACGCTTCGTGCTCAGCGGCGCCTGGTGGAAGGCCTGGCGCGAGCGACACAAACACCGTCAGTGATCGGTTGCGACCAGGCCGCAGGCCTGCGGCGGCCGAAATCTGGCTAGGCGAACACCGTCACAGTCTGGCGGCTCAATGCCAGCAGCTCGCCCTGTGCTGTCCACAGTGTCGCGGCGGCATGCCCGTAACCATCGCGCGCATATTCGGTTTCCACGCAATAACGGCACCAGTCGAGGGTCGACAACTGCGGTGTGGGCTGGACGAATTCAATGGTCCAGGTCAGGGTGCTGCCCGCAGCGGGCTGCCTGAGGAACGGCATCAGGCTTGGCGGCCAGGCATCGACCAACGCCAGCAGGTGCGCCTCGCTGAGCGGAGCTTCAGCCACCCCACGCAAACGCACCCAGCCGCCCATATGGCGTGAAGGGTTGCCACTGAACGGAAGGCCACCGACCGCCCAGCGCAGGGCCACGTGCTGCATGAAATCAGGGGTAATGCCTTTGATATGCGGCAACTCGGGGGCCGAATCCTCGAGCGCTTTCATGTCCATGGCCGGCAACGCCGGCACATCGACCACAGACGGCCGTCCGGTACCGAAATTGCCCTGCACCAGGGTCACCACCTGGCCGTCCTGAACGGCACGCCCCAGCAAGGTACTGACCGCCTTGCCTTCGCGCAGCACCTCGGCCTCGAAGCGGATTGGCACATCCGCTGCCGCCGGTGCAACAAAACTGATAGCCAGCGACCGCACAGGGCGACCATCGGTGATTTTCCGGCGCATGGTCTCATACACCAGGGCCGCCATCAGCCCGCCAAACACGGCGCGGCCCTGGGCCCAGCTCGGCGGGATACTGACCGCATCGGGGCTGGCCCGCACGGCGTCGAGCAATTGATTGAAGTTCATAGGCTGGCTCCTGCATGCCGCGAAAAGGTCTGCCCATCCTAGCCAGCAAGCCCTTGGCGATCAGCCCGCATATCGGTCATTGTTCGGGCTTTCGCCGCGCCAGCGCCCGCTGCAGGGCATCCAGGGTCACATCCGACTGGCGCTCTGCTTCGTGCAGCTCCTGCTCCCAGGCGGCTTTGCAAGGCGCCAGATCGGCCTGCTCGCGCGCCTGCAACAGCCATTGCAGACGGTCATGCCAGTCACCCAGGTCGCCCTGGGCCTGCTTCAGCAGGCGCCGCAGCGTGTTGCCCGCATGGTCGAGCTGCGGGTAGGCCTCGTCGCCGTAACGCGCGCGCTTGATCAGCAAGCGCAGGCGGTGGCGATCGTGGGACGGGTCCTGCAGGGCCTGGCGCAGTTTTCGCCACTGTTTGACCAGGCGTTTGTCGATCCGCTTTTCCAGCGACCTGGTCAGGCCTTCGCGGTCGGCCGCACGCAGGAACAGCGGAAACGCGTCGACGATCGCCAGCACCCGCGCCAGTTGCGGGCTGTCAGCGACGCTGGCAAATGTCCTGTCACGCCCTTCCACGCGGCGTTGCCCGGCCTCGGTAATACCACGCCCGATCAGTTCGGCCGCCAGTACCTCGCGGTCACGCAGCGGCGTCGTCAGTGCCCCCAGCGCCCTGGCGGCATCCTCCAGCTGCTCGACCCCGGGTAACCCGCGCAAGGGCCGCAGCAGGCTGCGCAGACGCCGCAGCGTGGTGCGCAGGTCGTGCAGGGCCTCGCTGTCGGTGTCGGCAGCCAGGCGTTCGCGGCAGGCCAGCAGACGCACCTGCAAGGCCAGTACCTGGGCCACTACATGATCGAGCATGGCAGGCATTCAACGATGCTCCCTGATCAGCGCCCGGCGCGCGACTCACGAATGTAGAAGCGCGCCTTTTCGGCTTTGCGAGTGCAGCTTTCATAGCCTTCGAACTGCTGCTGGGTCTTGGCTCCGGTCAGCAGCGACAAGGCTTTGGAATAGCTCACGGCACCGGCGAAGCCTTCGGCCTTGGCCAGGTCCAGTTCCTTCCAGGCGGCATCCAGTTGGCTCGCGCAACTTTCGCGATAGGCCGTCTTGCCCGCACAGCCAGCGAGGGCCAGGGCAATCAGTGGAAGGCAGATCCAGGCTTTCATCGATAAATACCTCAATGGAAAAAAACAGTGGCCGTTCGACGCCTCAAAGGCTCAAAAGTGCCGTTCCCGGGCCAGCTTTGCATGGCCAGTTCAATTACAGTAGCCCAGTGCGATCTACATTGAAGCACAGGCAACGATGGGTGCATTGTAGAACCATGCTTGCACGGGCCGGGGGATGTTCATGAGCAAACGCGTGGCGCTGGTATTGGGATCGGGCGGAGCCCGGGGGTATGCACACATCGGTGTGATCGAGGAAATCGAGCGCCGCGGCTACGACATCGCCTGCATTGCCGGCTGTTCGATGGGCGCCGTGATCGGCGGCATCTACGCGGCTGGCAAGCTGGACGAATACAAGAACTGGATCGAAAGCCTCGACTACCTGGACGTGCTGCGCCTGGTCGACGTCAGCTTTCGCCTCGGCGCAATTCGCGGCGACAAGGTGTTCGGGCAGATCCGCAAGATCGTCGGTGAAATCAACATCGAGCAATTGCGCATCCCTTATACGGCCGTGGCAGCCGACCTTACCAACCAGCAGGAAATCTGGTTCCAGGAAGGCTGCCTGCACCAGGCCATGCGTGCCTCGGCGGCTATCCCCAGCCTGTTCACACCGGTGATGCAAGGCAACCGCATGCTGGTCGACGGTGGCATCCTCAACCCGTTGCCGATCGTGCCGGTGGTGTCCAGCCACTGCGACCTGATCATTGCGGTCAACCTCAACGCCACCAACCAGAAACAGTACCAGTTGCCGGTGATAGAACGGCCAGCGGCCTTCAGGATGCGCTTTGATGCATTGCTCAGCTCGCTGGGGTCACGCCTGCCGTTCCGGCGCAAGCCGGCAGAAGAGCTGATTCGCATCGAGCAGGAAATCGTCGCCGAAGGGCTCGCACCGCCCAACCCGTGGCTGGCCGATGCCGCCGACCCGGAAGGCCAGCAGCCGGCAGCGGCCCCGGAACGCGAGGGCGCGCCAAAGTCGGCGACCGGCTCGTTCATCATCGACAACGTGGGGCCCGCTTCGCTGCTGGACCTGATCAACCAGAGCTTCGAGGTGATGCAGACGTCGTTGGCGCAATACAAGATCGCCGGCTATCCACCGGATGTGCTGATCAACGTGCCCAAGCGGGTATGCCGGTTTTTCGAGTTCTACAAGGCGCCTGAGCTGATTGCCCTGGGGCGAGAGATTGCGCGGGATACGCTGGATAATCATGAAGGGGTGAAGCGCTAGGCCGGAACAGGCGGCGGAAACAGAACAGGCCGCACTGGGCGGCCTGTTCGTTCATGCTTCCATCACCTTAGTAGCGGGTGATGTCTGCCTTGGCTTCCAGCTGCTTGCGGTAGGCCGCAAAGTCCTGCTGGCCGGCACGCGACGCGAGGTAGCGGCGAATCTGCTGCTTCTCTTCGTCGGTAGCGGTAGCGCCTTCGTTGACGCCCTTGAGCTGCAGTACGACCAGGCTGCCGTCACGCAGCACCACGCTGCCATACACCGGCTTGTCCTTGGACTGCGGCTTGGCCAGGCGGAACAGCGCCTGCAGCTCGGCCGGGTCGATTCCGTCCTCGCCGCGGGTGACCGCCTCGTAGGCTTTCCAGCCCTGCCCTTCGTGCACGCTAGCCGTGCTGATGGAACCGTCACGCAGGCCGGCAATCAGCTTGTCAGCCTTGGCCTTGAGTTCGGCAGTGGCCTTCTCTTTGGCCAGGTGTTCGCGAATGTTGTTGGCCACAGCTTCCAGCGGCAGTTGCTCCGGCTTGCGGTGCTCCTTGACGCGCAGGACCACGGTGGTTTCCGGGTCGAGTTCGATGGCGGTGCTGTTGGCACCCTCATCCAGCACTTCTTCGGAGAACGCAGCCTGCACCACCGAACGGTTGGCAGTGATGCCTTCGCCGCCCTCACGACCGAAGGCTGCAGAGGTGTGCACCTTCAGGTTCAGGTCCTGGGCCGGCTGGGCCAGGTCGGAAGCCTCGTAGGCGGCATCCTGCAACTGTTTGCTGGCATCGACGTAACGCTGCTCGACCAAGGGAATCTTCAGGTCCCGGGTCAGCTTGTCCTTGAGGCTGGCAAAGCTCGGTACTTCCGGTGCCTGCACGCCCAGCAGCTTGATCAGGTGATAGCCGAACTGGGTACGCACCGGCGCGGAAACCTGGCCATCCTGCAATTTGTACAGGGCATCCTCGAACGCCGGGTCATAAACACCCGGGCCGGCGAAACCAAGGTCACCACCGCTGCCGGCCGAACCTGGGTCCTGGGAGAATTCCTTGGCCAGTGCGGCAAAATCCTCACCCTTGGCCAGACGTTGCGCGATCTCTTCGGCACGGGCCTTGGCCTGGGCGTCGGTGACCTTGTCGTTGACCTCGATCAGGATGTGCGCAGCGTGACGCTGCTCGGCGAGGTTGGCGATTTCCTTCTCGTACTGGGCCTTGAGTTCTTCGTCGGTCACCTTGACCTGGTCGAAGAACGCCGACTTCTTCAGCTCGACGTAGTCGATCACCACCTGGTCAGGCGACATGAACTCCTTGGCGTGCTGGTCGTAGTGCGCCTTGACTTCTTCGTCGCTGACCTTGACCGCAGCCGGGTCGGCCTTGAAGGTCAGGGAGGCGAAGTCACGGGTCTGCTTCTCCAGGCGGGCAAAGGCATCGACCTGCTGGTCGGTGACGAAGCTGCTGCCGGCAAGGCCGGTGCGCAGCTGGCCGATGAGCATTTCCTCGGCCAGCATGTCGCGGAACTGCATGCGGCCGTAGCCCATCTGGCGGATGACCTGGTCGAAGCGGTCGGCGCTGAACTTGCCGTCAACCTGGAATTCCGGTGTCTGCAGGATGACCTGGTCCAGCGCCGCCTCGGAGAAGGCGAACCTGGCGTCTTCGGCGCCTTGCAACAGCAGCTTGCGGCTGATCAGGCCCTTGAGTGCCTCTTCACGCAGCAACTTGTCATCCAGCAACGCCGGGTCGAAATCCTTGCCCAGCTGTTGCATCAGCTGGCGGCGCTGCATGTCGGCCGCCTGGCTCAACTCGTTCTGGCTGATGGTCTGGCCATTCACCTTGGCGGCGTCCTGGCTGTGAGTAGCGGCCTGGAAAATGGCTTCGAAGCCGGTCAACGCCATCAACACGACGATAAGGCCGATGATGGTCTTGGCAATCCAACCTTGTGAATTGTCCCTGATATTTTGCAGCATGCGTCCCCCAGAAACGGCTGTACCACTGCGTCGACAACCGCGGAGCGTGGGTAGAAACCTGATAAAAGAAAGGCGCATCCGAGGATGCGCCTTTTCTTAGCAAACGTGTCAGGCGGGAACGTTTGCGCCCCCGCCATCAGCGTGCTCGGACCTGGCCAGGCCGGGTCCGGCTGAAAGAGACGACTTAGTTGACGGCGTCTTTCAGGCCTTTGCCAGCCTTGAAACCTGGAACCTTGGCGGCTTCGATCTTGATTGCCTTACCGGTTTGCGGGTTGCGGCCGGTGCGCTCAGCGCGCTCCTTGACCGAGAAGGTACCGAAGCCAACCAGTACCACATCGTCACCTTGCTTCAGGGCGCCGGTGACGGATTCGATGACTGCGTCCAGCGCACGGCCGGCTACAGCTTTCGGGATGTCAGCAGATGCGGCGATAGCGTCAATCAGTTCCGACTTGTTCACTCTAAGTCCCCTTATTTCTCAATTGAGTTTGTTTCTAAGTATGTAATGAAAAGCTTATGAAACGTGCGCTGGGTGGCCTGATGACACTAGCGTGCCGCTTTATAGCAAGGCCCCGAAAAAACTGTCAAGGAACGCCCCCCAGCCAGAAACTACTAGTGCGTGCTGATTCTTTCCTTAGCATCGCCGTCGCGCTTTTCATCTTTCGCGACAATCTCCGGAGCCACATCTGGCAAGGGCTCCGGGGCGTATTGCAGCGCAATTTGCAGGACTTCGTCAATCCATTTGACCGGTTTGATCTGCAGATCCTGTTTGATATTTTCCGGAATCTCCTTCAGATCGCGAACATTCTCCTCGGGAATGATCACCGTCTTGATACCACCACGGTGTGCCGCCAGCAGTTTTTCCTTCAGCCCGCCAATCGCCAGCACCTGGCCACGCAAGGTAATTTCACCGGTCATGGCGACATCGGCACGCACCGGAATCTGCGTCAGTGCCGAGACCAGTGCGGTGCACATGCCGATACCAGCGCTCGGGCCGTCCTTCGGCGTGGCGCCTTCAGGCATGTGGATGTGCACGTCGTGCTTCTCGTGGAAGTCGGCGGCGATCCCCAGGCTGCGCGCCCGGCTGCGCACCACGGTCTGGGCGGCAGTGATCGATTCGACCATGACATCGCCCAGCGAACCGGTCTTGATCAACTGGCCCTTGCCGGGGATGACCACGGCTTCGATGGTCAGCAGTTCGCCACCCACCTGGGTCCAGGCCAGGCCGGTGACCTGGCCGATCTGGTCCTGCTGCTCGGCCAGGCCATAGCGGAACTTGCGCACACCCAGCAGGTGCTCCAGTTGCTCGCTGGCCACCTTGACCTTGACCTGCTTCTGCCCGGTATGTTCCTTGACCACCTTGCGGCAGACCTTGGCGATCTGCCGCTCGAGGCCACGTACACCTGCTTCGCGGGTGTAGTAGCGGATGATGTCGCGGATCGCCGAGATGTCGACTTCCAGCTCTTCCTTCTTCAGGCCGTTGGCCTTGACCTGCTTGGGCACCAGGTACTTGACCGCAATGTTGATCTTCTCGTCCTCGGTATAGCCCGGCAGGCGGATGACTTCCATCCGGTCGAGCAGCGCCGGCGGAATGTTCATCGAGTTCGAGGTGCACAGGAACATCACGTCCGACAGGTCGTAGTCGACCTCCAGGTAATGGTCGTTGAAATTGTGGTTCTGCTCGGGGTCGAGCACTTCGAGCAGTGCCGAGGCCGGATCGCCACGCATGTCGCTGCCCATCTTGTCGATTTCATCCAGCAGGAACAGCGGGTTGCGCACTCCCACCTTGGTCATCTTCTGGATCAGGCGACCGGGCATGGAGCCGATGTAGGTACGGCGGTGACCACGGATCTCGGCCTCGTCGCGCACCCCGCCCAGGGCCATGCGCACGAACTTGCGGTTGGTGGCCGCAGCGATCGACTCGGCCAGCGAGGTCTTGCCGACGCCAGGCGGGCCGACCAGGCACAGTACCGGGCCACGGATCTTCTTGACGCGCTTCTGCACGGCAAGGTACTCGAGAATGCGGTCCTTGACCTCTTCCAGGCCATAATGGTCGGCATCGAGGATCTCCTCGGCCTTGGCCAGGTCCAGGCGCACTTTGCTCTGGGCCTTCCACGGCACCTGCACCAGCCAGTCGAGGTAGGAGCGGACCACCGTGGCCTCGGCCGACATCGGCGACATCTGCTTGAGCTTGTTCAGCTCGGCCTGGGCCTTGGCCAGGGCATCCTTGGGCAGGCCAGCGGCTTCGATGCGCTTTTTCAGCTCTTCGACTTCGTTGTGGCCTTCGTCGCCATCGCCGAGTTCCTTCTGAATGGCCTTCATCTGCTCATTCAGGTAGTACTCGCGCTGGCTGCGCTCCATCTGTTTCTTGACCCGACCGCGAATGCGCTTCTCGACCTGCAGCAGGTCGATTTCCGCATCCAGCAGCGCCAGTACATGCTCGACGCGGGTTGGCAGGTCGACGATTTCGAGAATTTCCTGCTTCTGCTCGATCTTCAGGGCCATGTGCGCGGCCATGGTGTCGACCAGGCGCCCAGGCTCTTCGATGCTGTTCAGCGACGACAGCACCTCGGCGGGCACTTTCTTGCCCAGCTGCACGTACTGTTCGAACTGCGACAGCAGGGTGCGCACGAAGACTTCCGATTCGCGCTCGGCGGCATCGGCTTCGTCGATCAGGGAAACCTCGGCGCGGATGTGCCCTTCCACTTCGCTGAAGCGCTCGACAGCACCACGCTGCTCGCCCTCGACCAGCACCTTGACGGTGCCATCGGGCAGTTTCAGCAGCTGCAGCACGGTGGCAACCGTACCGACGCGATACAGCGCGTCTTCGCCCGGGTCATCGTCGGCCGGGTTTTTCTGGGCCAGCAGCAGGATCTGCTTTTCGCCCGTCATCGCCGCCTCAAGGGCTTCGATGGACTTTTCGCGCCCCACGAACAGCGGGATGACCATGTGCGGGTAAACAACGACATCGCGCAATGGCAAAAGAGGCAAGTCGAGGGTGGTCTTCATGATTTCGCCTCTACAGCGGCCTTGTGGCCGGAAAACGGTGGAAATGATGCTTGGACCTAATGTGGGGGCACGCCTGGGAAATTACAAGCGCTAGCGCAGGAAAAGCAGAAAGGGGCCCGTAGGCCCCCTCCTTGCTTGCAAGCGTCAGCAGCCATCGCCTGGATCAGGCGTCCGGCGCAGCCTTGGCTTGCGGCTCGCTGTTTTCGTAGATCATCAGCGGCTGCGAAGTACCCTCGATGACGCTCTCGTCGATCACCACCTTGCTGACATCCTTCTTCGAAGGAATCTCGTACATGGTGTCGAGCAGCACGCCTTCGAGGATCGAACGCAGGCCACGGGCGCCGGTCTTGCGCTCCAGGGCCTTGCGCGCAACGGCCTTGAGCGCATCGCTGCGGAACTCGAGGTCGACGCTTTCCATCTCGAACAGCTTGGCATACTGCTTGGTCAGGGCGTTCTTCGGCTCGGTGAGGATCTGCATCAGCGCAGCTTCATCCAGCTCGTCGAGGGTCGCCAGCACCGGCAGACGGCCGACGAATTCCGGGATCAGGCCAAACTTGACCAGATCGTCCGGCTCGACCTCACGCAGCGACTCGCCAACCTTCTTGCCCTCTTCCTTGCTGCGCACTTCGGCGCCAAAACCGATGCCACCCTTGGTGGAGCGGTTCTGGATGACCTTTTCCAGGCCCGAGAAGGCGCCACCGCAGATGAACAGGATGTTGCGGGTATCAACCTGCAGGAATTCCTGTTGCGGGTGCTTGCGGCCGCCCTGCGGCGGTACCGAGGCCACGGTGCCTTCGATCAGCTTCAGCAGTGCCTGCTGCACGCCCTCGCCCGAAACATCACGGGTGATGGACGGGTTGTCCGACTTGCGCGAGATCTTGTCGATCTCGTCGATGTAGACGATGCCCATCTGGGCCTTTTCCACGTCGTAGTCGCACTTCTGCAACAGCTTCTGGATGATGTTCTCGACGTCCTCACCCACGTAACCAGCTTCGGTCAGGGTGGTGGCGTCAGCAATGGTGAACGGCACGTTCAACAGGCGTGCAAGGGTTTCGGCGAGCAGGGTCTTGCCCGAGCCGGTCGGCCCGATGAGCAGGATGTTGCTCTTGCCGAGCTCGACTTCGTCACCCTTCTTGTCACGCTGGTTCAGGCGCTTGTAGTGGTTGTACACCGCTACGGCCAGCACCTTTTTCGCGCGCTCCTGACCAATCACGTACTGGTCCAGGATGCCGCTGATTTCTTTCGGCGAAGGTAATTTGTGCGCGCTGCTTTCGGCCTGGGCTTCCTGCACCTCCTCACGGATGATGTCATTGCACAGGTCGACGCACTCGTCGCAGATAAATACCGAGGGCCCGGCAATCAATTTGCGCACTTCGTGCTGGCTTTTGCCGCAGAAGGAGCAATAGAGCAATTTGCCGCTGTCCTCGCCGTTACGGGTGTCAGTCATTCGATCGATCCAATCCGGTAGGCTTGCAACACAAGATGAAGGCAATTGCGGGCTTTTTCAAGTCCGCAGGTAGGCGCTTTCCGCGCCTACCTGCTCTGGCACCCCGGTTCAGGAGGCCAGTTGCCGCTTGTCGTAGACCGAGTCGATCAGGCCGTACTCGGCCGCGCGCGAGGCGCTCATGAAGTTGTCACGTTCGGTATCACGCTTGATGGTCTCGAGGTCCTGGCCGGTGTGATAGGCCAGCAGCTCGTTCAGACGGGCCTTGATATTGAGGATTTCCTGGGCGTGGATCTCGATATCGGTGGCCTGACCCTGGAAGCCGCCCAGCGGCTGGTGGATCATCACGCGCGAGTTCGGCAGGCAGTGACGCTTGCCCTTGGCACCTGCGGCCAGCAGGAAGGCGCCCATGCTGCAGGCCTGGCCGATGCAGATGGTCGAGACGTCCGGCTTGATGAACTGCATGGTGTCGTAGATCGACATGCCGGCGGTGACGGAACCGCCCGGCGAGTTGATGTACAGATGGATATCCTTGTCCGGGTTTTCTGCTTCCAGGAACAGCAGTTGCGCCACGACGAGGTTGGCCATGTAGTCCTCTACCGGGCCAACCAGGAAGATCACACGCTCCTTCAACAGGCGCGAGTAGATGTCGTAAGCGCGTTCGCCACGGGCGGACTGCTCGATAACCATCGGGACCAGGCCGCCTGCGGCCTGGATGTCAGAGCTCTGCTGAATATAAGAATTGCGGGACATGTCCTGCGCTCACTCCCAAATAGTCATGGCTTGAATACGCACAAGCCAGCTCGAAGGCTGGCTTGTGGGGGTTTCCTACGAGAGAAGCCTGTTACTCAGCGGCGGCAGGGGCCTGTGCTGGCTTAACGGCATCTTCGTACGAGACCGACTTGTCGGTCACAGTCGCTTTCTGCAGAACAGTATCTACAACTTGTTCTTCCAGCACAACCGAACGGACTTCGTTCAGTTGCTGGTCGTTCTTGTAGTACCAGGCGATGACCTGCTCAGGCTCCTGGTAGGCCGAAGCCATTTCCTCGATCATTTCGCGAACCTTGCCTTCGTCCGGCTTCAGTTCGAACTGCTTGACCACTTCGGCGACGATCAGGCCCAGGACCACGCGACGCTTGGCTTGCTCTTCGAACAGCTCGGCCGGCAGTTGCTCAGGCTTGATGTTGCCACCGAACTGCTGAACAGCCTGCACGCGCAGACGGTTGACTTCGTTTTCCAGCAGGGCTTTCGGCACTTCGATCGGGTTGGCGGCCAGCAGACCGTCCATGACCTGGTTCTTCACCTTGGCCTTGATGGCCTGGCGCAGCTCACGCTCCATGTTCTTGCGAACTTCGGCGCGGAAGCCTTCAAGGGTGGTTTCCTTGATGCCGAACTGGGCGAAGAATGCTTCGTTCAGTTCTGGCAGCACCGGGGCAGCAACGCTGTTGACGGTGATGGTGAACTCGGCGGCCTTGCCAGCCAGGTCCAGGTTCTGGTAGTCCTCGGGGAAGGTCACGTTGACAACGCGCTCTTCACCCGCCTTGGCGCCAACCAGGCCGTCTTCGAAGCCCGGGATCATGCGGCCGGAGCCCAGGACCAGCTGGGTCCCCTTGGCCGAACCGCCAGCGAACACTTCACCGTCGACCTTGCCGACGAAGTCGATGTTGACCTGGTCGTCTTTCTGCGCAGCGCGCTCGACGGCCTCGAAACGGGTGTTCTGCTTGCGCAGCACTTCCAGCATGTTGTCCAGGTCGGCGTCAGCCACTTCGGCGCTCAGGCGCTCGACGCTGATCGACTCGAGGCCGGCAACGGTGAACTCAGGGAACACTTCGAAGGTGGCGACGAACTCCAGGTCCTTGCCCTTCTCGAAGGACTTCGGCTCTACCGCAGGGGCGCCAGCCGGGTTCAGCTTCTGCTCGACGATGGCTTCATAGAAGGAAGCCTGGACCAGGTCACCGAAAGCCTCTTGACGAGCATCGGCCTCGAAGCGCTGACGGATCACGCTCATCGGCACCTTGCCTGGGCGGAAGCCGGCAACCTTGGCGCGCTTGGCAGTCTGTTGCAGACGCTTGTTGACTTCGTTCTCGACGCGCTCGGCCGGAACGGCGATGGTCATGCGGCGCTCGAGAGCGGAAGTGTTTTCAACAGAAACTTGCATGGATATTCCTCGTTGCACAGACGTTAGCCGGCGTTAGCCCGACTCCAGAATCAAGGGCAAGCATTCTAGTGAGTCGCGCAGCAGAAGTCACCCCACCCGGGACGACGGGAAGCCACGCCGGTCGATTAGCTTTCAAGGCCCCTACGGCATGCCGCAGGGCCTGCTTCAAAAAGGACTGCGCGGCGCCTTGGGCGCCCAACAGCCGAAATACCTTGTCAAACAACTGCCGCAACGAATTCGCTTCCTTTATTCAGGATCGATCTCGTTGAACTGGCAGTACTCTTCCCATTCCATCCGCAGCGCTTCAGCCACCTCGCGGTGCGTCTCCAGGCGCATGGCCTGCAGCTGCTCCGGGGTTTCGGCGATCAGTTGCAGGGCCAGCTCCCAGGGCTGGATGCCCTGCTCCTCGGCTGCATCTTCGAAAGCCCATTCGATCTGCTGGGCCTGCTCGCGCGCATCCAGTTCGCGGATTTCCTCCAGCAACTGCGGGTTGGCTTCAGCGAAGCGTTGCAGCGCCAGGGCCTGGCGGGCTTCTTTTGCGATCATCAGGTTGTTCCTCTGCCGACCAGCTGGGCCGGTGTTTCAACCGGCTGAAATCTAACAGCTTTTATTGGGGTGCCACCAGAGGATTGCAAGGTGGATCGAGTTATGGCTGCGAAGTTCATGGCTTGCGCCTTGTGGCGCCCGATCTCACAGGCACCACAACCTCCAAGGCATACACCCCAAAAACAACAAAGGCGCCCGGTCTCACGACCAAGGCGCCTTCGAAAAATATGGGGTGGACGATGGGAATCGAACCCACGACAACTGGAATCACAATCCAGCGCTCTACCAACTGAGCTACGCCCACCATATTGCGGTCTTGCGGTACAACCTTACAGAAGCATGGTGCGGACGAAGAGACTCGAACTCTTACAGCTTGCGCCGCTGGAACCTAAATCCAGTGTGTCTACCAATTTCACCACGTCCGCGTAACGCTTAAAACAAAGGCGCCAGATGCTATCGCGGCGCCTTTGAAGAATATGGGGTGGACGATGGGAATCGAACCCACGACAACTGGAATCACAATCCAGCGCTCTACCAACTGAGCTACGCCCACCATATTGCATTACAACCACTTGCTTGCCAAAGATGCCTAATGGCGCACCCGGCAGGACTCGAACCTGCGACCATCCGCTTAGAAGGCGGATGCTCTATCCAGCTGAGCTACGGGCGCTTAAGCTTGAAGCCTAACCGAACGAGACATTAACAGGTAACTGTCAAACCACTCATTCTGCCCGACTTCGCCAACCAGTGCTAGGCTGTGCCCGACAAGTGCGGCGAATCTTATAGGCGAGCCTGAATGTCGTCAACACCTTTCTCAAAAAAATTTAAATTATTTAAGGGCTTAGGGGATTTGCCCGACCACCCGCCTTTGCCCTTGGCCCGTGTCGTGCGAGAATGCGCCCTCTTTAATTGTTTCCTTCTCGATGGTTAATCACGCGTCTATGACTGCACACCTAATCGATGGCAAGGCGATCGCCGCCAGCCTGCGCCAGCAGATCGCTCAACGTGTCGTGGAGCGTCGCCAGCAAGGCCTGCGTACACCCGGCCTGGCAGTGATCCTGGTCGGCACCGACCCCGCCTCCCAAGTCTATGTCTCGCACAAGCGCAAGGACTGCGAAGAGGTCGGTTTCATTTCGCAGGCGTTCGACCTGCCCAGCGACACCACGCAGCAGGCCCTGACCGAGCTGATCGACCGCCTCAATGACGACCCGGCCGTCGATGGCATCCTCCTGCAACTGCCACTGCCGGCGCACCTGGACGCCTCGCTGCTGCTCGAGCGCATTCGCCCGGACAAGGACGTGGACGGTTTCCACCCGTACAACATCGGCCGCCTGGCCCAGCGCATCCCGCTGCTGCGCCCGTGCACGCCGAAGGGCATCATGACCCTGCTGGAAAGCACCGGCCAGGACCTGTACGGCATGAACGCGGTCATCGTCGGCGCATCCAACATCGTCGGCCGCCCGATGGCCATGGAACTGCTGCTGGCCGGCTGCACCGTGACCGTCTGCCACCGTTTCACCAAGGACCTGGCCGGCCATGTCGGGCGTGCCGACCTGGTGGTCGTGGCTGCCGGCAAGCCGGGCCTGGTCAAGGGCGAATGGATCAAGCAAGGTGCCATCGTCATCGACGTCGGTATCAACCGTCAGGACGATGGCAAGCTGGTCGGCGACGTGGTCTACGAGACCGCCCTGCCGCGCGCGGGCTGGATCACCCCGGTGCCGGGTGGCGTCGGGCCGATGACCCGGGCATGTCTGCTGGAGAACACGCTGTATGCGGCGGAAGAGCTGCACAAGTAATACCGCGTGAAATGAAAACGGCACCTCTGGCAGGTGCCGTTTTTTTTTGCCTGGCGTGGGAGGTTTAGCGCCTATGAGATCGAGCGCCGCGCGGGCGGCGCTCGATTCACGCATCAACCCAAATCCTCAGCCGATCACTTCCTGCCCGCCTCCCAAGACTTGAGCAGTTCGCTGTAGCTGACCGTCTCGCCCTTGGGCTTCTCGTTGGCCAGTTTCGGTTTCGGTGCGCCAGGCTGGTCGAACCAGTACTGCGCATCCCGCTCCGGGTTCAGCTTCGGCGCGCAGGTGGCCTGGGCATTGGACCGTTGCAGACGCTCCATCATCCGGTCCTGGTCGCGGGCCAGCCCATCCAGGGCTTCCTGCGGGGTTTTCTCGCCGCTCGCCACCTCGGCGATATGGCTCCACCACAGCTGCGCCAGGCGCGGATAATCCGGCACGTTGGTGCCGGTCGGGGTCCACTGCACCCGCGCCGGGCTGCGATAGAACTCCACCAGCCCGCCCAGCTTGGGCGCCAAGTCAGTCATCGCCTGGGAGTTGATGTCCGATTCACGAATCGGCGTGAGGCCGACGATGGTCTTTTTCAGCGATACGCTCTTGGAGGTGACGAACTGGGCGTACAGCCAGGCCGCCAGCCGTTGCTTCTCCGGGGTGGACTTGAAGAAGGTCCACGAACCGGTGTCCTGGTAGCCCAGCTTCATCCCCTCCTCCCAGTACGGCCCCTTCGGTGATGGCGCCATGCGCCATTTCGGCGTGCCATCGGCGTTGACCACCGGCAGGCCGGGCTTGGTCATGTCGGCAGTGAACGCGGTGTACCAGAAGATCTGCTGGGCGATGTTGCCCTGGGCGGGCACCGGGCCTGCTTCGGAGAAAGTCATGCCCTGGGCTTCCTTGGGCGCATAGGCGCGCATCCAGTCGACGTACTTCTGCGTGGCATAGACCGCAGCCGGGCCGTTGGTGTCACCACCACGGGTCACGCTGGAACCCACCGGGTGGCAGTCCTCCACGCGAATGCCCCATTCATCCACCGGCAGGCCGTTGGGCAGGCCCTTGTCGCCGCCACCGGCCATGGAGAACCAGGCGTCGGTGAAGCGCCAGCCCAGCGACGGGTCTTTCTTGCCATAGTCCATGTGGCCATAGACGCGCTTGCCGTCGATTTCCTTGACGTCTTCGGTGAAGAACCGGGCAATGTCCTCGTAGGCCGACCAGTTCACCGGCACACCCAGCTCGTAACCGTACTTGTCCTTGAACCTGGCCTTCAGCTCGGGCCGTTCGAACCAGTCGGCACGGAACCAGTACAGGTTGGCAAACTGCTGGTCGGGCAACTGGTAGACCTTGCCATCAGGTGCGGTGGTGAAGGAAATGCCGATGAAGTCCTTCAGGTCGAGGGTCGGCGAGGTGTAGTCCTTGCCCTCGTTGGCCATCAGGTCGGTGATCGATTCCACCTTGCCATAGCGAAAGTGCGTACCGATCAGGTCGGAATCGTTGACCCAGCCATCATAGATGTTCTTGTCCGACTGCATCTGTGTCTGCAGCTTTTCCACCACGTCGCCTTCCTGCAGCAGGTCGTGGGTCAGCTGGATACCGGTGATTTCACTGAAGGCCTTGGCCAGTACCTTGGACTCGTACTCATGGGTAGTGATGGTTTCGGACACGACATTGATCTTCATCCCACGGAACGGCTCAGCTGCCTTGATGAACCACTTGAGTTCGGCCAGTTGCTGTTCAGGAGTGAGGGTCGACGGCTTGAACTCGCTGCCGATCCATTTCTTCGCCGCGTCCTCGTACTGGTCGGCCCAGGCTGTGCCCTGCGCGCCGGCCAGCACCAGCAATGCGGCCAGGGTCAAATGTCGCCTGTTGTACTTGTTGTCGAACATTGTGATCTCCCGTTTCAGTTATTCCACAGGGCCGTTCGCTCAGCCCCAGCGCAGCACCACCAGCAGCCACACCAGAGACAGCAGCGAGGCTACCCACAATGGCCACTCGCTGACGCCAACCACCAGCAGATGCAGGTAGGCGCTGGCCAGCAGGCCGATGAACAAGCGGTCGCCACGGCTGGTCACCAGCGGTAGAAAGCCGCGTCGCTCCACACAAGGCCGGCGCAGCTCGAGCAAGGTCATGCCCAGCAGCAGCACACCCACGGCGGCGAAGAACAACGCCGTCGGCAAGGTCCAGGCCATCCATTCCATGCCCTACCCTCCTCAGACCCGGCCCAGGGCAAAACCCTTGGCCACATGGTTGCGCACGAACCAGATCACCAGCATGCCGGGCAGGATGGTCAATACCCCCGCCGCTGCCAGCACCCCCCAGTCGATACCCGAGGCCGACACCGTACGGGTCATCACCGCGGCGATCGGCTTGGCATTCACCGAGGTCAGCGTGCGCGCCAGCAGCAGTTCGACCCAGGAAAACATGAAGCAGAAGAACGCCGTGACGCCGATGCCGGAGCCGATCAGTGGAATAAAGATCTTCATAAAGAAGCGTGGGAAACTGTACCCGTCGATGTAAGCCGTTTCGTCGATTTCCTTCGGCACACCCGACATGAAGCCCTCCAGGATCCACACCGCCAGCGGCACGTTGAACAGGCAGTGAGCCAGGGCCACGGCAATATGGGTGTCGAACAGGCCAATCGACGAATACAGCTGGAAGAACGGCAGGAGGAACACCGCCGGCGGCGCCATGCGGTTGGTCAGCAGCCAGAAGAACAGGTGCCGGTCGCCGAGGAAGCGGTAGCGCGAGAAGGCGTACGCCGCCGGCAGCGCCACCAGCAGCGAAATCAGTGTGTTCAGGCACACGTAGTACAGCGAGTTGATATAACCGCTGTACCAGCTGGCATCGGTGAAGATCACCCGATAGTTGTCGAGGGTGAATGCCTGCGGCCACAGGGTCAGGCTACCGAGGATCTCGGTATTGCTCTTGAACGACATGTTCAGCAGCCAGTAGATCGGCACCAGCAGGAAGAAGAAGTACAGCAGCAGGGCCAGCGATTTGCGTGTGCTCATGGCCTAGTCCTTGTCGGCATGGGTCATGGCTGTGTAGAACAGCCACGACACCAGCAGGATGATCAGGAAGTAAACCAGCGAAAACGCCGCCGCCGGGCCCAGGTCGAACTGGCCCACGGCCATGCGCGTGAGGGTCTGGCTGAGGAAGGTGGTCGCGTTGCCGGGCCCGCCACCGGTCAGCACGAAGGGCTCGGTGTAGATCATGAAGCTGTCCATGAAGCGCAGCATCACCGCGATCAGCAACACGTTCTTCAGCTTCGGCAACTGGATATGGCGAAACACCGCCCAGCCCGAGGCGCGGTCAATGCGCGCGGCCTGGTAATACACATCGGGGATGGCGCGCAGGCCCGAATAGCACAGCAGCGCGACCAGCGAGGTCCAGTGCCAGACGTCCATCACCAGCACGGTGAGCCAGGCGTCGAACGGGTCGCCGGCGTAGTTGTAGCTGACCCCCAGCCTGGCCAGGGTGGCGCCGAGCAGGCCGATGTCGGCACGGCCGAAGATCTGCCAGATGGTGCCGACCACGTTCCACGGGATCAGCAACGGGATCGCCATGACGATCAGGCACACCGACGCCATGCGCCCCCTGGTCGGCATGGTCAGGGCGATGGCAATGCCCAGCGGGATCTCGATCAGCAGCACGCAGGCGGAATAGATGAACTGGCGCAGCAGCGCGTCATGCAGCGCCGGGTCGCGCAGCACCTGGCGGTACCAGTCGGCGCCGACGAAGTAACGGTTGGACTGGTCGAAAATGTCCTGCACCGAGTAGTTGACCACGGTCATCATCGGCACCACGGCACTGAATGCGACCAGCAGGAACACCGGCAGCACCAGCCACCAGGCCTTGTTGTTGGGCACCTTGTTCATGGCGCCACCTCCAGCAGCACATCGTCTAGATACAGCATCAGCCACTGCGCCGGCAGGCTGACCCAGGCCTGGGCCACAGGCACTGGGCGGTCCTCGCCCTGGCGTGCCTTGAGCGCGACGCCGCCCAGCTCGAGGGTGACGATGCGGTAGGTGCCCAGGTCCTCGACGTCCAGCACCCGTGCCGGGTAGGCATCCTCGAACGGGCTGTCCCACAGCTGCACGAATTCGGGGCGGATGCCGACCTGCAGGCGCCCGCCTGCCGTCGCCGCCAGACGCTCACGCAAGCCATCCGGCAGTGGCAGGTGGATATCGCCGAAACTCACCCCGCCCGCCTCGGCACGCACCTCGATCAGGTTCATTCCGGGGCTGCCGATGAAATAGCCGACGAAGGTGTGCCGCGGCCGCTCGAACAGCTCGCGCGGGGTGCCGAACTGGACGATGCGCCCGCCGTGCATCACTGCGATCTTGTCGGCGAAGGTCGAGGCTTCCAGCTGGTCGTGGGTGACGTAGATCATGGTGATGTTGAACTGCTCGTGGATCTGCTTGAGCTTGCGCCGCAGCTTCCACTTCAGGTGCGGGTCGATCACCGTCAACGGCTCGTCGAACAGGATCGCCGACACATCGTCGCGCACCAGGCCACGGCCCATGGAGACTTTCTGCTTTTCGTCGGCACTGAGGTTGCGGGCCTTCTTGCGCAACGCCGCGGTCAGGTCGAGCACCTCGGCAATCTCCTCGACCCGGGCACGCACGCGGGCTTCGTCGAGGCCCTGGTTGCGCAGGGGGAACGCCAGGTTGTCGTACACCGACAGGGTGTCGTACACCACTGGAAACTGGAACACCTGGGCGATGTTGCGCGCCTGCGGCGGCAACTGGTTGACCGGCTTGCCGTCGAACAGCACCTCGCCATGGGACGGCGTCAACAGCCCGGAAATAATATTGAGCAAGGTCGACTTGCCACAGCCCGACGGCCCCAGCAAGGCATAGGCACCGCCCTGCTCCCACACATGTTCCAGTGCGTGCAGGGCATAGTCCGCCTCGCTGGCGGGCTGGCGGCTGTAGCTGTGCGCCAGTTGGCGCAGACGGATTTCGGCCATCACCCTCTCCTTGCCTGGCGCAGCCCGGGGGCCTGCACCAGCGCCCCGGCACTGTCGAACACGAACAGCTTGTGGGTGGGAATGAACACGCGGATCGGCGTGTCCACCTGGTATTCGTGTACCCCTGGCAAATGCAGGGTCATGCGCCAGTGGTCGTTGCGCACATGCAGGAAGGTCTCCGAGCCACTGATCTCGGCAAGCTCGACCAGCACGGCCAGCTCCAGGTCATCGTCGTGGGCCGGCACCAGGCTGATGTGGCTGGGCCGCACGCCAAAGCGGTAATCGCCTTCGGCAAGCGGCTGCAGGTCGGCATTGCGGGCAAAGTGCACGGCCTGGGCCAGGCTCACCTCGTTGCCACTGATACGACCGGGCACCAGGTTGATCGGCGGTTCGGAAAACAGCTCGGCGGCCAGCACGCTGCCGGGGCGCTGGTATACCTCGGCGGTAGGGCCACTCTGGACGATCCGGCCTTCGTGCACGAGCGTCGTGGTGCCGCCCAGCGCCAACGCTTCGTTGGGCTCGGTGGTGGCATACACGGCAATGCAGTGGCGCGCCGCGAACAGCTCGCGCAGCTCCTGGCGCAGGCCCTCGCGCAGCTTGTAATCGAGGTTGACCAGCGGCTCGTCGAAGAGGATCAGCGAGGCATCCTTGACCAGCGCCCGGGCCATCGCCGTGCGTTGCTGCTGGCCACCGGACAGCTCCAGCGGCAGGCGTTGCAGGTAGGCTTCGATGCGCAGCATCTCGGCGGTTTCCTGCACCCGCCGGCGGATCTCCGGTTCGGCCATGCGTGCCTGGCGCAGCGGCGAGGCGATGTTCTCGTACACGCTGAGGGTGGGGTAGTTGATGAACTGCTGATACACCATCGACACGTTGCGCTGGCGCACCGGCACGCCGGTCACGTCCTGGCCATTCATCAGCACCCGCCCACGGTCCGGGCGGTCGAGCCCGGCCATCAGGCGCATCAGGCTGGTCTTGCCGGCCAGGGTGCGGCCCAGCAGTACATTGAACGAGCCGGGTTCGAAGCGCAGCGAGGCATCGACGATCCAGGCCTGGTTGTCGACGCTGCGGCTGACCTGTTCCAGCACCAGGGACATGGCGTGGCCTTCTTGTGATTGTTGTCTGCCGAATACAGCCAGTTTCGTGCCAGTTACGCCGCACCCGTCTGGCCCGCGCCCTGCCCGGCAGCCCGGTCAAGGTACAGGTTCACAAGTGAACACAAGCGTTGAACAACTGAACACTCGCGGGTTTGACATTGAACAACCGTGAACGACACTGAACAGCGGTCGGCTCCATTACAACAATCACACAGGACAGGCCCATGGCCGCATCCGCTTCGACCCATGCCCAACTGATCCAGGCCTCCTGGGCCCGCTGCCGCGAGCATGGCCTGCAACCCCAGCACGCCCCGGATTTCGACTGCCTGACCCGCGCCGAGCTGAACGCCGTGCTGGAGCGGCGCCAGGCGCTGCTGCGCTTGACCCGCGAGGCGGTATTGCCGCATTACGCACACCTGCTGGGCAATGCCAGCTACCTGGTGATGCTGGCCGATGCCAGCGGCTGCCTGCTCGATACCTGGGGCTCGCGACGCTTCATCGAGCCACGCCAGCAGCACGGGTTCAGCGCCGGCGCCCACTGGCACGAGCGTGGCGTCGGCACCAACGCCCTGGGCACCGCACTGGTCTGCGCCGAGGCCATTCACGTGGGCCAGGACGAGCACTTCCTGCGCCAGAACCGCTATATGTCCAGCGCCGCCGCGCCACTGTTCGACGCAACGCGGCAACTGGTCGGGGTGCTCGACGTCGCCAGCGACGGCTACCTGCCCGCCAGCCAGACCCTGGGCCTGGTACGCATGATGAGCCAGAGCCTGGAGAACCGCCTGATCCTTGCCGAACATGGCGAGCGGCATGCCCAGCTGATGTTCAACAGCGCTTCCGACAACCTCGACAGCCCCTGGGCCGGCCTGCTGGTGTTCGATGAACAGGGCCAGGTGCTGGCGGCCAATCACCGGGCCGACAGCCTGCTCGGCGGCAACCCGCTAGGGCAGAACGTCGAGCAGCTGTTCCAGCTGCCGCTGCCGCAACTGCTCAGCCACCCCCGGCAACAGCCTTTCGCCTTGCAGGCCACCGGGCGCAACCGCTTTCATTGCCAGTGGCAGCCTGCCCGGGAGGCCACCTGCCGCCCCACCGCCAGCAGCACCGACCCGCGCCTGGAGAAAGCCCTGGCGCAGGCCAGCCTGCTGCTGGAGAAGGACATTCCGGTGCTGGTGCAGGGGGAAACCGGCGTCGGCAAGGAAGTGTTCGTCGACACCTTGCACCGCGCCAGCAGCCGCGCCGGCCAGCCGCTGGTCGCGGTGAACTGCGCGGCAATCCCCGCCGAGCTGGTGGAGTCGGAGCTGTTCGGCTACGACAGAGGCGCGTTCACCGGTGCCCACCACAAGGGCAACCCGGGGCTGATCCGCAAGGCTGACCATGGCATCCTGTTCCTCGATGAAATCGGCGACATGCCGCTGCCGACCCAGGCCCGCCTGCTGCGCGTCCTGCAGTCACGCAGCATCCAGCCGCTGGGCAGCGGCGAGCCGGTAGCGGTGGATATCCGCGTGGTGTCAGCGAGCAATCGTGACCTGGCCGAAGAAGTGCGTGCCGGGCGCTTTCGCCAGGACCTGTACTACCGCATCGCCGGGCTGGCAGTGCGGCTGCCACCGCTGCGCGAACGCAGCGACCGGCGCCAGCTGATCGAGCAGGTGCATGCTCGTTACCGTGAGGCCGGGCAACCTGCACGGCTGCCGCCAGCCATTGTCGAGCTGTTCGACCAGCATCCTTGGCCAGGCAATATGCGTGAACTGGTGAGCGTGCTGCAGGTGGCGCTGGCCTTGGCCGGCAACGGCCCGGTCGGCCTGGAACACTTGCCTGCGAGTTTCCTGGCCGAGGCGCAGGTGCCGGTACCGCTGGTGGCCGCAGAGGCAGACCTGCAGGCGCTGGTGCAGCAGGCCAATGGCAACCTGTCGGCGGTGGCACGTGCGCTGGGGATCAGCCGCACCACGCTGTACAAGCGCCTGCGGCAACTGTAGCCACCCGAATGGCGCCGCAGCGCGCCACTCAGCGCGTCAGCCGCTCACCCGCAGGCCAATGCTTGCTGCGCCGACTCACCTCTCAAGGGTCGCGCCACTGCGCCGGCTGCCGGTAGGCCTGTGCCCAGTTTCCGACCTCACTGGCCGGCATCGGCCGGGCAATGCAGTAACCCTGCGCCAGTTCGCACCCCAGGCCCATCAGCACCCGGCCGTGCTCGACGCTCTCTAGCCCTTCGGCAATCACTTCGCGGCCGAATGCTCGCGCCAGGCCGATCACCGCTCGGGTCAGCGCCAGGTCGTCCTGGTCGTGCAGGATGTCGCGCACGAATGACTGGTCAATCTTGATCGTCTGGGTCGGCAAACGCTTGAGATAGCTCAGTGACGAGTAGCCGGTACCGAAGTCATCCAGGGAAAAGCGCACGCCCAGCGCGCGGCAGGCGTCGAGGCAGCGGCCGACGTGCTCCAGGTTATCGATGGCCACCGACTCGACGATTTCCAGGTCCAGCCGCGCCGGGTCAGCCTCCGGGTGCTCCGTCAGCAACTGCCGCAGACGCTCGGCAAAGTCATTGCGTTGCAAGTGTCGCGCGGCGATGTTCACGCTCAACGACCAGGGCCGCCCTTCGCGCTGCCAGGCCTGCAACTGACTCAGCGCCTGGTCGAGCACCCATTCGCCGATCTCGACGATCAGGTCGGTCTGCTCGACCCAGGGCAGGAAGTCGCCGGGCGGCACCAGCCCGCGCCCTGGCCGCTGCCAGCGCAGCAACGCTTCGAAGCCCAGCACCTGGCCGCTGCGCAGGTTGACCTTGGGCTGGAAGTGCAGGCACAGCTCGTTGTCGTGCAGCGCCCGGCGCACCCGTGCCACGGTCTGGTGGGTGGCCTTGAGCTCCTGCTCCTGGGTCACGTCGAACAGGTGATAGCGGTTGCGCCCGCGCTGCTTGGCCACGTACATGGCCTGGTCGGCATGGCGCACCAGGGTGTCGGCGTCCTCGTCGTCCTGTGGGTACAGGGTCACGCCGATACTGGCGCTGAGCGACAAGTGCTGCTCACGCACCACATACGGCGCCGCCAATGCCCGCAGCACCCGGCGCAACACCGCCGGCAACTGGCGGCCTTCGTCGACATCGCGCAGGATCAGCACGAACTCGTCTCCCGACAGGCGGGCCACGGCATCCCCTTCGCGCAGGATGTGCTTCAGGCGCTGCGCCACCTCAACCAGCAGCAAGTCACCCATGGCATGCCCGTAACCGTCGTTGACCGCCTTGAAACCATCGAGGTCGAGCATGCACACCGCCAGCGCAATGCCTTCGCGGCGCGAACAGGCGAGCGCCTGGTTCAGCAGGTCGGACAGATAGGCGCGGTTGGGCAGGCCGGTAAGCACGTCGTGGCCCACCCGCCATTGCAAGGTATGCAGCAGCTGGCGTTTCTCGGTGACATCGAAGCGGATCGACACGTACTTGCGCACCTGGCCGCTGAGCGGGTCGACCAGCGGCACCATGGTACTGTCGACCCAGTACAACGAGCCGTCCTTGGCACGGTTGCAGATTTCGCCTTTCCATACATGGCCAGCGGCCAGGGCTCGCCACATGCCGACGAAGAACGCCGGTTCGTGCAAGCCGGAATTGAGGATGCGGTGGTTGGCGCCGAGCAGTTCTTCGCGGCTGTAACCCGAAATGCTGCAGAACTGCTGGTTGACGTAGGTGATGTTCCCGCGCAGGTCGGTTTCGGAAAAGATCGCGGCCGCGTCCACGGCCGCGCGATAGTTGTCATCCATAAAGCATCCTGCCTTAACGGTTGAAACGCTCCACAAGGGCACGCAATCCGGCGCACACCTGTTCCAGTTCGGCGCCGCGCGAGGCGGCGGCGTTGGCGCTGTGGGCGCTGTGCTGGGCGATGCCGGCGACGCCATTGATCTGCCGCGAGACGTCTTCGGCCACGGCAGACTGCTGCTGGGAGGCCGTGGCCATCTGCTGGCTCATGGCGCTGATGCGCTGCACCGCTTCACGGATGCCATGCAGCGCCTGGCGGGCCTCCTGCACCTGGGCGACGCCCTGCTCGGCACCGTCGATGCCTTGGCTGGCGATCGCCACGGCCTCCTCGGCCCCGCTGCGCAAGGCATCGATGATAGCCTGGATGTGCAGGGTCGACTGCCGGGTCTTGTCGGCCAAGGCCCGCACTTCATCCGCCACCACGGCAAAGCCACGGCCCTGCTCGCCGGCACGGGCCGCCTCGATGGCGGCGTTGAGTGCCAGCAGGTTGGTCTGCTCGGCGATGCCACGGATCATCCCGGTGGCCTCGGCAATCGAGCCGGTCTGGCCAGCCAGCTGCGTGACCGCCTGGTTGATCTGCGTCACGGTACCCGCCAGGGTGCGAATCGCCGCGCCGCTGGCATCGGCCACCTGACTGCCCTGCTCGGCCAGCAGGTGCGCGGTATGGGCCTCGGCAGCGGTCAGCTGTACATGGCTGGCGACCTCGCCGATGGAGGCTGCCATCTGGTTCATGGCAGTCGCGCTCAGGTCGGTTTCCGCCCGCTGCTGCAGCAGCGCCGCCTCGGTACTGCGCGACAACTTACCGGCATCATGGGCAGCCACGGCCATCTGTGCCGCCAGGTCGCTCAACCGGGTCAGTGCCGTCTTCAGCCGCGCCTCTTCGCTGATCAGCATCAGCTGCAGTTGCCCGCCAGCACCGGGCAAGTCGCTGTAGGTCAAGGCGGCAACCGGGTCGGCGAAGGTGCCGTCGGCGCCCTGCACGATCTGCTGCAACTGGCGCCCCACGGCATTGCGTGCCAGCAACCCATAAGCCAGGAACAACCCCAGGGTCAGCCCTTGCGCCACCGGGCCAGGCCATAGCTGGTTGGCCCCCAGCGCCAGCCCCCCGCCCGCAAGCGGCACGGCCAGGTCGCG
The DNA here is from genome assembly GCF_052041995.1 of Pseudomonas sp. SMV7. NCBI lineage: Bacteria > Pseudomonadati > Pseudomonadota > Gammaproteobacteria > Pseudomonadales > Pseudomonadaceae > Pseudomonas > Pseudomonas sp. SMV7. Next base: position 16,551 of record NZ_JBKGGT010000026.1, on the reverse strand, counting down.
CGCCAGCAACGACAGGCGCCGTGGCCACGGCAACACGGCCTGGCCGTTGCGCATGCGCGCATACACGGCCTCGGCCCGGGCCACCTGTTCACGCGTCGGGCACACCCGTACCGACTCATAGCCCACCACCCGCCCGGCCTCGAGGATCGGCGTGACGTAGGCGTTGACCCAGTAGTAGTCGCCGTTGCGGCAGCGGTTCTTGACGATGCCCATCCAGCTCTTGCCGGCCTTGAGGTAGCGCCACATCAGTTCGTACACCGCAGGCGGCATGTCCGGGTGGCGCACCAGGTTGTGCGGGCTGCCGATCAGTTCGGCCTCGCTGTAGCCACTGATGGCGGCGAATTCGGGGTTGCAGTAGGTGATCAGGCTGGCCGTGTCGGTTGCAGAAATCAGCCGCTGATCAGCGGGGAAACGTTGCTCGACCGGGGTGACCGGGAGATTGAGACGCACTATGAGACTCCATTCATATAAACGCCAGACGCCAGCTCGCGGACGATTATTGGGATAACCACCCCAAACATCGGCCGCTTCGTGACTGACCGGTCGCGCGCGGATTCTACGAGTTCAGCTGCATAAAGCAAATAAACCTTATGAATCATGGCGTTATCGAAAAAAATGAGGTCGGGCCGAGGCCTGGCAAGCGGATTGCTAAAGGTGTGTCAGGCACCCGCTGACGCTGTTTGATTCGTGCAAATGCCGTGTGCGGCATGCACCGAACTAGAGCCCTACAGGCCGGGACGCCCCAAACTGGTCAGACCGGTAAGGCCAAAAATCCTTGCAATGCAGGATATTTCGCGCTTTTATGGCTTCGCGCTGAAAAACCGGTAAGACCACAATAATTAAGTCCTGCGCTCTTTCGCCCCGTGCGGCTACCGAAGCAAGGACACCGATCAGAGACTCCTCCCATGCTCAAATGGTGCTCGCGTTCGATCTTCCTTCAAGTCGTGCTCGGCCTTGCCCTCGGCATCGCCTGCGGCCTCAGCTTCCCCGACCTTTCCCTGCAACTGAAACCGCTTGGCGACGGTTTCATCAAACTGATCAAGATGCTCATCGGCCTGATCGTGTTCTGTGTGGTAGTCAGCGGCATCTCAGGCGCTGGCGACCTGAAGAAGGTCGGGCGTATCGGCCTGAAGTCGGTGATCTACTTCGAAGTGCTGACCACCCTGGCATTGGTGATCGGCCTGGTGTTCGCCTTCAGCAGCGGTATCGGCAGCGGCGCCAATATCCACCTCGACCAACTTTCCAGTGCCGACGCCAGCAGCCTGGCCGAACGCGGCCAGCACATCCACGGTGCCACGGCATTCTTCCTGGAGCTGATCCCCACCTCGGTAATCGGCGCCTTCGCTGACAACAACATCCTCCAGGTGCTGCTGTTCTCGGTCCTGTTCGGCAGTGCGCTGAACCTGGTCGGCGATTCGGCAGCCGGCATCTCGCGGCTGATCAACGAACTGAGCCACGTGATCTTCCGCATCATGGGCATGATCGTGCGCCTGGCGCCGCTTGGCGTGTTCGGTGCCATCGCCTTCACTACCAGCAAGTACGGTCTGGAATCGCTGCAACACCTGGGCGGGCTGGTGGCACTGTTCTACCTGACCTGTGCCGGCTTCGTGCTGATCGTGCTGGGCACGGTCATGCGCCTGTCGGGCCTGAGGCTGCTGCCGCTGATCAAGTACCTGCGCGAAGAACTGACCATCGTCCTCGGCACGGCTTCTTCCGACGCCGTGCTGCCACAGGTCATGCGCAAGCTCGAGCACCTGGGCATCGGCACCTCGACCGTCGGCCTGGTGATCCCGACCGGCTACTCGTTCAACCTCGACGGTTTCTCCATCTACCTGACCCTGGCCATCGTGTTCATCGCCAATGCCACCGGTACACCGCTGGCAATGACCGACCTGCTGACCATCCTGCTGGTGTCGCTGGTGACTTCCAAGGGCGCTCACGGCATCCCAGGCTCGGCGCTGGTGATCCTCGCCGCTACCCTGACCGCCGTACCGGCGATACCGGTGGTCGGCCTGGTGCTGGTGTTGGCGGTGGACTGGTTCATGGGCATCGGCCGGGCGCTGACCAACCTGATCGGCAATTGCGTGGCCACCGTGGCCATTGCCCGCTGGGAGAAGGACATCGACCTGGAGCGGGCGCACAACGTGCTGGACGGCAAACCTGGTTTCGCAGTCACGCCGCGCAAGCAACCCAACAACCATCAACAGGAATTCTGAGCGAACGTGGCCGGCCCTGATGCCGGCCCTTCCAGGAGCAAACCGTGATCAGCTCATCGACCGTCGTCAACTCCGTGGTGGAAAAACTGCGCCAGGCCCTCGCCCGAGGCCAATGGCGCAGCGGTGACATGCTGCCGGGCCAGCGCGAGCTGGCCGAACAACTGGGCATCAGCCGGCCGAGCCTGCGCGAAGCGGTGACCGTGCTGGAGACGCTGGGCCTGGTGCGCTCGCTACCGGGCAAGGGCGTGCTGGTGCTGGACGCCGATGCCGCCGTTCAGGAGCCCGCGCTGGACACCAGCGCGGCGGCCAGCCTGGCCGACGTGCTGGAACTGCGCTACACCCTCGAGCCGTTCATCGTCGGCCTGGTGGCACAGTCGGCCAACAGCCAGGACATCGGCCAACTGCGCCTGACCCTGATGGACATGCGCGAAGCGCTGGAAGCCGCAGACAGCGAAGCCGGGGTCAGTGCCTACATCGCCTTCCATGAAGCCTTGTTCGCCCTGACCACCAACCCGATCTTCCAGAGCGTGGTGCAGCAGACCGGCAATGCCCTCAAGCAGAGCGCCGACATGCTGCGCAAATCGCCAGAGCACCTCGCCGCCCGGCTGCAGGAAAACGAAGCGGTGGTGCGCGCCATCCGCGAACGCAACAGCGCCCAGGCCAGTGCCCAGATGCGCCAGCATATCCTCGCCGAAGGCTTGCGCATGGGCATCGCCCTGAACATTCCGGACGAACACCCGCATCCATGACCCCAGGAGAGCGACCATGAATGCCGCCCCCCACTTGCCGGCCCTGCTCGCGGCCGGCGAAACCCGCCTGTCGGCCGAGCAGATCTACCCGCGGCTGTTCGATGCCATTCTTGAACAGCGCCTGCCCCCCGGCAGCCTCCTGCCCGAGCAGGCGCTGGGCCATGCGTTCGGTGTCAGCCGGACGGTAATCCGCCGCGTGCTCGGGCGCCTGTCCGACCAGCAGGTAGTGGTGCAGCGCCCCAGCCACACCGCGCACCTGGCCGCGGCCGACCCGGCGCAGGCACGCCAGGTACTGAGTGCCCGGCGCCTGGCCGAAACCACCTTGATCACCCTCGCCGCCCAGCGCGCCCGGCCGCTGCAGATACGCCAGCTGCGGCAGCTGGTGGAGCGCGAGCGCCAGCACCATGAAAGCGGCGAGCGCTGTGCAGCGATCCGCCTGGGCGGCGAATTTCACCTGAAGCTGGCGCAGGTGGCTGCCAATACGCCACTGGCACGCTTTCTCAATGGGCTGGTGCCGATGACGTCGCTGATCATCGCCCGCTACGAATCGCCGTGCTGCGACCACTGCGCGTGGCAAGAGCACGCGGCGATCATTGATGCCGTGGAGCAAGGCGATGGCGCAGCGGCCTTGGCGCTGATGCACCAGCACCTCGACCGCCTGGAAGAAAAACTCGATCTGGAATAAAGCCTGCAGGAGCTGATGGGCTGCACAGCAGCCCCCTCCAGGCGACCCTATACTGCGTTGACCACCTCAGCCTCTACCAGGGAGGCGGTTGCGTGAGCATTCGAGTTCTTCTGCTGCCATGCCTGCTGCTGGCCCTCGCCGGTTGCGCAGGCAAGCGTCCGCCTGCCCCGCCGCCACCGGTGGTACTCACCGCTGCCACCTGGCAACACATCGACCAGGAACTGATCGACGCCTCGGTCGGTGCCGCCGGTTCGGCCAACGACTATGCCCGACGCTCGATGCGGGTGTGGAAGGAACAAGTGCAACAGCGCACCGAAAGCGACTTCATCCCGTGGTTCACCGGCTACTGGACCCAGCAATGGCTGACCCTCAAGGTGGCCTGGTACAAGCTCGACAGCGGCGAAGGCCGCGAGCCGGCAGAAAAACGCCTGGCGTTGTACCTGCAGGAGCAGTACCACAAACGGGTGATCGAGCCGGTGGCCGAGCAGATCAACCCCGAAGGCATTCGCGACCGTGCCTGCGAGCTGTACCTGCAACTGCTTGGCCAGCAATTGCCAGCCATCATCGGTCGCTACAGTGCCCCTCCCGAGCAGTTCAGCCAGCGCCTCAACCGCATCCCGGCCATCGCACTGGGGCCGCCGGATGCGCGCAACGCCAGCCTGTACCAACTGCTACGGGCCAAGTCACTGGCCCAGCAACCGGCCTGGCAGGCCCTGCGCCAGCACTTGCACCAACAGGCCAGAAAAGGCCCCGGCAGGACCGAGGTCGGGCTGAATTCGGTGGCCACGCAGGCCAGCGAGAAGCTCGGCGCAACCTTGGCCCCACGCGGTATCGCCAGCGCCGTGGCGTCGGCCGTAGGCAAGGTGGCGGGGGCGATGATTTCGATTGCAGCAGCCGGCTACGGGATGATGACCCATGACCGCGAACACCCACAGATGGTCGAGCAGTTGCGGGTGATCCTCAACGTGGCGTTGAACCAGGAATGGCAAGAGCTGATGGAGAACCGCCAGAGTGGTGCCATGGCGGGCGTCTACTACCTGTCGGGGCAGGTCGAGGACAGCCTGCTGGCGAGTGCACCACGGCCGGCTGAACAAGCGGTCGAGCAGCAGGTGAAACAGCAGCAGGAGCCTTTGATCATACGCCTGCCGCCTTAGCAGCCGCCTGTACCGACCGTGCCGCTGTCACAGGCGGCATCAGGCTGGCGCCATGGCCGAGCTGGGCAAGCCGAAGAGCCGGTCGAACGCCCAGTTGTAGACAAAGGTGTAGCACGGCACCAGTACAATGAAGGCCATGTCCACCAGCAATGCCTCCAGCAATGTCATGCCCAGCCACCAGGCAATCAGCGGGATCAGGTAGACCACCAGCGTCAGCTGGAAGCCGATGGCATGCGCCAGCCGTCGCGCCACGCTGCGCCCGCGCGTGGCCTGGCGGCTTTCCCAATACTCGAACAGCGTGTTGTAGATCAGGTTCCAGAGCATGGCGATGGTGGTGATCATCACTGCCAGAGGCCCGGTATGCGAAGCCTGGGTATCCGACAGGTAGGCCAGCCCGAGGGTCGACATGCACAACCCGATCAGTTCATAGAAAGCCACGTAGACCAGTTTGCGTTTGAGTCCCTGCACCGGGGTTACCTCTTGCTGTGGAAAAGCGATGGGGTGCGATCATGCTTCATCGTTCTTGACAGAAAAAGTCAGCAGCTGTCAGATCCACTGAAAGGAGGCTGACATGAACTTTTCCAGCGACAACATCCAGCTGTTTCTCGCCGTGCTCGACCGCGGTTCGTTTTCTGCCGCCGCACGCATGCTGCAACGCGTGCCGTCGGCGGTGAGCATGGCCATTGCCAACCTTGAGGCTGAACTGGGCTACAGCCTTTTCCAACGTGGCCCGCGCGAAGTGCGCCCGACCGCACAGGCGCTGGCCCTGGAGCCCCACGCCCGGCTGATCGCCGAGCAACTGGGGTTGCTGCAGGTGCATGCACTGGAGCTGTCCCAAGGCCTGGAAAGCAGCCTGACCCTGGCCGTGGTGCCGGATATCGACCAGCGCCCGCTACTGGCCGCCATCGCCGGCCTCGGGGAACGCCACCCGCTGCTGGACATCGCCCTGTTCAGCGCCCCGCAGGAAGAAGCCCTGCAGCTGCTGGACAGCGGGCGTGCCGATCTCTGCGTGGCCTTTGCCGGGCTGCAGGTCGATGCCCGCCGTGGCTTCCAGCACATCGGCATGGAGTCGCTGGTGGCCACCCTGTCCCCTGCCCACCCGGCCTTGCGCGATGGGCGCATCCAGTACCTCGAGGACCTGACCCGGGTGCGCCAGATCCTGGTGCGCAGCCGCGACTTGCCGCTGAGCGACCCGCGCCCGCTGATCGGTGCCACGCACTGGTCCACCGACAGCTTCGACCTCGCCCTGCAGATGGTCGAGGCCGGGCTGGGCTGGGGCGACCTGCCGCTGTCGCGGGTCGCGCCTTTGCTGGCCAGCGGGCGCCTGGTGCGGCTGGATTTTCACAACACGCGCAACGAGTTGCAGTTACCGGTACACATCCTCTGGCGCAAGCAACAACCGTTGCGAAAGGCCGCACGCCTGTTGATCGAGCAGCTGCGCAGCCAGTGATTACCGTCCGTCGAAACGGCTGTCAGAAATTTCCTTAGGCGCTTCAACCTTTTACCGCGCACGCCGATATCCCTATCGATAGGTTCCGCAGTGTGTCATGAGCGCGCTGCGCCCCTCCCCTCATTGGCCCAAGGTCTCGAAACATGAACCTGAAATTTCGCCACAAGATCCTGCTCAGCGCCTGCGGTGTCGTGGTCCTGGCATTCGCCCTGTTCACGCTCTACAACGACTACCTGCAGCGCAACACCATCCGCCAGAACATCGAGGCCTCGGTACAGCAGTCCGGTGCACTGACCGCCAGCAGCGTGCAGAACTGGATGAGCGGGCGCATCCTGGTGCTGGAAAACCTGGCCCAGGACATCGCCGAGCAAGGTGCTGGTGACAACCTGGCGGGGCTGATCGAGCAACCTTCCTACACGCGCAATTTCCTGTTCACCTACCTCGGCCAGGCCAACGGAGCATTCACCCAGCGCCCCAATGCGCAGATGCCCGCCGGTTATGACCCACGCCAGCGGCCCTGGTATGGCGCTGCAGCCAACGCCGGGCAGACGGTACTGACCGCCCCGTACCAAGGTGCTGTCGGCGGCCTGATGGTCACCATCGCCACGCCGGTGAAGAGCAAGGCCAGTGGCGAGCTCATGGGTGTGGTCGGCGGTGACGTGACCCTCGATACCCTGGTCGAGATCATCAACTCGGTCGATTTCGGCGGCATCGGCCATGCCTTCCTGGCCGACAGCAGTGGCCAGGTGATCGTCAGCCCCGATAAAGACCAGGTGATGAAGAACCTGAAGGACATCTACCCTGGCAGTAACCTGCGGGTTGCCACCGGCATGCAGGATGTCACCCTCAATGGCCAGGACCGCATCATCTCCTTCGCCCCGGTGGCCGGCCTGCCTTCGGCGCAGTGGTACATCGGCCTGTCGATCGACAAGGACAAGGCCTACGCCGCGCTCAGCCAGTTCCGCACCTCGGCGATCATCGCCATGCTGATCGCCGTGGCCGTCATCGCCGGCCTGCTCGGCTTGCTGATCCCGGTGCTGATGAGCCCGCTGACCACCATGGGCCGGGCCATGCGTGACATTGCCGAGGGCGAAGGTGACCTTACCCGCCGCCTGGCCGTGCAGAACAAGGATGAATTCGGCGAGCTGGCCAGCTCGTTCAACCGCTTTGTCGAGCGCATTCACGCCTCGATCAGCGAAGTGTCCTCGGCCACCCGCCTGGTGCACGACCTGTCGGAGAAAGTGATCAACGCCTCGAACGCTTCGATCATCGGCTCTGAAGAGCAGAGCATGCGCACCAACAGCGTCGCAGCGGCAATCAACCAGCTGGGGGCGGCCACCCAGGAAATCGCCCGCAACGCCGCCGATGCTTCGCAGCATGCCAGTGGCGCCAGCGAACAGGCCCACGGGGGCCGTGAGGTGGTCGAAGAGGCGATCAATGCCATGACCGCGCTGTCGCAGCGCATCAGCGAATCCTGCGCGCAGATCGAAACGCTCAATGCCAGCACCGACGAAATTGGCAAGATCCTCGACGTGATCAAGGGCATCTCGCAGCAGACCAACCTGCTGGCGCTGAACGCCGCCATCGAGGCAGCCCGCGCCGGTGAAGCCGGCCGTGGCTTTGCCGTGGTGGCCGACGAGGTGCGCAACCTGGCGCACCGCACCCAGGAGTCGGCGGAAGAGATCCACCGCATGATCACCAGCCTGCAGGTCGGCTCGCGGGAAGCGGTGCACACCATGAACACCAGCCAGGTCTCCAGCGAGCAGACCGTGCAAGTGGCCAACCAGGCCGGCGAGCGCCTGGCCAGCGTGACCCAGCGCATTGGCGAGATCGATGGCATGAACCAGTCGGTGGCGACCGCTACCGAGGAGCAGACCGCCGTGGTCGAGAGCCTCAACCTGGACATCACCCAGATCAACGCGCTGAACCAGCAAGGGGTGGAAAACCTCAACGAGACCCTGCGCCATTGCGACCAGCTGGCCCAGCAGGCCGGGCGCCTGAAGCAGCTGGTGGGCAGTTTCAGGATCTGACCCTGGATCCCAGGCGGCAACAACCAGTTGCCGCCTGGGGCCTCTACACCACCGCTTCTTTCCCAGCCCTGCCCCGCCGTACCCAGGCCAGCAACACCGCCGCCATCAGCACGAAACCCAGATAGCCGAACAGCGGATACACTTCGCCTACCAGGCTGATGAACCCCGCCAGGCTGCAGCCGAACGCCACCACCCCGGTCACCAGCGAGCCCCAACGGAACTTCGCGGTACCCGCTGGCAACAACCGCGAAAGGAAGGAAAACAGCGTACCCACTGCGGTATTGACGATCATGCCGAAGATGATCAGACACATCAGCAGCCCCAGCAATGGCGACACCTCGTTGGCAATCGACAACATCGGCATCGGCAGGTCGGCCACGCTGTCCAGGCGTGACAGCAGCCCCGCACTCATTACCAGCATCAGGCCACCCAACACCACGCCACCGAGCAGCCCTCCCCACATTGCGCTTTTCTCGGTCTTGGCCGAGCCGCCCAGAATGGCCAGGATCGGCGCACCGGCAACCACGTTGTAGGACACATACAGGAATGCCCCCAGCAGCCAGTGGCGAGCACCGGGCTGTTGCTGGCTGGCCAGCTGATCGAGCTGGGCGAAGCTTTGCGCACGGGTGAACACGGCATACAACGCGATTGCCGACGCCACCAGGACCAGCAGCGGCGTAATGGCGCCAATCGCCACGATGACCTTGCGTACATCCAGGCACACGATGCCCACCACTACCAGCGTCACCAGCACGCTGCCAGCCAGTGCCGGTATGCCGAACTGCTGCTCCAGCAAGGCGCCGCCGCCAGCCAGCATGACCACGGTGACGGCGAACATGAAGAAGCTGATCAGCCAGTCGACGAACAGGCCCAGGTGACGCCCGCAGATGGCCTCGATCACGTCCTTGTGCGAGGTGGCCTGCAGGCGCTTGCCCAACCCTGCCAAGGCCATGCCGAGCAAGGTGAACAGGGCCGTGCTGAACAGGGCTCCGACCAGCCCCCAGGCACCGAAATCGACGAAGAACAACAGCAGTTCCCGCCCCGAGGCGAACCCCGCCCCCACGATCACGCCAACGAACGCGCCGGCAATATTCAGCTGTTCCTGCATGTGCACCTCTGGATTTTATTGTTGTTGTGTCACTGGCCGCTTTTGCACGCCAGGTCAGGACTCGCCGACGAACGCCTGCACTTCAATCTCCACATCCACCCCCAGCGCCAACGCCGAGGCCACGGTCGAACGCACCGGCAGCGCCGCGCCGAAGAATTCCTTGTACACCTCGTTGAAACCGGCGAAGTGGCTCATGTCCGACAGCCACACCGTGGCCTTCACCACCTGGTCGAAACGCGCACCGCAGGCCGCCAGGCTTTCGCCGATACGCTCGCAGGCCGCACGGGTCTGCGTCTGGATGTCGCCACGCAGCACTTCGCCAGCAGCGTTCATCGGCACCTGGCCGGAGAGGAAAAGAAAGCCGCCAGCCTTCACCGCACGGGAAAACGGGAATGGCAGGCTGCTGGGGAAACGCTCGATCTCATTGCTCATGTGTTGCTCCTTTCAGGGTTGCTGGAAACGGGCCGGGGACAGGCGCTCGGGCGCCACGCCCTGGCTGACAAGTTCGGCGCACAGCGGTTGGCCGAGCAGCAGGTCGGCGGCCAGGCGCGAGGCCCCTGCCGCGGACTGGATGCCATAGCCACCTTGTGCCGCCAACCAGAAAAACGCCGGCGCGTGCGCATCGAAACCGATCACCAGGTCACCGTCGGCGACGAACGAGCGCAGCCCGGCCCAGGTGTGGCTTGGCCGACGGATCGCCAGGGTGGTCATGGCTTCGATGTTGAAGATACCCAACGCCACATCGAGTTCTTCGGGCGCGGCGTCCTGGGGTTCGACCGGGTCGGCATTGGCTGGCGAACCCAGCAGTTGGCCGGCGTCGGGCTTGAAGTAGAAGCTCTCGTCGACGCCAATCACCGCCGGCCAGCGGGCAAAGTCCTGGTCTGCCGGGCCGGGGAAGGTGAAGGCGCTGCGCCGGCACGGTTGCAGGCCGATACGCGCCACGCCGCACTGCTCGGCCACGCGGTCGGCCCAGGCCCCTGCAGCATTGACCAGCCGCCGCGCCTGCACATGGCTGCCATCGCCCAGGGCAACCTGCCACAGCTGATCCAGGTAGCGGGCCTGGATCAGCTCGGCGTTGCAGCGCAACTCCCCGCCGGCCAACCGATAGCCACGCAGGAACCCTTGATGCAAGGCATGCACGTCCAGATCCATGGCCCCCGGTTCCAGCACCGCGCCGGCCAGCTTTTCGCCACGCAGGCACGGCACCAGGGCCAAGGCGGCGTCGCGGTCCAGCAGGCTGACTTCGGTGCCGTTGGCCAGGTTCTGCGCATGGGCCTGCTCGAGCAGCCCACGCTGCTCCAGGCTGGCCACGTACAGGCAACCACGCGCCTCCAGCAGCGGGTGCTCGCAGAAGCCAGGCGGTGGCGCGTCGTAGAAGGCCCGGCTGGCGCGGGTCAATGCCTGGATCTGCGGGGTTCCGTAAGCCTCCATGAACATCGCTGCCGAACGCCCGGTTGAATGGTAGCCAGGCTGGGCTTCACGCTCGATCAGCAGCACTTTTTGCTGACCCGCCAGGCGATAGCCCAGCGATGCGCCGGCGATGCCGGCACCAATGATCAGGGTGTCGTAGATAGGGGTCATGCACGCTCCCGGGCGAATTATCATTTATGAGAATTCTAATATATGAGAATTTCGGCAGATGCAAGTGTCCAAGGTAAGATGCCCGACCCATGATGCCTGCCGAGAACCCGAATGCCCGCTGCCCTACCCCTGCTGGACCGTGCCGTAGTCGGTCAGCGCCTGCGCCAGGTGCGCAAGACACGCCAGATGACCCTGAAGCAATTGTCCGAGGCCAGTGGTGTGCCTGTGTCCACCTTGTCGAAGATGGAACTGGCTCAGGTTTCGGTGAGCTACGAAAAACTCGCCGCCGCGGCCCGGGCGCTGAACGTCGACATCGCCCAGCTGTTGCGTGCCGGTGGCACGGTCACGGCGCCGGTACCGGTGACCGTTGTGGTCGATTCGCTGCCGGCGGCGGCCGGCTACTCGACCGGCACCTACGATTATCACCCGATCGCTGGCGACTTCCCCGAGCGCCGCATGACGCCGGCCTACGCGCGTATCATCGCGCGCGAGCGCGGCCAGTTCGACGACTTCATCCGTCACCCCGGGCAAGAATTCGCACTGGTACTGCGCGGGCGCGTGCGCATTGAATTCGAAACCGGCGAAGCAGTGAGCATCGGGCCACAGGAGACCGCGTATTTCGACAGCCAGGTAGGGCATATCTACTTGTCGGAGAGTGACGACGGCGGCGATGCGCACGTGATGGTGGTGATGACCGATCGCTGACCCGCGCTGTCAGGCTACCGGCGTAGCCCGTCTCGGTTATAACCTAATAACGAACAAGTCTATTTGGCTATAAAAAAATCTATATGCTGGCTGCATCCGATAACGGGCAAAGTTGGGCAGTCGAGTAGCGTATGGATGTAGGTTCTTTCGGTTTCACCATTGCGGGACTGATCGTGGGTTTTATCGTCGGCATGACCGGCGTCGGTGGCGGTTCGCTGATGACCCCGATCCTGTTGTGGTTTGGCATCAGCCCGGCAACGGCCGTCGGTACCGACCTGCTCTATGCTGCCGTGACCAAGGCCAGTGGCGTCTGGGTGCATGCCCGCAACAAGAACGTCGACTGGAAGATTACCGGCCTGCTCAGCCTTGGCAGCGTGCCCGCAGCGGCGCTGACCCTGTGGTTCCTCAGCACCCTGCACACCGACACCTCGGCACTCAACGCCATCATCAAGCAAGGCCTGGCGGTGGTGCTGATCCTCACCGCGCTGGCCATCCTGTTCAAGTCGCGCCTGCAAGCCTTCGCCAGCCGTCATGCCGGCGACCACTATCACCTCAGCGACCGCAGCCTCAACATCCTCACCGTGCTCACTGGCGTGGTGCTCGGGGTAATGGTCACCCTCACCTCCATCGGTGCCGGCGCCCTGGGTACCGTGGCGCTGTTCCTGCTGTACCCGTTCCTGGTCACGCGCCGCCTGGTCGGTACCGAGATCGCCCATGCCGTGCCGCTGACCCTGGTGGCGGGCCTGGGCCACGCGGGGATGGGCAACATGGACTGGTCGCTGCTGGGTTACCTGTTGCTGGGCTCGCTGCCGGGCATCTACCTGGGCAGCCACCTCACCGGGCGGATTTCCGACCGCGTGTTGCGCCCGTGCCTGGCGGCGATGCTGTTGCTGATCGGCTACAAGCTGGCGTTCTGAACCTCACCCCAGGCGCAAGCGCCACTGCCCGGTAAAACTCAGCGCTAGCCGCGACAGCGGCAACACGTCGATCCGCTGGCCGGCACCCAACGGGCAACCGAGTACCTCCACCAGCACCGCGCGCATGACCAACGGGTGGGTGACCGCCAGCCACTCTCCCGGTCTGTCGAAAGCCGCCAACCAGGCGGCCATGCGCTGGCAAAGCGCAACGAATGACTCACCCCCATGCACAGTGCTGGACGGGTTCTGCAGCCATTCGGCCAACGCCTGCGGTTGCTCGGCTTGCAACTGCTTCAGTGTCAGCCCGTGCCAATGCCCCAGGTCGCAATCGGCCAGCGCCGCCTCGACCTCCACCTGGCCCGACAACAATGCCGCCGTTTCGCAGGCCCGCCGCTCCGGCGCAGTCAGCACCGACACCCCGGAAAGGTCAGCGAAAGGCTGCTCGGCCAAGGGCAGGATACCGTCGTCGGCATGATGCAGACGCCCGGTCTTCTGGGCCTGGGTCAGGGCATGGCAGATCAGGGTCAGGCGTACGGCTTTCACCGGCTTGTTCTCACGCGTGGCAGGGGATGCATGGTTTAGCATGCCGGGGCAGTTCTTGCCGCAACAATCGTGCTCGGTAGCCCCGTCGCGACACAAAACGCCTGACGGGTATATGCCGGTCACCCTTTGCATCCTGCGCGCTGGCTCCTACAGTTTGGAGCGTAGCGACCCTGCAGAGACCCGCGATGCACAGCCACGAGCAAAGCCGCCCGATGGGCGCCAGCAAAAACCTGCTGAAGATCCCCCGCAGCGTCTGGGCGTTGGGCTTCGTGTCGATGTTCATGGATATTTCTTCGGAAATGATCCACGCCCTGCTGCCGTTGTACATGGTCACGGTGCTCGGCACCTCGGTGGTAGCAGTGGGTGTGATCGAGGGCATCGCCGAGGCGACCGCCTCGATCACCAAGGTGTTTTCTGGCGCCCTGAGCGACCGCTTGGGCAAACGCAAGCTGCTGACAGTGCTGGGCTATGGCCTGGGGGCGCTGACCAAGCCGGTGTTCCCCCTGGCCTCGGGGCTGGAGTGGCTGGTCGCGGCGCGTTTCGTCGACCGGGTTGGCAAAGGTATCCGCGGAGCGCCGCGGGACGCGCTGGTGGCCGATGTCACGCCGGTCGAACTGCGCGGCGCCGCCTTCGGCCTGCGCCAGGCACTCGACACTGTCGGTGCCTTCCTTGGGCCGTTGCTGGCGATCGCCTTGATGTGGACCACGGCGAGCCATTTCCAGGCGGTGTTCTGGGTGGCGGTGATTCCGGCGTTCCTGGCGGTGTATATCCTCATCGCCTTCGTGCATGAGCCAGAAACGCCAGCCACCTCCAGACCGGTGCGTTCCCCGCTGGCACTGCATGCACTGGTCCACCTGGGGCCAGCCTATTGGCGGCTGATCGGCCTGGCTACGCTGTTCACCCTCGCCCGCTTCAGCGAAGCGTTTTTGCTGCTGCGTGCACAGGACATGGGCCTGGCGCCGTTGTGGGCACCGGCGGTGCTGGTGCTCATGGCCTTGGCCTACTCGCTGTCGGCCTATCCCGCAGGGGCCCTGTCGGACCGCCTGGGTCGCCGGGCCGTATTGATGATGGGGCTGGGCTTGCTGATCGCCGCCGACCTGCTGCTGGCCTTGCTGCCAGGCTGGGCCGGGCTGGCCCTGGGGGTTGCCGCCTGGGGGCTGCACCTGGGTTTCAGCCAAGGCATTTTTGCCGCCATGATTGCCGACAGCGCCCCCGCCGAGCTGCGCGGTACGGCTTTCGGCCTGTTCAACCTGCTGACCGGGGTGGCGCTGCTGGCGGCCAGCGTAGTGGCTGGGCTGCTGTGGGATGCAGCCGGTTTCCATGCAACCTTCCTGGCCGGGGCGGGGTTTGCCGGCTTCACGCTGCTGGGCATAGCATTGCTGCGCTGAGACCGGCTGAAGGCCCATTCGCGGTTGCGCGCTGAAACCCACTACACCAGCGCCGGGTGCTGCTCCAATAGCGACCAACCACCCTGCCCATCCATCTCCAGACGATGGGTATGGAACCCCGCCAACGTGCTGCGGTGGCCGACACTGACCAGCAAGGTCGTTGGCATTTCCGTGCGCAACAGCGAGTACAAGGCATGCTCGAGACCTTCGTCCATGGCGGATGTGGACTCGTCGAGGAACACCACCTGGGGCCGATTGAACAGTACTCGGGCGAACGCCAGGCGTTGCTGTTCGCCGACCGAGAGAATGTGTGACCAGTCACAATTGACTTCCAGGCGCTCGGCGAGATGGCCAAGGTTGACCTGGCGTAACACCTGCTGCATGCGTGTTGCGTCTTCCGGGTTGCCAGCCTCCGGGTAGGCAATGACAGCGCGCAGATCACCCAGCGGCAGGTAAGGCCGTTGCGACAGGAACAATGCCTGATGGCCCATCGGCCGCCTGACCACGCCCTCGGCATACGGCCAGAGACCCGCCAGCGCACGTAGCAGTGTGGTCTTGCCGCTGCCCGACGGGCCCTTGATCAGCAGGGCCTGGCCGGCGCGCAGGTCGAGATCCAGATCGGCGATCAGGGTGTGCCCGTCCGGGCGCAGCACCTGCAGCCGAGAGATCTCCAGGGTGTGCGCCTGGTCTTGGGTAGCAATACGCGGCAAGGCACTCGCCTGCTCGTTGGCATCGAGGAAGCCGGTAAGACGGTCGAGGGTCGCCCGATACTGGGCGAACGCATCATAGGACTCGCGGAAAAACGACAACGAATCCTGCACCTGACCGAAGGCCTGGGAGGTCTGCATGACATCGCCCAGCTTGATCGCCCCGCTGAAGAAGCGTGGGGCCTGGAGAATGAACGGAAATACCACCGCAACCTGGCTGACACCCAGGTTGAAGCCGCTGAACTTGAGGTTTCGGTAAACCAGTGCCCAGGCGTTCAGGATCAAGGCGCCAAAGCGGCCCAGCAAGGTACCACGCTCGACCTGCGCCCCCTGGTAGAAGGCAATGTTCTCGGCATTCTCGCGCAGGCGCATCAGGGCATAACGGAAGTTGGCGGTGAGCTTCTCGTTGAGGAAGTTCAGGCGAATCAGTGGGCGGCCGAGGCGGAAGGCAATCCAGGTGGCGACAATGACATACAGGTACACGGCAAATACCATCGCCCGCGGGATCTCCACGCCGGCGACCGCCAACGGGGCGGACAGCCCCCAGAGGATCCCGGTGAAGGCCACCAACGACACCAGCGCACTGACCGCGCCCAGCGCCAGGGTCACCGAGTTGCTGACGAAGGCGTTGACGTCCAGTTCGATACGCTGGTCAGGGTTGTCTACCGGCTCGGCGAGGAACCGGCCACGGTAGTAGGCGTCACCTTGCATCCAGTCATGGGTCAGGCGCTCGGTGAGCCAGACCCGCCATTTGATGCTGAACGCCTGGCTTACATAAAAATTGAACAGCGAGCGTAGTACGTGGATGGTAGCCAATATCGCGAAGACGCCGAGCAGGTACCAGAAGGCAGCTTGGTCAAGGCCCTGCAAGGCGCTGTAGAAGCCGTTGTACCAGAACGAGAACAGCACGTTCAGGCGTACCGAGAACAGCGTCAGCACGAGTAGCAGGGCGAATACCAACAGCGGTTGCCAGCTGCGCCTGACATTGAAATATGGCCCGGCAAGCTGCCAGAACTGCCTGCCCCAGCGCGTATAGCGGGCGGCCAGCGTGGCGATTGCAGCAAAGCTGACAAAGGTGGTGAACGAGGCGATTGCCAGCCAGCTCAGGCTCTCTTGCAGGGCCTGGTGCCAGTTCATTTCCATGGTGGGTTTCCGTGCTGAGTGTTTCCGCGAGCGTAACATTGTGCGCGGCTTCCCCAGGCCTAAATGACGCACTTTTCATGATTGCGCTTGAACACTGTGCGCGCCTGGTGCGTTGGCCGCCACAAAGACAAAACCCCTACCTGCATACGCAGATAGGGGTTTTGCGAAATGAATC
>NZ_JBKGGT010000025.1:0-74307 GCF_052041995.1 Pseudomonas sp. SMV7 | reverse complement strand
TGCGTCGAGGCGAGCGCCTGGCGGCCTTGACGCGATCCCCTCCAACCACACAACCCGCTACCAGACAAGCTAACCGTTGTCGAGATATGGCTGTGCCAGTCCTTTGCGTATACTGCAACCTATGTTCGCCCACACTGCTTTGCGCCAGCGTTGCGCCAGATGGCTTTTCGCAACCGGACTCTTTCTGCTGCTCGGTGCCTGCGTTGAAAAACCCAGCACCCTCGAGCGCGTGAAGGAGGATGGCGTGCTGCGCGTGATCACCCGCAACAGCCCGGCTACCTACTTCCAGGACCGCAACGGCGAAACCGGCTTCGAGTACGAGCTGGTCCAGCATTTCGCCGACGATCTCGGCGTGAAGCTGCAGATCGAGACCGCCGACAACCTCGACGAGTTGTACGACGCCCTCGGCAAGCCCTCCGGCCCGGTGCTGGCGGCGGCCGGCCTGGTCAGCAGCGAACGGCGCCAAACCCAGGTGAAATATTCCCATCCCTACCTGGAAGTCACGCCCCAGGTCATCTACCGCAACGGCCGCCCCCGCCCCACCGATGCCAAGGGCCTGGTCGGCAAGAAGATCATGGTGCTCAAGGGCAGCAGCCATGCCGACCAACTGGCCGACCTGAAAAAACAGTACCCGGGCCTGGAATACGAAGAATCCGACGCCGTCGAGGTGGTCGACCTGTTGCGCATGGTCGACGAAGGGCAGATCGACCTGACCCTGGTCGACTCCAACGAGCTGGCAATGAACCAGGTGTACTTCCCCAACGTGCGGGTAGCCTTCGACCTGGGCGACACCCGCGACCAGCGCTGGGCGGTGGCCGCAGGCGAGGACAACAGCCTGCTCAACGAGGTCAACGACTTCCTCGACAAGGCGCAGAAGAACGGCACCCTGCAACGCCTGAAGGACCGCTACTACGGGCATGTGGACGTACTCGGCTATGTCGGCGCCTACACCTTTGCCCAGCACCTGCAGCAGCGTCTGCCCAAGTACGAGAAGCACTTCAAGAGCTACGCCAAGGTCGAGCAGGTCGACTGGCGCCTGCTGGCGGCCATCGGTTACCAGGAGTCGATGTGGCAGCCGGAAGTCACTTCCAAGACCGGCGTGCGCGGCCTGATGATGCTGACCCAGCGCACCGCCCAGGCAATGGGCGTGTCCAACCGCCTGGACCCGAAACAGAGCATCCAGGGCGGCGCCAAGTACTTCATGAAGATCAAGGAAGAGCTCGACGACAGCATCCAGGAACCGGACCGCACCTGGTTCGCCCTGGCCGCCTACAACGTCGGCACCGGCCACCTGGAAGACGCCCGCACCCTGGCCAAGCGCGAGAAGCTCAACCCGAACAAGTGGCTGGATGTGAAGAAGATGCTGCCGCGCCTGTCGCAGAAGCAGTGGTATCGGCAAACCAAGTACGGCTACGCCCGCGGCGGCGAACCGGTGCATTTCGTGGCCAACATCCGCCGTTACTACGACATCCTCACCTGGGTGACCCAGCCGCAGCTCGAAGGCCAGGTGGCCGAAGGCAACCTGCATGTGCCCGGGGTGAACAAGGACAAGCCGGCGGAACAGTCGCCGCCAATGTAGGCCGGCACAGGTCAACCCTTGGCACGGCGTGCCCTGAAGAACTCCGTCAGGATCTGCCCGCACTCCTCGGCCAGCACCCCGCCCTCCACCATTACCCGATGGTTCAGGAAGCCCTGGCCGAAGAACTGCCCCTGGCTCTGCACGATCCCCGCCTTGGGTTCCAGCGCCCCGTACACCACCCGCATGACCCGTGAATGCACGATCAGCCCTGCACACATGCTGCACGGTTCCAGGGTCACGTACAGGGTGCTGCCAGGCAGGCGGTAGTTGCTGGCCGACCTGGCCGCCGCCCGGATCGCCACCATTTCGGCATGCGCGCTGGGGTCACTGTCGATGATCGGCCGGTTGAAACCCTGGCCGATGACCTGGCCATGCTGCACCAGCACCGCGCCCACCGGCACTTCGCCCAGGGCCGCGCCCTCGGCGGCCAGGGCCAGGGCCAGGCGCATGAATTCTTGATCGCGGCTGCGATCGATGATCTGCGGGCGCATCAGACCACCGCGATCGCGGCCATCAGGCCGGTTTCCATGTGGTCGATGACGTGGCAGTGGAACATCCAGGTACCCGGGTTATCCGCTACCAGTGCCACCTGGGCGCGCTCGTTCCGGCCCAGCAGGTAGGTGTCGGTGAACCACGGCTCCTTGATGTCGTGGCGGTTCGAGGAAATTACCTTGAAACTCATGCCATGCAGGTGGATCGGGTGCTGGTACTGGGTCATGTTCTTCAGCTCGAAGATGTAGCTCTTGCCCTTCTTCAACGTGGCGATCGGCCGGTCGGCGCAGGTCTTGTCGGTGATGTCCCAGGCCTGGCCATTGATCTGCCACATGCTCGAAGGCTTGTCCTGGTCTGCGCTGACAGAAACCTTCGCCGCCCATTCGAAATTGAAGTTGAGCTTTTCGGCGTTCTCCAGGTCCGGTTCGGCAATCGGGTTGGGCGGCAGTGCTGGCGGCCAGTCGCCTGCTGCTTCGTTGCTGGGCAGCGAGCGCAACGTGCCCAGGCGGACAAAGCCGTCCCGCAGGGAAATTTCCTCGCCCGCCTGGGGAATGCGGATGGCCAGGCAGATGCGCATGCCCGGGCCAAGCCAGTAATCGTCGTCCAGCGGCCGAGGCGTCACCGGGTTGCCGTCCAGGGCATAGATCATCGCCTCGCAATTGCCCTTGAGGTTGATGCGGTAGGTCCAGGTGTTGTCCAGGTTCAACAGGCGCACCCGCACCACTTGCCCGGCCGGCAGCTCGGTGACCGAATCGGCCTGGCCATTGATGGTGATCAGCCGCCCGGCGGTGCCGTTGCGCGCGGCCTCGCGGGGAATGCTGAACGGCAGCCAGGCGCCCTGCTCGTCCACATGCCAGTTTTTCAGGCTCAGCGTGCGTTCATGGCGAAACCCGGTCGGTTCGCGCTCCTCGACGATCAGCGGGCCGACCAGGCCGCGGCCCAGCTCCTCCGAGCTGCTGACATGCGGGTGGTACCAGTAGCTGCCGGCATCCGGCACGCGGAACTGGTAGTCGAAGTACTCGCCCGGCTTGACCGGCAGCTGCGACACATAAGGCACACCGTCCATTTCCAGCGGCAGGCGGATGCCGTGCCAATGGATGGTGGTTTCCACCGGCAGATGGTTGATGAAGCGCACCCGCAGCCAGGTACCCTGGCGCACGCGCAACTCGGTGCCTGGGGCCGAGGGGCCGAACGCCCAGGCCTCGGTCTTGAACCCCGGTACCAGCTCGACGTCCAGCGGTGCGGCAATCAGTTCGTAATCATGCCCGGCATTGTCGTCCTCGACCCGGCCCAGCCAGTAACGCGCCGCGCCACCGGCGCCCAGGCCAACCACAACCAGGCCGGTCAGGCCCTTGAGCATTTGTCGACGGGTGAAGGACATCGGTGCGGGTACCTCATGTTCTGCGCAATCAAGCTGCCAGCATGGCTGGCGATGAAGGGCGAATACGATACACCTGCAAATGGGAAAGATTAAGTGAAGTCTCTGGCAACCCCGCCCGCAGCCTTGCCATCGGCACTGCCGTCAGGGGCCAGGCAAAGCTCGTTGAACCAGCGCTGGTCAGCGCTGGACGGCGTGCGCAAGGCCGCCTGCAGCAATTGCGGGTCGAGCAGGACGTTCAGGTTCTGCAAGCGCGTGGCGGTGTCGGGGTGGGTATCGAACGGATGGGTAATGGTCAGCGCCAGCGCCTCTTCACCCAGTTGCAACGGGGTGCGTTGCAAGTGCAAAGCCAACGCCTGCGGCAGGCCTTCGCCACCGCGCGCCTGCAGTAACCCATCGATCACCCGGCCCAAGGCAATCGCCCGCAGCAGCGCCTGGATGAACAGCTTCGGCCCAGCAACCTCGGCACCCGCCCGGTCGGCCAGCAATTCCTGCGCCCGCCCCCAATGGTGCACCGCGACCTGGAAGTGGTGCAGGAACTGCCCGGCCATCCACAGGACCGGGCGCACAGCCCAAGGCGGAGCGCTGTCGGCGCCGAGCATGGCCTGATAGTGTGCGCACATCAGGCTGAACCGTGCGCAGATTTCGCTGCCCCGCTCGGTGTCACGGCGGCGGAAATGGCCCAGCTCATGGCCGATCAGCGCGGCCGCCTCCACCTGGCTCATGGCCGCCAGGCAAGGCAGCGGCAGATACAGGGTCCGCCCGCTGAGCTGGCTGCCGCTGGGTTGCAGCACCACGGGCACGGCGGTAACGAAAAAGCCTTGATCAAGCCCGACCACGATATGGTCGGGCACGGGTGCATGCAGTTGCGCAGCCAGGCCTTCGACCCAGTGCCACAGCGCCGGCGCCGCCTGCCGGTGGAGCTGCCGACCAAGGAAGCTCGCACTTGGCGCGCCCATACCCGGCCACTGCTGGCGCAATCGCCAGAGGGTGCGCATGCAGACGAGGAGCACAGACGTCAGCGGCAGCACCACGATCAGAACGGTCAGGCCGCCTTGCGCCATATGGCTCAGCCCGAAACTGGTCTCATAGAGCAATGACAGGCTCAGCGAGCCCGCCAGGAGCACCAGGTAGGCACTCAGCCAGCGGCCCAGCACCAACCAGCTGGCGCTCATGCGGTCGTGCAGGTAATGCGCCGAGCGCAGCGCCCGCCAAGCGTCGACCCTCAGCCGGAGCCAGGCGCCGACACCGGTAAACAAAGCCCCCAGCGCCAACCAGCCGCCGAGGCTGGCCGTGCCCTTGCGCAGGCCCAGCCAGTAACGGTCGGCGTCGAGCACGGCCAATTGCGCCTGCAGCGCCTCTCGCCTGTCGAGCCGCCCGTTGAGCTGCTTGCGCGCGGCCCAAGGCAGGCTTTGCAGCAAGGCATCGCTGGGTGCAGCCAACCATTGGCGTATGACCCGCGCCTGCTCCTGCGCCGAATCGGCGCGCCAGTACTGCACATGACTCCAGCCGAACAACGCCAGCGGCAGCAACAGCATGGCCAAGCCCCAACCAAGGCGCCTCATCGCCAGCCAGCGCCGTGGGTCCAGACCCAGCTCATCTGGCCGTTTCGCCCAGGCGCGCCACGCCCGGAAACAGTTGCGCCAAGCTACGCCTGGCCTGGGCCGCTTGCACATAGGCATAAAGCAGATCCACCCATTGCTGCAGGCTCAGGCGGCGCCCGCCCACGACGGGCGTGCACAGCCACAGCCTGACCCGCAAGCCGCCCGCGAAGGCCACCGCGTCAGGTGAGGCCAGGGCCTTGAAACAGGCCGGCGCCAGGGCTGGCGCGCGGCTGAACGCCGACACGGTAAAGATCAGCCGGGTGGTGAAATAGCCCTGCTCGACCTCGAAGCCGTCAAAGTCATGCAGGGGTGTCGGTGCCTGCGCGTTGGCAAAGCACAGCGTATCGGGCGTCACGCCAAGCACCCGCTTGCCATGCCGGCGGTATAGCAAGGCGGCGCCGGTCAGCGCCACCACCGCGGCGCCGGCCAGGCCAAGGCCGACACCCGCCATCAGCCAGATGGCAGCGCGGCTGGCATTGGCACTGAACTGTACCGCCAGGGCGACCAGCCATACCCCCAGTCCGCCGAGCAACAGGCCAATCACGGCGCAGGCCAGCGCCTTGCCGAGCGAGTGCTCCAGCAGTTCGAAGCTGGCGCTGGGGCCGTCAGCCTGCGCTTGCAGGTACGCCAGGTGGGCTTCGCGTTCGTCGTTATCCATCAGCCTGCAGCAATTCCAGTTGCCGTTGTGCATGCGCCGCATCGCGGTAGGCTGCCAGCACCGCCAGCACTTCCTCGTTGTCCAGCTTGCGCCCGTTGCTGGCCAGGCCGGCGGACATGATGCGGATCTGCGGGCGCGGTTTTTTCAGCACCATGGCCTGGTTGCCGAAGAACTGCAGTTTCACCACATGATGCTTCGGCAGGACGGTTTCGCTGCTCATCTCCAGCGTCTGCACGGTGACCAGCCCTTCATCCTTGACCGAAATATCCTCCACTTCGGCCAGGTCTACCGGCGCATCCAGGGTATCGACGAACAACTGCCGGCGGGTCAGGCGCATGAATACCTGGGTGCCGGCATTGCGGTGCTGCCAAGTCACCGCTGCCGCAATCAGGGTGATGAAGACACCCGCTGCCACCGCCCCCAAGCGCTCCGGGTTGAAGGTGATGGCGGTGATAACCAATGACCCCAGCAACAGTATCGGCCCCCAGACCCGGTAACGCCGGGAGTTGGTGAACTCGCTCTGCTCGGGCACGCGCTCGATCACCTGCTTGAGCTCGGCAATCACCCGGTCGCGCTGGGCGGCACGGGTATGCTCGTAGTCCTGGCCGAGCGAACCGGACAGGTCAGACATCGGGTCGGTGAATTCGCCCATGGTCATTGCCCCTCCTGGTTCTGTGCCGCCAGGTAATCGGTAAGGAATGCCTGCGCATTACCCTGCTGCGACAGCTCTTGCGAATAGCCGACTTGCAGCGCTTGCGCCTCGCCCGGCAGGTAGAGTTCGCCACCCCAGCTGCCCTGGACGATCAGGACGACGAATTTCTTGCCATCCACGGTGGTGGAATAACGGGTATCCCGGCTGGTCTTCTCCACCTGCATTTTCTGAATGCGCAGGTTCCAGTCATGGTCGACGCCTTCAACCTGCACCAGCGCCTCGTTGGCGGCGCGTTCACCAATGCGCAGCGTCCATACCTTGGCCCCTTGCGCGCCCGTGTAAGCCACCACCTGGTCGGCCACTTGCGGCCGTTGTTCAGCGTGAGCCTGGCCCAGCCACAGGGTGAGCGAAGCCACCAGCAGGGCTGCAAATTTGCGATAAGCGAGCATGTTTTTTCATCCTGAACTGGAACAAACGCACATTGAAATAAGCCTCGCCCGCGCTGCCAACCCCGCTGACCGGTTCGCACAACAGACAGCGCCTCGCGCACAATCGCTGTCGCTGAATATGTGCACGCGTTACCATTTACGGCCATGCCGCCCTCAGCCAAGGATGCGAAGCGCACATGCGATCGATCAGCCCTTACCTCGACACCGCCTTTTCCTTCGACAGCCCCGGCTCACTTGCCGAGGCCGGGGTGCTGGATGTGCGCAGCGCGCGGGTGATGGGCAGCGCGACCGGCCATTATCAGGCGCAGACGGTGCACGGCGGGTTGCAGTACTTCGACTGCAACCTGCAGTTCCCCGAGCCGTTGAGGATCGACAAGGTGCTGCCACAGAGCCTGTGTTTCGTGCAGGTATTCGAGGGTGCGTGGCAGCACAAGATCGACGGCCAGCTCAACCACTATGCCCCTGGCCGGTTGCACATGCTGGGCCTGGGTGAAAGCCTGGAAGCGCAGGACCAGCTACCCGCCAACAGCCACGCCCGCATGGCCGGGGTTCGTCTTGGCGGTGATTACCTGCTCGAACTGGTCCGCGACGACGTGCAGTTGAAGCCGCTGCTGGCACTGTCCGCCGATGGCATGCGCTTCGACCAGTTGCCGCAGTGGCCAACGGTGGGCCGCCTGTTTCAGCAGCTGTACCTGTCGCCCTACACAGGCGGGCTCCGGCGCCTGCATTGCGAAAGCCTGAGCCTGGCCATCGTGCTGGAGCTGGCCAACCACCTCATCGGCCACCGCTTCAGCGGAAAACCCCGGGACCGGGGGTGGCGCGACCTGGCCATCGAAGCGCGCCGCCAGCTCGATGCCAACCTGAGCGCCACGCCTACAGCTGCAACCCTGGCCCGCCAGCTGGGCGTGAGCGAGACCACCTTGCGCCGCGCGTTCAGCCAGGAATATGGCCGCTCGATCCTGCAATACGTGCGGCAACAGCGCCTGGAACTGGCTCGTGCCCTGCTGCTGGAACGTCGCTGGCAGGTGTCGCAAGTTGCCTATCACGTCGGCTATGCCAACCCGGCCAACTTCTGCCATGCCTACAAGGCATATTTCGGGCATACGCCCGGGGCCGAGTAGAGGTTGACCGGATAAAAAGAAACGGGCCTGCAATGCAGGCCCGTTTCGTTCAACCGCGGGGCGGGATCATTCCCACTCGATGGTCGCCGGCGGCTTGCTCGACACGTCGTAGGTAACGCGCGAGATACCGTCGATTTCGTTGATGATACGGCCGCTGACGGTTTCCAGCAGCTCGTACGGCAGGTGCGCCCAGCGCGCGGTCATGAAGTCCACGGTTTCGACGGCACGCAGGGCCACGACCCAGGCGTAGCGACGGCCATCGCCGACGACACCCACCGATTTGACCGGCTGGAACACCACGAAGGCTTGGCTGGTCTTGTGGTACCAGTCCGCCTTGCGCAGCTCTTCGATGAAGATGTGGTCAGCGCGACGCAGCAGGTCGGCGTATTCCTTCTTCACTTCACCGAGGATACGCACGCCCAGGCCCGGGCCTGGGAACGGGTGGCGGTAGACCATGTCGTACGGCAGGCCCAGCTCCAGGCCGATCTTGCGCACTTCGTCCTTGAACAGTTCACGCAGGGGCTCGACCAACTTGAGGTTCATTTCCTCCGGCAGGCCACCCACGTTGTGGTGCGACTTGATCACGTGGGCCTTGCCGCTCTTGGCGCCAGCCGACTCGATCACGTCCGGGTAGATGGTGCCCTGGGCCAGGAACTGGATGTTTTCCAGCTTGCTGGCTTCGGCGTCGAACACGTCGATGAAGGTGCGGCCGATGATCTTGCGCTTCTTCTCCGGGTCGGCTTCGCCGGCCAGGTTGTCGAGGAACTGCTTTTCAGCGTCGGCGCGGATCACCTTGACGCCCATGTTCTCCTTGAACATGGCCATTACCTGGTCGCCTTCGTGCAGGCGCAGCAGGCCGTTGTCGACGAATACGCAGGTCAGCTGGTCGCCGATTGCACGGTGCAGCAGCGCGGCAACCACCGAGCTGTCGACGCCGCCGGACAGGCCCAGCAGGACGTTGGCCGAACCGACTTGCTCACGCACCTGGGCGATGGCGTCTTCGACGATGTTGGAAGGCGTCCACAGGGCTTCGCAGCCGCAGATGTCCTGCACGAAGCGGGACAGGATGCGACCGCCCTGCTTGGTGTGGGTCACTTCCGGATGGAACTGCACGCCGTAGTAGCCACGCGCGTCGTCGAACATGCCGGCGATCGGGCAGCTCGGGGTGCTGGCCAGCACGTGGAAGTTGCTCGGCATCTGGGTGACCTTGTCGCCGTGGCTCATCCACACGTCCAGGCCCAGCAGGCCGTCGGCGTCGATGTGGTCTTCGATGCCATCGAGCAGGCGGCTCTTGCCGACCACGTCCACGCGGGCATAACCGAATTCACGCAGGTCGGAACCTTCGACCTTGCCGCCCATCTGTTCGGCCATGGTCTGCATGCCGTAGCAGATGCCCAGCACCGGTACGTTGAGGTCGAACACCGCCTGCGGGGCACGTGGGCTGTTGGCTTCGTGGACCGACTCGGGGCCGCCGGCGAGGATGATGCCGCGCGGGTTGAATGCACGGATCGCTTCATCGTCCATGTCGAACGGGTGCAGTTCGCAGTACACGCCGATCTCGCGCACGCGGCGGGCGATCAGTTGGGTGTACTGGGAACCGAAATCGAGGATCAGGATGCGGTGAGCGTGAATGTCGAGGGCCATGACTCAATCTCGTCAGTGGAAATCGGAAACGACGCGGGGCTGTCGTGACAGCCCCGCTAACAGGTATTGCCGGAAGCCTCAGCCTACGCGGTAGTTAGGGGCTTCTTTGGTGATCTGCACGTCATGCACGTGGGACTCGGCCATGCCGGCACCGGTGATGCGCACGAACTCCGGCTTGGTGCGCATCTCTTCGATGGTCGCGCTGCCGGTGTAGCCCATGGACGAACGCAGGCCGCCCATCAGCTGGTGGATGATCGCTGCCAGGGCGCCCTTGTAGGGAACGCGGCCTTCGATGCCTTCCGGTACCAGCTTCTCGGCACCGGCCGAGGAGTCCTGGAAGTAGCGGTCGGACGAGCCTTGCGCCTGTGCCATGGCACCCAGCGAGCCCATGCCGCGATAGGCCTTGTAGGAACGGCCCTGGAACAGTTCGACTTCACCCGGGGCCTCTTCGGTACCGGCGAACATCGAACCCATCATCACGCAGGAAGCACCGGCGACGATGGCCTTGGACAGGTCACCGGAGAAACGGATGCCACCGTCGGCGATCAGCGGCACGCCAGTGCCTTCCAGTGCTGCAGCGACGTTGGCGATGGCGCTGATCTGCGGCACGCCGACACCGGCAACGATACGGGTGGTGCAGATCGAGCCTGGGCCGATACCGACCTTGACGGCATCGGCGCCGGCTTCGGCCAGGGCCTTGGCCGCAGCGCCGGTGGCGATGTTGCCGCCGATCACCTGCACTTGCGGGTAGTTCTCCTTCACCCAGCGAACGCGGTCGATAACGCCTTTGGAGTGACCGTGAGCGGTGTCGACGACCACCACGTCAACGCCGGCGGCAACCAGGGCGGCAACGCGCTCGCCGGTGTCCTTGCCGGTACCGACGGCGGCACCGACGCGCAGGCGACCCTGGTCGTCCTTGCTGGCCAGCGGGTAGGCCTTGGCCTTCTCGATGTCCTTGACGGTCATCATGCCCTTGAGGTTGAACTTGTCGTCGACGATCAGGACTTTTTCCAGGCGGTGCTTGTGCAGCAGCTCGCGGACTTCGTTCTTGTCGGCGCCTTCGCGGACGGTGACCAGACGCTCTTTCGGGGTCATCACCTCACGCACCTTGGCGTCCAGGCGGCTTTCGAAGCGCACGTCACGGGAGGTGACGATACCGACCAGGTCGCCATTGGCCAGCACCGGAACGCCGGAGATGTTGTTCAGGCGGGTCAGGTCGAACAGGTCGCGCACGGTGGCGTCGGCGTCGATGGTGATCGGGTCCTTGACCACGCCAGCCTCGAACTTCTTGACCTTGCGCACTTCGCTGGCCTGTTGTTCGATGGTCATGTTCTTGTGGATGATGCCGATACCGCCTTCCTGGGCCATGGCAATGGCCAGGCGCGCTTCGGTCACGGTATCCATGGCGGCGGAAACCAGCGGAATGTTCAGCTCGATGCCGCGGGTCAAACGGGTCTTGAGACTGACTTCATTGGGCAGTACCTCGGAATAGCCAGGTACAAGGAGGATATCGTCGAAGGTCAGGGCTTCTTGGCTGATACGCAGCATCGCGGGGGCTCCCGGGCGGGAAAAATGGAAGCGCGCCATTATACTCATGCACGGCGCGCCGCTCAATGCAAAATAAGGGCCTTCGGTCAGCCTTGTGGCAGTTTTACCTGTACCACCGCCACCGGCTGGTCGAGCCAGTCGGCGAAGCTGTCGAGAAAGGCCGGGGTGAACCCGGCCTCGCCCCAGTTGTTGAAGATGAACCCGAGGTTGGAAAAGGCACATGGCTGCAGAAAAATGAAGCCATTGATGTCGTCTTCAAAGCCGCACAGCGGGCAGGTGAAGTTGTCGCTCACCGCCGGCATCCATTCTTCCAGGCTTTCGAACAGCGGCTCGCCCACCTCGCGCCGGCACTCCGGGCAACCGGCTTCTTCGAGGAAACCTTCGGTGGGCGTATAGATGCAGCGCTTGAGCATCACTTCGAGGCCGTTGACCGGCTCGCCGAAGGGCAGTCTTTCCGGGTGCAGGGCCACTTTGCGGGCGCCTTCGGCCAAGGCATGACCCATGCGGTTGCCGGTACGGCCACAGGTGGACAGCTGCTCCTCGACGACCTTTTCGCGCACCAGCCAGCGCAGGATGGCGCGGGCCCGGGCTTCGTGCACCGGTACGCTGGACAGTTTGGGAACGATGATGCTCTGGGTGTTCATGAACGGGGCAAGCCTGAAAAACTGCGGTTGTGCTGCAATTCTACCGCCTGCTCAGGTACTCAGGTAGCGACCGATCAGCGCCAGCCCGCTGGCCAGTACCAACCAGGTGACCAGGCGCACGAAGGCTTCGCGGGACAGGCGGTGGGTCAGCCTGCGCCCGGCCCAGAGCCCGGCGCCCATCACCGGCAGCAGGCAGGCAGCGAGCAGCAACAGACTCTGGTCGGCATACACGCCGGCGACCAGGAACAGCGTCAGGCGCACCACCGTACTGCAGCTGATCAGCGCGCTCTGGGTGGCGCGAACCTGCTCCTTCGCTTCCAGCCGCGCACTCAGGTACAGCGCGTAAAGGAAGCCGCCGCTGCCGAACAAGGCGCCGAACATTCCGCCCGCCGTGCCCAGCGGCGCCGCCCACAAGCCGGACAGGCTGGCCGGCCGCACCTTGACCGCCAGCCCGTACAGCGCATAGGCGGTGACGAACAGCCCCATCAGCAGCAGTAGCAGGTCGGACTTCAACTGCAACAGGAACACCACGCCCAGCGCGCAACCGATGGCCATGAACGGCAGCAACCGCAGCAGCTCGCCGCGCACCACATCGCGGCGCGAGGGCAGCAGGTTGCCAAAGGCGGCCACGAAGTCGAGCAGTACCAGCAACGGAATGATCCGCGACAACGGCATGAAGTGGATCAGAATCGGCCCGGCCACCAGCGCGGTGCCGAACCCGGCAATGCCGAACACGATGTAGGCGGCGCCCACGCCAAGCAGGATGGGTAGCCAGTCGAGGCCGGAAAACGACAGTTGCGCGAGCATGGCAGCAGTTCCACAGAAGACAGGCAAAGGTTAGCCAGCCATGAGCCATGCCGACTAATATGTCTTTATCGCCCCAGCCATCTCGAAAAGGCATGACATGACGTCGATTCGCCAGTTGCGTTACTTCGTGGAAATCGCCGAAAGCGGCAGCTTCAGTGCGGCAGCCGAACGGCTGTACATCGCCCAGTCGGCACTGAGCCGACAGATCAAGGAACTGGAACAGCAATTGGGTACTCCGCTGTTCGAGCGCACGGCACGCCTGCCACGCCTGACATTGGCTGGCCAGGCGTTCCTGGAACGCGCGCGCCGGCTGCTGGCGGAACTGGCGCAGGCCGAGCGGGTCACCCGCGACATTGGCGAGGGGCGCCAAGGCAGCCTGCGCCTGAACCACTCCAGCACGGTGCCGCTGACCGGCCCGTTGCTGGCTCGCCTGGGCAGCTACCTGAGCGGCAATCCGGGCATTGCGCTGGAAATCGCCCAGCAATCGTCGGAGGCGCAGCTTGAGGATATCGCCGCCGGTCGGCTGGATATTGGCCTGCTGCGCCTGCCGGTGCTGCGCCAGCATGAAGGGGTAATGCTGCAGGAGCTGTTCAGTGAGCCGCTGCTGCTGGCGGTCGCCGCCGGGCATCCCCTCGCCGGCGCAGCACAGGTGAAGCTGGAACAGTTGCGCGAGGAACGCTTCATTTCCATCCCGCACCGGGACCGTGGCGGGCTGAGCTACCTGTCGGCCTCGTTGTGCATGGCGGCAGGTTTCTTTCCGCAGGCGGCGCAGGTGCTGTCGCGCAAGACCACACAACTACAGCTGATACAGGCGGGCTTCGGGGTAGCGCTGTTGCCGCAATGCATGCGTGAGATTGCGCCGGCGTCGGTCAGTTTCGTTGCCTTGGAGGGCGACTGTGAGAGCACTGTGGCGCTGGCTTGCCGGCGAGATGCGGGGCAGATGGTCAGTCAATTCGTGGCAGCGATGCGCGGTTGATGGCAAAGGCTACGCCGCTGTTCGCGGTTGACTCGCTCCCGCAGGGATTGCGCAAATCCGACCACGGGGGCCGGGACAGACAACCGGGGCCGATGTCCTTTATGATGCCCGGCATGATCAGAGACCCCTTCGAACGACTCGGCCTGGACCGCGAGGTTCTGACCGTCAGCCAACTCAACGGCCGCGCCCGCGTGCTGCTGGAAGACGTGTTCCGCAGCGTGTGGGTGGAAGGCGAGATTTCCAACCTCGCCCGCCCGGCGTCCGGCCACATGTACTTCACCCTCAAGGACAGCGGCGCCCAGGTGCGCTGCGCGCTGTTCCGGCAGAACGCCACACGGGTGCGCCAGGCCCTGCGCGACGGCCTGGCGGTGCGGGTACGGGGCAAGGTTTCGCTGTTCGAGGGGCGCGGCGACTACCAGCTGATCCTCGACACCGTCGAGCCGGCCGGTGATGGCGCCTTGCGCCTGGCCTTCGAGGCACTGAAGGAAAAGCTTGGCGGCGAAGGGCTGTTCAGCGCCGAACGCAAGCAGCCGCTGCCCGCCCATCCGCAGCGCATCGGCATCATTACCTCGCCCACCGGCGCGGTGATCCGCGACATCATCAGCGTATTCGCTCGCCGCGCCCCGCAGGTGGAACTGAACCTGATCCCCACCGCCGTGCAGGGGCGCGAAGCGATTGCCCAGATCGTGCGCGCCATCCGCCTGGCCGACAGCCTCGGTTTCGATGCGCTGATCCTGGCCCGAGGTGGCGGCTCGCTGGAAGACTTGTGGTGCTTCAACGAAGAAGCCGTGGCACGCGCCGTGGCGGCCTGCGTCACGCCGATCGTCAGCGCCGTGGGCCATGAAACCGATGTCTCGATCAGCGACTTCGTCGCCGACGTGCGCGCGCCCACGCCGTCGGCCGCTGCCGAGCTGCTGGCGCCCGACAGCAGCGGCCTGCAGCAACGCCTGGATGGCCTGCAACGGCGCCTGTTGTTGCGCATGCAGAACCGCCTGAGCCACGACCGCCTGCGCCTCGAATCGCTGAGCCGACGCTTGCGTCACCCGGGCGAACGCCTGCGCCAGCAGGCGCAGCGCCTGGACGACCTGGACATGCGCCTGCGCCGGGCGTTCATGCTCAGCCTCAACAAGCGCCACGAACGCCTGGCACGGCTGGATACCCGCCTGGCCGCGCAGCACCCGGGGCGCACCCTGAAACTGCTGGGCCAGCGCCTGGACAGCCTGGCCGAACGCCTGCCACGGGCCATGCGCGAGGTACTCAAGGACCGCCGCCAGCGCTTCCAGGCCCAACTGCAGACCCTGCAGGTGGTCAGCCCGCTGGCCACCCTCGCCCGCGGCTACAGCATCCTGCTGGACGAGCAGGGCCGGGCCATCCGCAGCGCGCAGCAGACCCGCAACGGCCAGCGCCTGACCGCCCGTCTCAACGAAGGCGAGCTGTCGGTGCGGGTCGAAGACAACCACCTGACCCCGGTCACCCTTTCACTTCTGGACTGACACATGCCTCGCCTGCTCGCGTCCCTGCTTGCCCTCTCCCTCCTGCTGCTGGCCGGCGGCGCCCAGGCCAGCTATATCACCCGCACGCTGAACAAGCCGGTACCCGGCGGCGTTGCGGTGGTCGACCTGGGCCCCGCCGCCAGCGCGCCGAGCGCGCGCTTCGACGGCAAGCCGGTGCTGGTGGTGAAGGAGCAGGACAACTGGCTGGCCATCGTCGGCATTCCGCTGACCCAGAAGCCGGGTACTGCACTGCTGAGCCAGGGCGACCGCACCCTGCCGTTTACCGTCGGCAGCAAGAAATACCCCGAACAACGCATTACCCTGAAGAATACCCGCCAGGTCAACCCGAACCCGGCCGACCTCAAACGCATCGACCGCGAACTGGCGGAGCAGATCGCGGCCTACCGCAGCTTCAGCCCGGCCCTGCCGAGCAACCTGATTCTCGACAAGCCGGTCAATGGCCCGCTGTCGAGCAAGTTTGGCGTACGGCGCTTCTTCAATGGCGAAGAACGCAACCCGCATGCCGGGCTGGACTTCGCGGTGCCGGCTGGCACGCCGATCAAGACCCCGGCCAACGGCAAGGTGATCCTGGTGGGGGACTACTTCTTCAATGGCCGCACCGTGTTCGTCGACCATGGGCAGGGCTTCATCAGCATGTTCTGCCACATGTCGAAGATCGATGTACAGGTGGGCCAGTTACTGCGCCGGGGGGACGTGGTCGGCCGGGTGGGCTCGACCGGGCGGGCTACCGGGCCGCACATGCACTGGAATGTCAGCCTCAATGACGCGCGGGTGGATCCGGCGATTTTCATCGGGGCGTTCCAGCCCTGAGACCGCGGTGCCTGCTTCGCGGGCATGCCCGCTCCCACAGGTATTGCGCTGCGTCTTGAGGCTGCATCGTACCTGTGGGAGCGGGTGCGCCCGCGAAGAGGCCAACACAGTCGACATCAGTTCAACCGTGTTGCGCCATCGAAAAATACCACGCAAAAATAAATAAGCACCCGGCTAAATCAAGCTATAAAATCTCGCCCAACAGCTTTTTTTAAGCATTCCTCTCAATTTTTTCTGAACGCTTGCCATCCCCCAACCCACTGGTTAGGGTTGAGGGCATGAAAACCTTCAGCACCCTCATCCTGCTCCGACAACATTGCAGCCTCTGCCTGGTCAGCGCCCGACTACCAGGCTGAATCGCGTCGCCTCGCCCATTCATCTCGTTATCGCTCGGCAGGCCCGATCTCGGCCGCACACAAAAGGATTGCTTCCATGACCATGCTCAAAGACCCTTCGAAGAAGTACCGTGCCTTCCCGACCATCGACCTGCCTGACCGTACCTGGCCGTCGAAGACCATCACTGCCGCGCCGATCTGGTGCAGCTCCGACCTGCGTGATGGCAACCAGTCGCTGATCGAGCCGATGGATTCGGAGAAGAAACTGCGCTTCTGGAAGACCCTGGTGCAAGTTGGCGTGAAGGAAATCGAAGCCTCGTTCCCGTCCGCTTCGCAAACCGATTTCGACTTCGTGCGCATGCTGATCGAAGACGGCCACATCCCGGACGACACCACCATCCAGGTGCTCACCCAGGCCCGTGAAGACCTGATCGCGCGCACCTTCGAGTCGCTGCGCGGCGCGAAGAAGGCCATCGTCCACCTGTACAACGCCACCAGCCCGTCGTTCCGCCGCATTGTCTTCAACCAGGACAAGCAAGGCGTCAAGGACATCGCGGTGAACGCGGCCAAGCTGTTCGTCAAATACGCCGCGCAGCAGCCAGAAACCCAGTGGACCTTCCAGTACTCGCCAGAAACCTTCAGCGCCACCGAAATGGAGTTCGCCAAGGAAGTCTGCGACGCGGTCATCGAGGTATGGAACCCCACGCCTGAGCACAAGATCATCCTCAACCTGCCGGCCACCGTGGAAGTCTCCACGCCGAACGTGTACGCCGACCAGATCGAGTGGTTCTGCCGCAACATCAGCCGTCGCGACAGCGTGATCATCAGCCTGCACTGCCACAACGACCGTGGCACCGGCATCGCCGCCACCGAGCTGGGCCTGATGGCCGGTGCCGACCGCGCCGAAGGCTGCCTGTTCGGCAACGGCGAACGTACCGGCAACGTCGACCTGGTGACCCTGGCGTTGAACCTCTACACCCAGGGCATCGACCCGCTGCTGGACTTCTCCGACATCGATGGCGTGCGCAAGGTGGTCGAAGAGTGCAACCAGTTGCCGGTGCACCCGCGTCACCCGTACGTGGGCGACCTGGTCCACACCGCCTTCTCCGGCTCGCACCAGGACGCCATTCGCAAGGGCTTCGCCAAGCAACAGGAAGGCGAGCTGTGGGAAGTGCCGTACCTGCCGATCGACCCGGCCGATATCGGTCGCAGCTATGAAGCAGTGATTCGCGTCAACAGCCAGTCGGGCAAAGGCGGCATCACCTACCTGCTCGAACAGGAATACGGCATCAGCCTGCCGCGCCGCATGCAGATCGAGTTCAGCCAGGTGGTACAGGGTGAAACCGACCGCCTGGGCCTGGAAATGACCGCCCAGCAGATCTACAGCCTGCTGCACAAGGAATACCTCCAGGCCAACGCCCCGTATGCGCTGGTCAGCCACCGCCTGCAGGAAGAAAACGGCAACAGTTCCGTGGAAGTGGAAGTGGCCGGCGAAGGCGAAACCACCCTGCACTGGCGCGGCAAGGGTAATGGCGCGCTGGAAGCCCTGGTGGCCGGCCTGCCGATTGCCGTCGAGATCATGGACTACAACGAACACGCGATTGGCGCCGGTACCAATGCCAAGGCTGCGGCTTACATCGAACTGCGCGTGGCCGGTGGCCGCCCGGTACACGGCGTGGGTATCGATGAAAACATCACCACGGCCAGCTTCAAGGCCCTGTTCAGCGCACTGAACCGCTCGCTGAGCCAGCAGGAAGCCAAGGCGGCCTGAGCCCTACCATGGTGAACAAGAAAGCCCGCATCGTCTGATGCGGGCTTTTTTGTTGGCCTGTGCCGGCCCTTTCGCGGGCTCGCCCGCTCCCACAGGTACTGCACGGCACCTGAGAGCAGCGCGATACTTGTGGGGGCGGGCAAGCCCGCGAAAGGGCCGGTACAGACAGCAGAAGAATTCCAGGCAAAAAAAGGGGCGCTGACCAAGCGCCCCATAAGCCGTAAAGCACACAACAGATTCAGTTGGCGTCCAGCAACGCAATCGCCTCGGCACTGCACGCCTCGATCCGCGCCCAGTCGCCGTTCTTGATCCAGCTGCTGTCGAGCATCCAGGTGCCCCCCACGCACATCACATTCGGCAGCGCCATGTAATTGCGCACGTTGCCCGGGTTGACCCCACCAGTCGGGCAGAAGCGAATGTCGCCGAACGGGCCACCAAAGGCCTTGATAGCCGCGACGCCGCCGCAGATTTCTGCCGGGAACAGCTTGAAACGGCGATAACCCAGGGCGTAGCCCATCATGATTTCGGAGGGCGTGCTGATGCCCGGCAGCAACGGGATCTCGCTGTCTACACCCGCTTCGAGAATGTCCTGGGTAATGCCGGGGGTGACGACGAACTGCGCTCCGGCAGCTTCGACGGCCGCGAACATGCGGCGATCGAGCACGGTGCCGGCACCAACACAAAGCTCCGGGCGCTGCTCGCGCAGTACCTGGATGGCCTTGAGGCCATGCTGGGAGCGCAAGGTCACTTCCAGGGTACGGATACCGCCGGCGGCCAGGGCATCAGCCAAGGGCAGGATGTCTTCCTCGCGGGCGATGGTGATCACCGGCAGGATGCGCGCCTTTTCGCAAATGGCATCGATCCGTGCGGCTTTATCGGCCATCGAGAGCTTGGGCTGTGGGCGTTCGAGGGTGGTCATGACTGTGGATCCTTGGCTCATGGGCACCAGTAGATGTCCAGGGGGGCGTGAAGAAAAGCGCGAATCGGCATTTCCGTAAGGTCGGTGCCAGCCAGCGCGGCGCGCAGGGTAGCGAGTTTGCCCTGCCCTTGCACGGACAGCGCAGTGAAAGCAGCACTGGCCAGCAGTGCGCGGGTCATCGACAGGCGCTGGCGCGGTACGCTCGGTGCCAGCAAAGGCAGGCAGCGGCGCGGGTTGGCCAGGTCGAGGCCGGCCTCCAGGTTGGGGCTGGCGGGGAACAGCGAGGCGGTATGGCCATCGTCACCCATGCCCAGCACCAGCACATCGATCGGCGGTAGCTCGGCCAGGGCCTGGTCGGCCTTGATGGCGGCGGCGTCGAGGTTTGCCGCCTGCTGGTACAAGCCAATGAAACGGGCCTTGACCGCTGCGCCCTTGAACAGATGACGGGCCAGCAGGCCGGCATTGCTGTCGGCGTGTTCCACCGGCACCCAACGCTCATCGGCCAGGCTGACGGTGACCCTGGCCCAGTCGAGGTCTTCGCTGGCCAGCTGTTCGAGAAACGGTACCGGGCTGCGACCGCCAGACAGCACCACGCAGGCCTGGCCCTTGCTGGCGATCGCCTCACGCAGGCGTGCAGCCACGTCATGCGCCTGGCGCACGGCCAGGGCCTTGGCATTCGCCAGCTCGTGTACGTTCACCGAGCCTGGCAGTTTCAGTTCAGATATCCCCATACCACGCCCTCCCGTCGCGTGTGATCAGAGCAATCGAGCTCATCGGCCCCCAGGAACCGGCCGCATAAGGTTTCGGCGCATCGCCCGCATTACGCCAGCCGGCGATCAGTTGGTCGCACCACTTCCAGGCATATTCGATTTCGTCCTTGCGCACGAACAGGTTCTGGTTGCCGCGCATCACCTCGAGCAACAGCCGTTCGTAGGCATCCGGAATCCTCGCGCTGCGCCAGGTGTCGGAAAAATTCAATTGCAACGGGCCGCTGCGCAGTTGCATGCCTTTGTCCAGGCCCTGCTCCTTGGTCATTACCCGCAAGGAAATGCCTTCGTCCGGTTGCAGGCGGATGATCAGCTTGTTACCGATCTGCAAACGCTGTTCCGGGGCGAAGATGTAGTGCGGCGTTTCCTTGAAATGGATGACGATCTGCGACAGTTTCTGCGGCATGCGCTTGCCGGTACGCAGGTAGAACGGCACGCCCGACCAGCGCCAGTTGCGGATGTCGGCACGCAGGGCGACAAAGGTTTCGGTGTCACTCTGGGCGTTGGCGTTGTCTTCCTCGAGGTAGCCCGGCACCGGCTTGCCATCGCTGTAGCCGGCAATGTACTGGCCACGCACCACACGGGTGCTCAGGCCTTCACCGGTGATCGGTGTCAGGGCCTTGAGCACCTTGACCTTCTCGTCACGGATGGCATCGGCAGACAGTTCGCTGGGCGGGTCCATGGCGATCAGGCACAGCAGCTGCAACAGGTGGTTCTGGATCATGTCGCGCAGTTGCCCGGCCTTGTCGAAGTAGCCCCAGCGGCCTTCGATACCGACCTTCTCGGCGACGGTAATCTCCACATGGGAGATGGAGTTCTGGTTCCACTGGGTTTCGAACAGGCTGTTGGCGAAGCGCAGGGCGATCAGGTTCTGCACCGTCTCCTTGCCCAGATAGTGGTCGATGCGGTAGACCCGGTTCTCGGGGAAGAACCGCGCCACGGCGTCATTGACCCGGCGCGACGACTCCAGGTCGTGGCCGATGGGCTTCTCCAGCACCACCCGGGTGCGCTCGGCCAGACCGGCCTTGTCGAGGTTCTCGCAGATGGCGCCGTACACCGCCGCCGCCGTGGCGAAATAGGCAATCAGCGGCTGCTCGGCCTGCAACTGTTCAGCCAGTGCCTGATAGCCCTCGGGCTGGAGGAAGTCCAGGTGCTGGTAGCTCAGCCGGGCAAGGAAGCGCCCCAGCGCCGCCGGCTCTATGTCGGCCTCGGGCACATGCCGGCGCAGGTGCGCTTCGATACTGTCCAGGTGTTGCTGTGCCGTACCGGCCTCGCGGGCCAGGGCGAGCAGGCGGGTATCCGGGTGCAACAGGTTGGCCCGGTCGAGTTGGTAGAGCGCTGGAAACAGCTTGCGCAATGCCAGGTCGCCAAGGGCGCCAAACAGGGCAAAGGTGCAAGGTTCGACACTGATCGCAGCCATGATGTTGGTTCTTTCCTAAAGTTGGTCTAGGAATACCGCTTTCACATACGGTTTTCAAGGGATAATGTAGTAAAAACCACAACATTCGACACAAGTGTTACAGACAAGTGGTACGCCAACCGCGCCGACAGTACGATAGACGACCGTGCAAAAAGCCTGCTGCTCCCACAGCCGGCTGTCTTCCCGACCCAAGGACACACCCATGGACCGCGTGCGAAACCTCCTGGAACAGATCCAGGGACGCCTCGACGAGCTGAACAAGGCCGAACGCAAAGTCGCCGAAGTCATCCTGCTCAACCCGCAACAAGCCACCCGTTTCAGCATCGCTGCGCTGGCCCAGGCGGCCAAGGTCAGCGAGCCGACCGTCAACCGCTTCTGCCGCTCGTTCGGCGTCAGCGGCTACCCCGAACTCAAGCTGCAACTGGCGCAGAGCCTGGCCAGCGGCGCCGCTTATGTCAGCCGCGCGGTAGAGGCCGACGATGATCCGGCAGCCTATACCCAGAAGATCTTCGCCAGTGCCATCGCCTCGCTCGACAGCGCCTGCCAGCAACTCGACCCACAGCAGGTCAGCCGTGCCGTGGACATGATGATCCAGGCGCGGCAGATCCACTTCTTCGGCCTGGGCGCCTCTGCCCCGGTGGCGCTGGATGCCCAGCACAAGTTCTTCCGCTTCAACCTGGCAGTGTCGGCCCACGCCGACGTTCTGATGCAACGCATGCTGGCCTCGGTCGCCCACACCGGCGACCTGTTCGTGATCATTTCCTATACCGGACGTACCCGCGAACTGGTCGAAGTGGCGCGTCTTGCCCGGGAAAACGGTGCCTCAGTGCTGGGCCTGACGGCCGCCGGTTCGCCATTGGCCAATGCCTGCAGCCTGAGCCTGCATATTCCGCTGCCGGAAGACACCGATATCTACATGCCGATGACCTCGCGGATCATCCAGCTGACCGTGCTCGATGTGCTGGCCACCGGCATGACCTTGCGCCGTGGCGTGGACTTCCAGCCGCACCTGCGCAAGATCAAGGAAAGCCTCAACGCCAGCCGCTACCCGATCGAGGACGACGAACTCAACTGAGCCGGTGCGCCTGCAAACGCAGGTGGGCTCGCTGCCCCGGCGCCAGGCTCAGGCCTTCGCCACTGCCGCTGGCGGCCTCGACGCAGACGAAGCGCTGGCATTCGCGGCCGCTCACCCCCATCAGCGGGCGATTGCCCGGGTGCCAGACCACGGTGTCGTCACTGTCGCCGGTATCGATGCACAACTCTCGCTGCCAGGCCGGGTCCTGCAGTTGCACCCGTGGCGTGCCGGGGTAGACCTTCTGGCAGCCGCCCTTGAGCTTCAGCGCGCCATCCTCGCGGCAGGCCTGGCGGTTGAGGCGGTCATAGCCTTCGATGTCCTCGAGCCCGGACAGCGCTATCTCGGACACGTCACTGATACACCAGTAGGCCAGCAGGGCATGGCTCAGCTGGCAGGGTTCGCTGTCCTGGTGCTCGGTGCTCAGGCTCAGCTCCATGCGGCTGCCCAGCCGCGCATGCAGGTCGACCTGCCAGTCGCACAGGTCCAGCCGCCACTTCAGGGTAACGCCCTCCTCGTCCTCGCGGCTGTCGACCAGTTTCCAGTCCAGCAGGCGCGCCCAGCCATGGGCCGGCCACAGGTCTTCGCTGGGGTGACGGCCATACCAGGGCCAGCACACCGGCACGCCACCGCGGATCGCCCCGACCTGCGGCCACTGCTCGGCACACCACAGCCAGGGCCGTTCGCCGGCCGGCTGGAAGTGCAGCAGTTGCGCGCCCTGGCGGCTGAACACCGCCTGGCAGCGTGGGTGGTCGATGATCAGCACATCGCGCTGCTGGTAACGCTCCCACTCGAATGTCGGCCGGGGCCGCTGCGAGGTAAAGAAGCGATGAAGCGGATGTTCGGGCATGTTCAGGGCTCTTGTTGTTTGAGATAGCGCTGTCTCGACCTATCCCCAACACCCACTGCAGGCCAGTGGGTGCCGGGAGCCGAAATTGGATTGGCGTAAATTTACAACAACTGCCCTTAGAATGACGACTGAATCTTCAAGCCTGCGACCAGCGCATTGTCCACCTCGTCGACCCCGCCGGGGCTCTTGATGTACTGCAGGTTGGGCCGCACGGTCAGCCAGTTGGTGACGTGGAAGCCGTAATAGAGCTCGGCGTTGTACTCAGTGCGTTGCAGCGGCACGAAGCCGGGATTGTCGTAATCGTCGATACCGCTCTGGGCATTGAGCAGCTCGGCGCGCTTCTTCACGTCGTCGTTTACATGAATGCGTGCCACGCCAAAACCGATATCGTCCTTGGGCCGGGCGTCGAAGGCGCCTTTGTAGACCAACCCGACCTGCTGGTAGTTGTCGACCACGTTGGTGGCCTTGTCGTGCACGGTGAAGTTGGCGAACAGGCTCAGGCCGCGGTTGACATCGCCAGCGTGGGCGGTCACCTGCTGCTGTGCCACGACCCACCAGCCATGCTTGCTGGAGTGCGACTTGAAGGCTTCGCCAGTCAGCGCCTGCGGGTTGCCGTTGACATCGTCGAACACATCATCGGCCTTGGCCGTGCTGTAGTAGTAACCCAGGCGGTACTCACCCGGCAGGCCGTTGACCTTGGGTGACCACACCGCTTCCACTGGCAATATCGCGCCCTTGGTGCCGCTGCCGCTGAGCTTGAAGCCGTTGCCGGTTTCCAGGTTGGAAGGGTTCTGCTCGAAGGCGCCGACCTGGACGAAGAATTCCGGGGTGATGTTGTACTTGACCCGCAGTGCCCACTGGCTGACCGGCCAGTTGTACCAGATGCCACCGACCCAGTTGCCCACCTGCGAGCCGCAGAAGGCCAGGTTCTGGAAGTCGCAAGGGAAGCTGTTGAAGTCCTCGCCTTCGCCGAAGCGGCCGAATTTCACGTCCAGCGCGCCGTCGAAGTACTTCTGCTTGACCCACATCTGCGTCAGGCGCCAGGTCTGGCCGCGGCCCCACACTTCCTGCACCGAGCTGAACTGCCCGGCGCGCGGGTCGCTGATGCGGTCATTGGACAGGTTGCGGCCACTGCGCTCGGTGATCGCCAGTTTGAACTCGGCGTCGTGCCAGCCGAGGATTTTCTGCAGGTCCAGGTGTGCGCCCAGGGCGAACTGGTCGCTGTAGCGCGCGGTCTTGTCGTCGTTGTAGCCGCCGTGCAGGTTGCCGGCTACCTCGCCGACATAATCCAGGGTGAAGTCGTAACCTTTTTCCAGCAGTTCGGTGCGGGTGCCGCCCCAGTCGCCGGTCATCCACTTCGATTCGCTGGAAAAGGCCTCGGCAGCCTGCGCGCCGCTGCTGCCAACGATGGCAAGCAAGGCCAGCGAGCCCAATGTCCTGATGCGTTTGCGCTGTTCCATCCCTTTGCGTCCTCTTTTTTCTTATTGATGGTGTAGACGAATCAACGGCCCTTGAAGTGAGCCACGTTGTCCTTTACTGCTGCGGCAGAGCTGGCCAGGTGCAGGCGCTCGCCGCTGTCGGCGTCGAACAGCAGCACCCGGGCCGGGTCGAACTGCAGGTTCAGGTTGTCACCTACCTGGCACGCCACATCGGGCGCCAGGCGGCAGCAAACCTTGGTCTGGTTGAGGGTAACGAACACCAGCAGGTCCGGCCCGGTAGGCTCGGTCACCTGCACCTCGGCGCGGATGCCCGGCAAGCCGTTGCCCTCTGCGGTGCCCAACGCGATCTGCTCGGGGCGGATACCCAGAATGATCTCGCGCCCCTCGTGTTCGTCGGCAGCCAGCCCCAGAGGCAGTTCGCAACGCGCCTGGCCGCTGTCGAGCAGCGCCAGCAGGCGGCCATCCTGTTTGGTCAGGCGCACCGGGATGAAGTTCATCGGCGGCGAACCGATGAAGCTGGCGACAAACTGGTTGGCCGGGTCGTTGTAGATCTGTTGCGGGGTGCCGAACTGCTGGATGATGCCGTCCTTCATCACCGCCACCTTGTCGCCCAGGGTCATGGCCTCGATCTGGTCATGGGTGACGTACACGGTGGTGGTCTTCAGGCGCTGGTGCATCAGCTTCATTTCGGTGCGCATCTCGACGCGCAGCTTGGCATCGAGGTTGGACAGCGGTTCATCGAACAGGTAGATCTTCGGCCGCCGCGCCAGGGCCCGGCCCATGGCCACGCGCTGCTGCTGGCCGCCGGACAGCTGTGCCGGTTTGCGCGCCAGCAGATGTTCGATCTGCAGCAGCTTGGCCACCCGCGCCACCTCCTCGTCAATGGCCGCCTGGGGCAACTTGCGGATCTTCAGGCCGAACTCGATGTTCTCGCGCACACTCATGGTCGGGTACAGCGCATACGACTGGAACACCATGGCGATGTCGCGGTCCTTGGGGCTCATGCCGCTGACATCCTGCTGGTCGATGAGGATCGCCCCACCGGTGATCTGCTCCAGGCCGGCAATGCAGTTCATCAGGGTCGACTTGCCGCAGCCCGACGGGCCGACCAGGATCAGGAACTCGCCATCCTTGATCGACAGCTGGATGTCCTTGAGGGTGTCCGGCAGGCCGCTGCCGTAGGTCTTGTTCACATTGCGAAGTTCGAGCGTTGCCATGACTTACCCCTTTACCGCGCCAGCCGTCAGGCCGCGGACGAAATATTTGCCTGCCACCACGTAGACCAGCAGGGTTGGCAGACCGGCGATCATCGCCGCCGCCATGTCGACGTTGTATTCCTTGGCCCCGGTACTGGTGTTGACCAGGTTGTTCAAGGCCACGGTGATCGGTTGCGAGTCGCCGCTGGAGAACACCACGCCAAACAGGAAGTCGTTCCAGATCTGGGTGAATTGCCAGATCAGGCAGACCATGATGATCGGCGTGGACATCGGCAGGATGATGCGGCGGAAGATGGTGAAGAACCCGGCGCCATCCAGCCGCGCAGCCTTGACCAGCGCATCAGGGATGCTGACGTAGAAGTTGCGGAAGAACAGCGTGGTAAAGGCCAGGCCATAGACCACGTGCACCAGCACCAGGCCGCTGGTGGTGCTGGCCAGGCCGAGCTTGCCAAGGGTGAACGAGGCCGGCAGCAGCACGGTCTGGAACGGCAGGAAGCAACCGAACAGCAGCAGGCCGAAGAACAGCTGCGAGCCGCGGAAGCGCCACATCGACAGCACATAGCCGTTCAACGCGCCAATGGCGGTGGAAATCAGTACCGCCGGCACGGTGATCATGATCGAGTTCCAGAAGTAACCGCTGACCGTGGCCCAGGCCTTGACCCAACCGATACCGCTGAACACCACCGGCCAGCTCAGCAGGTTGCCGGTGCTGATATCGTCCGGGGTCTTGAAGCTGGTCAGCAGCATCACCACCAGCGGCACCAGGTACAGCAACACGGCCAGCAACAGTACCGTGTGGATGGCGATGCGGCTGAGGCTCAGCAGCGGTTTGTCGACAGGGCTATGCATGGCGCTTGCTCCGCAGCTCCGAGTACAGGTAAGGCACGAGGATCGCCAGGATCGCCCCGAGCATGAGAATGGCGCTGGCCGAGCCCATGCCCATCTGCCCGCGGCTGAAGGTGAATGAATACATGAACATCGCCGGCAGGTCGGAGGAATAACCCGGTCCGCCGGCAGTCATCGCCGCCACCAGGTCAAAGCTCTTGATGGCAATGTGCGCGAGAATCATCAGCGAGCTGAAGAACACCGGGCGCAGGCTGGGCAGCACCACACGCCAGTAGATGCGCGGCAGGCTGGCGCCGTCGATCTGGGCGGCGCGAATGATCGATGGGTCGACACCGCGCAGGCCGGCGAGGAACATCGCCATGATGAAGCCCGATGCCTGCCAGACCGCAGCGATCACCAGGCAGTACACCACCCGGTCCGGGTCGATCAGCCAGTCCAGGCGGAAACCCTCCCAGCCCCAGTCACGCAGCAGCTTGTCCAGGCCCATGCCCGGGTTGAGCAGCCACTTCCAGGCAGTGCCGGTGACGATCATCGACAGCGCCATGGGGTACAGGTAGATGGTGCGGATGAAGCCTTCGCGGCGGATACGCTGGTCCAGCAGGACTGCCAGCAGCACGCCGATGACCAGGCTGATGGCAATGAACAGGCCGCCGAACAGCAGCAGGTTCTTGCTCGCCACCCACCAGCGATCGTTGTCGAACAGCCGGGCGTACTGGGCCAGGCCGGCCCACTTGTAGGTCGGCAGGAAGGTCGACGTGGTGAAGGACAGGACAAAGGTCCAGAGGATGTAGCCATA
The DNA here is from genome assembly GCF_052041995.1 of Pseudomonas sp. SMV7. NCBI lineage: Bacteria > Pseudomonadati > Pseudomonadota > Gammaproteobacteria > Pseudomonadales > Pseudomonadaceae > Pseudomonas > Pseudomonas sp. SMV7. The sequence continues at coordinate 46,999 of NZ_JBKGGT010000025.1, read as the reverse complement.
GAAGCCCACCAGGACGATGAACATGCTTGGCGCCAGTACCAGCTTGGGCAGCCAGCGCTGGAGCGCGTCCAGGGGTGAGGCCCGCAGTTGGGCGGTTGTTGTGGTCATGTTGTGGATCTCGAGGTAAAGGCGATGCTTTGCACCGCTTCGCGGGCACGCCCGCTCCCACAGGGGGCCTGCTCACCACAGGTCCTGGGCAGGACGCCGAGCCTGTGGGAGCGGGCTTGCCCGCGAATGGCTTTACTGGGCTGCCTTGATCGCCGCCGCCAGCTTCTTCGCCGCATCGGCCGGGTCGGCCTTCGGGTCGTTGATGTAGTTGGTCACCACATCGAAGAACGCCCCCTGCACAGCCAACGTGGTGGCCATGTTGTGCGCCATGCTCGGCTGCAGCCCGCCGCTCTTGGCGTCGGCGAGGAAGTCCCTGGCGGAGGTTTGCGCGCAGGCATCGAAACCATACTTGCCCATGTCGGCGAGCATGTCGTTGCGTACCGGGATGGAGCCCTTGTTGATACTGAAAACTTTCTGGAAGTCCTGGCCCAGCACCTTGCGTGCAATGTCCTGCTGGCCGGCGGCGGTGCCTTCGTCGTTCTGCTTGAACACCACCAGCGAGTCGATGTTGTACAGGAACGCCTTGTCCGTACCGGGGAATGGCACGCACTGGTAGTCCTTGCCGGCGGTTTTCTTCGCCAGGGTCCATTCGCTCTTGGCCCAGTCACCCATGATCTGCATGCCGGCCTTGCCGTTGATGACCTTGGCCGCTTCGAGGTTCCAGTCCTGGCCCTTGCCATCCGGGTCCATGTAGGTGGCGACCTTCTTCAGCTCGGTCAGCGCCTTGATCATCTGCGGGCCGGTCAGTGCCGCATTGTCGAGGTCGACCAGGGCCTTCTTGTAGCCATCGACACCCATCACCGCCAGCACCACGCTTTCGAATACGGTGCTGTCCTGCCATGGCTGGCCGCCGTGGGCGAGCGGGATGAAGCCGGCAGCCTTGAGCTTGTCGGCGGCGGCGTAGAACTCGTCGAGGGTGGACGGCGCCTGGTCGATGCCGGCTTTCTTGAAGACTTCGGGGTTGATCCACAGCCAGTTGATGCGGTGGATGTTCACCGGTACGGCGACGTAGTCACCGTCATACTTCACGGTGTCAGCGACCTTCTTGTCGAGCAGCGTGTCCCACTTCTCTTCCTTGGCCACATCCTTGAGCACATCGGCGTCGAGCAAGCCGGTGGCTGCCCAGTCCTGGATGTCCGGGCCCTTGATCTGCGCGACACCCGGCGGGTTGCCCGCCACGGCGCGGCTCTTGAGTACGGTCATGGCCGTGGCACCACCGCCGCCAGCGACAGCGCCGTCCTTCCAGGTAAAGCCATCTTTCTCGACCTGGGCCTTGAGCACATCGACCGCCGCTTTTTCACCACCGGATGTCCACCAGTGCACCACCTCGACACTGCCTTTGGAATCGGCAGCCAGGGTAGTCAGTGGAAACAGCGAAGCCCCGAGCGAGGCGATGGAAATTGCGGCAGCGAGACGAAACGTGGAGTTCATCGAAGCACCTTTCTTGTTGTTATGCCGTGCAAGTCGGTCGCTTGCGTTGCATTGAGTCTAAACAGCGTGCACGCCTCGTCAGGTAACGAAGCGACGCGCGAATGTCATCGTTTGGTTACATTGCCAGCCAGGCAGCTGGCCAGGCTCGGCGCCAATGGCAAGCCTGGCAACAGCAGCGCCTGGTAGGCATGGTAGAGGTCGGGCTTGCCCGGCCACAGCGTCCCGGCCGGCTGGTTGTGCGCATCGAGTTCGTGGTGCCAGCTGCCCGCAGCCAGGTCGATGAAATGGTTGGCAATGAAGTCCCAGCAGCGCCGGTACCACTGCTCGTATTGCGCCTCGCCGGTGCGTTGCAGCAGGGCCGCCGCAGCGGCGCAGGCCTCGGCGTGCACCCAATGCAGGCGCGCGCGCACCACCGGGCGATCGGCCCAGTCCAGGGTGTAGACGAACCCCTCCGCGCCATCGACGTTCCACGCCTGCAGGCAGGCCGCGTCGAACAGCGCGCGGGCGTCGTCGTGCAGCCAGCCCGGGGCATCCAGGCCGGCCCGATCGAGGCTGGCCTCCAGGTGCAGCAGCAGCCGCGCCCATTCCAGCGCATGCCCGGGCGTGCTGCCATAGGGCCGGAACTGGTCGGCAGGGCGCTCCTGGTTGTAGTGCGGTAGTGGCTGCCAGAGAGCGTCGAAATGCTCGATGACACGGTAGCCGTTGGCAGCGGCATGGTTATGGATGATGCGCTCGGCGATGCGCAGGGCGCGGTGCAGCCAGAGGCTGTGGCCGGTGACGTCGGCCAGGGTCAGGAAGGCTTCCACCGCGTGCATGTTGCTGTTGGCGCCACGGTACGGCTCGGGCAGCTGCCAAGCACGGGAGAAGGTTTCCCTGAGGGCACCCTCCTCTTCGCTCCAGAAATGCGCGTCAAGCATCTGCACCGCGTCTTCCAGCAGGGCGGAGGCATTGACAGCGTCGGCCAGCACGGCCGAGCTGGCTGCCAGGCCGACGAAGGCATGCAGGTAGGCCGTCTTGCCGCTGTCGGTATCACCCTCGGGGTGGGCGAACCAGCCGCCGTAGGTGGCATCCCGCATGGCGCCGCGCAGAGCCGCGACGCCGTGTTCGACATAAGCCAGGTAACCGGGCAGCCCCTGCAGGTGGGCCAGGGCGAAGCAGTGGGTCATGCGCGCGGTGTTCAGGGTATCGGCGCGTGCGCCGGGGGGAAGCTGCCCCCTGGCATCGAGACTGCCAAAGCCGTCGGGCAGTTTCGCAGCCTTGGCGAACGCCAGCAGGCGCTGCGCTTCGGCCAGGCGCCAGGCGCTGTGGGCCGGGGTGTCGAGCCAATGGGTGGCAGGCAGGTTATGCGTATTCATGGGCCAGCTTGATCCTTGCCAGTCGTGGGCGAATTTTAGTCAGCGCGGTCGGGCGGGATGTCACGAAGGGCCGGCGGATTGTCACCATGCCGTGACATTTCGCTTGTCGGCACCGGTAATACAGCCCGTCAGTCCATGCCCCGCGGCAGGTACAAGGTCACCCGCAACCCGCCCTTGCGCAGATTGAGCAGGCTCACCTCACCGCCATGGCTATGGGCGATGTTGCGTGCGATCCCCAATCCCAGCCCGTAGCCCTGTTGCTGCCCCGCCAGGCGAAAGTGCGGCTCGAACACCTGCTCCAGCTGCTGCTCGGGCACCCCCGGCCCGTGGTCGTCGACCTGCAGCACGAAACCCTCGGCGCTGTCGATGATGCGTAACCGAGCCCGCTCGCCGTACTTGATGGCATTGTCGATCAGGTTGCCGATGCACCGTCGCAGCGCCAGCGGCTTGCCCGGGTACGGCGCCAGCGCCCGACCTTCGAGGGTGATGCGGCCATCGCCCAGGTATGGCTCGGCCAGGATCTCCAGTACCTGGTTGAGATCGACCGGCTCGATGTTTTCGTGAATGTCGGTGTCCTTCACGCATTGCAGGGCACCTTTGACCAGCAACTCCAGTTCATCCAGGTCCTGGCTGAACTTGGCCTGCAGGCGTTCGTCCTCCAGCAGCTCGACGCGCAGGCGCAGGCGGGTGATCGGGGTGCGCAGGTCATGCGAAATGGCGCTGAACAGCTGGCTACGCTCGGTCAGGTAGCGGCTGATTCGTTCGCGCATGCTGTTGAACGCCCGCCCCACTTCCACCACCTCACTGCCCCCGCCTTCAGCCACCGGCGCCACATCGGCACCCAGCGACATCTCCCGCGCGGCGCGTGCCAGGCGCTTGAGCGGCCAGCTCTGCCAGTGCACCAGCAGGCCGATGAACAACAGCAGCAACACGGTGGTCAGCACGATGAAGCCGATCTGCTGGCGCGGCAGGCGTTCGGCTTCCAGGCTGGTATAGGGCTCGGGCAGCAGCGAGGCAATGTACAGCCACTCGCCCTCGCCCAGGCGGATCTGGGTCACCAGCACCGGCGGGTTGAGCGGTTCGAGGGTCAACGAGTAGTGCGCCCAGGAGCGTGGCAGCTCGTCGAGCTTGAGGCCGCTGTTGAAGATGCGCAGGTCGTCGGGGCCGACGAAAGCCACGGAAATCTCCATCTGCGGACCCAGGCGCTCGTGCAGCACCTGCTGGAACACGTCGATCACCGCCTGCTTGCGCGCGGTGACAGGCAGCACTGGCATGTCCAGCGGCTTGGCGTTGAGCGACACGAAGAAGCGCGTGCCGCCCATGCTGCGCAGCTGGTCGAGCACCATGGGCCGGTAGCCCACCGGCAACGACCGAAAGTAGCTGACGCTGGCGCTCATCGAGTGGGCCAGGCTGCTGGCGCTGGCGCGCAGGCCTTGCAGTTGGCTGGCGCGCAACTGGGCGACCCAGATGATGCTGGACAGCCCCTGGGCCAGCAGCACCACCAGCAAGGTCAGCAGCAGCATGCGCCCCAGCAAAGAGCGCGGTAGCAGCCGCCAGCGCCGCTCAGGAGGCACTGCAGACATGGGCAGCCAGCAGGTAGCCACTGCCGCGCACGGTGCGGATCAGCCGGGGCGGTTTGTCGGTATCGCGCAGGCGCTGGCGCAGGCGACTCACCGCCATGTCGACGATGCGGTCCAGCGGCATCGGCTCGCGGCCGCGGGTGGCGTTGCCGATGGTGTCGCGGTCAAGGATCTGCTGGGGGTGGTCGAGGAACAGCTTGAGCAGGGCAAAGTCGGCGCCGGAGAGCATCACCTCCTCGCCGTCGCGATGAAACAGGCGATGGCTGACCGTGTCCAGGCGCCAGTCGTCGAAGGCCAGCACGGCGCTGCCCGGCGCCGCCTGGCCGAACTCGGCACGGCGCAGCAGGGCCTTGATCCGCGCTTGCAATTCGCGCGGGCTGAACGGTTTGCCCAGGTAGTCGTCGGCGCCCAGTTCCAGGCCGATGACCCGGTCGGCTTCGTCCGAGCTGGCGGTGAGCATGATGATCGGCACCCGCGCCTGGCGCGGGTGCTGGCGTACCCAACGGCACAGGCTGAAGCCGTCTTCGTCGGGCAACATGACGTCGAGGATGACCAGATCGCAAGGGGTGGTTTCCAGGGCGCGGCGAAAGCCCTTGCCGTCGGCTTCGGCATGCACCTGGAAGCCGGAACGGCTCAGGTAGGTTTGCAGCAGTTCACGGATTTCCTGGTCGTCGTCGACCATCAGGATCGATTTACCGGCAGTGCTCAAGGTGGTCATTCCTATTGTCTGGTTACAGGTCTTCGTCGCCTGCTATCGGGGCCGCGCAGCGGCCCCCCATCACCAATCAGTGTTCCAGCGCCTGCTGCAAGGCCACCCCTGCCCCCAGCAACCCGGAAAACTCGGCCGTCACCAGCCATACCGGCACCCCGGCGAAATAACCGCTCATGCAACCCTTGTCGGCAAAGCTGGTGGCGAACCCGCTACGCAGGAACAGCTCGGCAAAGCGCGGGATCACACCGCCGACAATATAGACCCCACCGCGCGCACCCAGTGTCAGCACATTGTTACCCGCCACGCGGCCGAGGAATCGGCAGAACTGTTCGATCACCGCCAGCGCCCGCGGTTCACCGGCCAGCGCAGCATCGGTGATCTGCGCCGGGGTGTTGTGTCGGGGTGTGTCGCCGTCCAGTGCACAGATGGCCTGGTACAGGCGCAGCAGGCCACCGCCACTGAGCACGGTTTCGGCGCTGACGTGGCCGATCTGGGCGTGAATCTGTTGGTGAATCGCTGCTTCGCGGGCATTGCCCACCGGCAGGTCGACGTGCCCGCCCTCGCCTGGCAAGGCGCACCAACGCTCGCCCACTCGCAACAAGGAACCGACACCCAGACCGGTACCCGGGCCGATGACCAATGCCGGGCGCGAAAGGTCGGCCTGGCCCGGACACACTTCGCGGAACTCGCCATCGCGCAGGCGGGTCATGCCCAGCGCCATGGCAGTGAAGTCATTGATCAACAGCAACTGCCCGATCTGCAGCCGCTGGCAGAACGCCTGGCGGCTCAGGCGCCAATGGTTGTTGGTGAAGCGGAACTCATCGCCATTGACCGGCCCGGCCACCGCCAGGCAGGCAGCAGCCACGCCGCCGCGAGCGATGCCCAGGCCTTCAAGGTAAGCCTCGATGGCCTGTTCCGGGCTGGTGTAGTCCTCGGTGGCGAAAACCTTCACCGCATGCAGCTGGTTGTCACGCCATAACGCGAAACGGGCATTGGTGCCACCGATGTCGCCAACCAGCAGGTCCTTCATTTGAGGTTCTCCAGGGCCGAGGTGAAGGCGCTGGCGCCCTGCTCTGCCGGGCTGAACGCCATGCGCATGAAGCCGAACAGCTCGCGCCCGCAGCCCAGGTCGTTGCCCTGGGGCGCTGGCGGCAGGTCGCGGCTGGCCAGTTCTTCGGCCGACACCATTACCCGCAGCGTGCCTTCGACACCATCAACCCGCACGATATCACCGTCGCGCACCCGCGCCAGCGGGCCACCGTCATACGCCTCTGGGCAGACATGAATGGCCGCCGGGATCTTGCCGGAGGCGCCAGACATGCGCCCGTCGGTGACCAGCGCCACCTTGTAGCCGCGATCCTGCAGCACACCGAGGAACGGCGTGAGCTTGTGCAGTTCTGGCATACCGTTGCAGCGCGGGCCCTGGAAGCGCACCACGGCGACGAAGTCGCGCTCCAGCTCGCCGGCCTTGAACGCATCGGCCAGCGACTGCTGGTCGTGAAACACCCGCGCCGGGGCTTCGACCACCTGGTGCTCCGGGGCGACCGCGGACACCTTCATCACGCCTCGACCAAGGTTGCCTTCCATCACCCGCAGGCCGCCTTCGGCGGAGAACGGTCGGGCCACCGGGCGCAGGATGCTTTCGTCCAGGCTGTGCTGCGGCCCTTCGCGCCACACCAGCTTGCCGTCGTCGAGGAACGGTTCCTGGGTGTAGCGACGCAGGCCATGACCGGCCACGGTGTTGACGTCCTCGTGCAGCAGCCCGGCATCGAGCAGCTCGCGGATCAGGAAAGCCATGCCGCCAGCCGCCTGGAAGTGGTTGATGTCGGCCTTGCCGTTGGGGTAGACGTGGGACAGGGTCGGCACCACTTCGGAGAGGTCGGCCATGTCCTGCCAGGTCAGCTGGATCCCCGCCGCCTGGGCAATTGCCGGGATATGCAAGGTGTGGTTGGTCGAGCCGCCAGTGGCATGCAGGGCAACGATGGAGTTGACCAGTGCCTTCTCATCGACGATTTCGCCCAGCGGCATGAAGTTGCCGCTGGCCTTGGTCATGCGCGTGACCTGCTGCGCGGCCTCGGCAGTGAGCGCGTCACGCAGCGGCGTGTACGGGTTGACGAAGGAGGCGCCGGGCAGGTGCAGACCCATCACTTCCATCACCAGCTGGTTGGTGTTGGCCGTGCCGTAGAAGGTGCAGGTGCCCGGGCTGTGGTAGGACTTCATTTCCGATTCCAGCAGCTCCTCGCGGCTGGCCTTGCCCTCGGCGTAGCGTTGGCGCACGTCAGCCTTCTGCTTGTTGGAGATGCCGGACACCATCGGCCCACCGGGGACGAAGATGGTCGGCAGGTGGCCAAAGCGCAGTGCGCCCATCATCAGCCCGGGGACGATCTTGTCGCAGATGCCCAGCATCAGCGCGGCGTCGAACATGTTGTGCGACAAGGCCACGGCGGTGGACATGGCGATGACTTCACGGCTGGCTATCGCCAGTTCCATGCCCGGCTCGCCCTGGGTCACGCCGTCGCACATGGCCGGTACGCCACCGGCAAACTGGCCGACCGAACCGACCTCGCGCAGGGCCTGCTTGATCTGCTCGGGGAAGTGCAGGTAGGGCTGGTGCGCCGAGAGCATGTCGTTGTAGGCCGAGACGATGGCCACGTTGGCCGCGTTCATCAGGCGCAGGGTCTGCTTGTCCTCGCTGCCGCAACCGGCCACGCCATGGGCGAAGTTGGCGCATTGCAGGCTGGCACGCATGGGGCCTTCGCTGGCCGCGCCGCGAATCAGCTGCAGGTAGCGTTCGCGGGTGGCACGGCTGCGCTCGACCAGCCGCTGGGTGACCTCAAGGATGCGCGGATGCATGTACTGGACTCCAGGCTAATTGTAAGGGCGGTTTACCAGGCATTTTCCCTCCAAACGATTGCGGCCTAGGCTCAAGAAGAGGAGCCCGCTGCATCGGTGAAGGCACGCTGCCCAACCACTCGTTGTATGTTTAAACAAAATACTGCCATTAAAAAGGCTTGTTTTCTATCCGCCAGTGAATAATCTTGTAATTCCAACAACAAAACCGTTTCAGTGAAGCTCCTTTGTGCCACAGGTTTCACTCGGACTGCCAGAGGTACTGCCATGACTCTACGCATCGCCATCAATGGATTCGGCCGCATCGGGCGCAATGTCCTGCGCGCACTGTATACCCAAGGCTACCGCCAGGACCTGCAAGTCGTCGCCATCAACGACCTGGGTGACAGCGCCATGAACGCCCATCTGCTCAAGTACGACAGCGTGCACGGCACCTTCGACGCCAGCGTCGAGGCCGACCACGAAAGCCTGACGGTCAATGGCGACCGTATCGCCGTCAGCGCCATCCGCAATCCGGCCGAACTGCCCTGGAAGGCCGAGGCGATCGACGTGGTGTTCGAATGCACCGGGCTGTTCACCGAGCGCGCCAAGGCCGCAGCGCACCTGGCTGCGGGGGCAGGCAAGGTGATCGTCTCGGCACCCGCCAAGGGCGCCGATGCCACGGTGGTATACGGTGTCAACCATGATGTGCTGCGGGCCTCGCACCAGGTCATTTCCAACGCCTCGTGTACCACCAACTGCCTGGCGCCGATCGCCCAGGTGCTGCACCGCGAGTTCGGCATCGAGCAGGGCCTGATGACTACCATCCATGCCTATACCAACGACCAGGTGCTGACCGACGTGTACCATGGCGACCCGTATCGCGCACGCTCGGCAACCCAATCGATGATTCCCAGCAAGACCGGGGCCGCCGAGGCGGTGGGCCTGGTGCTGCCGGAACTGGCCGGCAAGCTGACCGGCATGGCGGTGCGCGTGCCGGTGATCAACGTGTCGCTGGTGGACCTCACCGTCAACCTCAAGCGCGAGGCCACGGCCGAGCAGGTCAACCAGCTGTTCCTCGAAGCCAGCAAACATTCGCGGGTGCTGGGCTACAACGCCTTGCCGCTGGTTTCCTGCGATTTCAACCACAACCCGCTGTCGTCGATCTTCGATGCCAACCATACCCGGGCCAACGGGCGCATGCTCAAGGTGCTGGCCTGGTATGACAACGAGTGGGGCTTCTCCAACCGTATGCTGGATAACTGCCTGGCGCTGTGCCGCGCCGGCTGAGCGCCGGACAGCAGCCGCCTTGCGCGCCATCGCGACGCAAGGCCGCTGCTGCACAGGGACCGCGCAAGGTGCGGTACTCACAATCTTTACCTTTTCCTAACATTTCCAAGCTTGACCTTCGACACGGATGATAAGCATTATCATTAACCTTTTGTCGGCCAGGTCACCTCGTGAGTCAGTCCCGGTTCAATTCCGTCTTCCTCGTCCAGCGCCTGAGTCTGCTGCGCACCCTGCAGCGTATGGTTGGCAACCCGAACACGGCCGAGGACCTGCTGCAGGAGACCTACCTGCGGGTGTCGCGCGCCCTCGCTGAGCGGCCGGTCGAACACATCGAACCGTTCGTCTTCCAGACCGCGCGCAACCTGGCCCTCGACCACCTGCGTGCACGCCGGGTGCAGTCGCGCATGCTGGTCGACGACGTGTCCGACGAGGTTCTGCACAGCGTGGCTGCGCCAGCCAGCAGCAGCGAAGACGCCGCCCATGCCGAACAATTGCTCAGGCAACTGAGCGTCAGCCTTGGCCAACTGAGCCAACGCCAGCAGCGTATCTTCATCCTCAGCCGCCTGCATGGCGCCACCTACCTGGAAATTGCCGAACAGCTGAAGGTTTCGCCGAGCACGGTGCAGAAGGAACTGAAACTGATCATGGCGATCTGCATGGGTGTTGCCGACCGACTCAAGTAAGGCATGCCAAGCCCTTGCCACTGCCCGCCGCAGCCTTGATCATTCGCAAAAAGACCATTCAGGGATTCACCGTGACCGATAGCCCCGCCCCCCGCCCGTCACCCGCCGGGCCCAGCGCCCGTGCTCGTGCCATGGACGAGGCGCTGGACTGGCTGGTGCGCCTGCAATGCGCGGATGCCGAGGATACCCAGGCCTTTGCAGCCTGGCTCAGCGCGGCGCCGGAAAACGCCGAAGCCTTCGTGGCGGCAGAAGCCCTGTGGAATGGCGCACCGCTGCACCAGCTGGCCACGCAGATGCATCAGCAACAGCGCCGCTCATGGCGCGGGCGTCTGCGCAGTCACTGGAAGCCACTGGCTACGGCGGCGCTGTTGCTGGCAGGGCTGTGCACACTCGGCAACCTGCCCATGCGCCTGCAGGCGGACCACCTGACGGTGGTCGGCGAACGCCAGCGCCTGCAATTGGACGACGGGGCGAACGTGCTGCTCAACACCGATACGGCATTCGCCAGCGAGCATCACGACGGTCGCCAGGTTGCCCGTCTGCTGCAAGGCGAGGCTTATTTCCAGGTGGCCGGGGGTGCACGGCGACCGCTGGAAGTGCAGGCCGGGCCGTTGCGCGCGCAGGTGCGCGACACCGACTTTGCCGTGCGTTATCTCGACGGTGAGGCACAAGTGCGCGTGCAGCGCGGCGATATCGACCTGCAGGGCGACCGCGACCAACGTATCAGCCTGGGTGCCGGCGAGAGTATCAGTGTCGGCCCCCATGGCTTCGGCCAGCGCCAGCGCCCCGACCTGCACAAGGACCTGGCCTGGGTCGATGGCCGCCTGGTGTTTGAAAACTGCCCGCTCAGCCAGGTGCTGGCCGAACTGCGGCGCTATTACCCAGGCTGGATCATCAACCGCAACAGGCAGCTGGAAAACGTGACGGTGACCGGCAACTACCGCCTCGATCAGCCCCTGGAAACCCTGCGTGCGCTGGCCCACATCACCTCGGCCCGGCTGCACGAGTACCCGGCGCTGGTCATCCTGAACTGATCCTTTGCCTGGCCGGCCCGATCGCCGGCGAGCCCGCTCCACCGCGCCTTAAAACATCACCTTATGAGCGGCTTCAAGCGCGATCACCAGCACGGCCGGTGCCATCCACCGCGTCGCCTGGTTCGCGGATAAATCCGCTCCTGCAGGTAATGCGCTGGCTTCTTGTATTTATTTTTACGCGGTCGCGCCGCCTCGCTCGTCTCGTTATAGCCAATGCGACTGATTCTTGTTCAAAGACGAGAACAGCCAACACCTATAACAGTCCGCGCGTCAGGGAGCGCTTTCGATGTCCACAGGTCCTACCCGCCCCTCCACCCTTACCCGCCGTACAGGGCCACTGTCCCTGCTCACACTGGCCCTGCTCGCCAGCGGTACCTGCAGCCTGCCGGCGCTGGCCGCCGAGCCGTCCCAGGCCAGCAGCCCGCGCATGGGCGAATACCGCTTCAACATCGGCCAGCAGCCACTGGTGACGGCCATCAATGCGTTCAGCCAGGCCACCGGCTGGCAAGTCGGCTTCAGCGCCGAGCTGGCCGACGGCGTAGTCTCGCCAGGGGTGCAGGGTTCGCTGCTGCCGGAAGCCGCACTCAAGCGCCTGCTGCACGGCACCGGCCTGGGCGTACGCAAGATCGGCAACGGCAATGTGGTGCTCGAACGCCAGGCTGGCAGCAGCGTGGTCGCCCTGCAGCAGGTCACCGTCAGCGCCACCCGCAGCGCCCAGGACGTCAGCCAGGTGCCGAGTACCGTAAGCGTACAGACCCGCGAGCAACTGGACCGGCAGAACGTCAACACTATCCAGGACCTGGTGCGCTACGAACCCGGCGTGTCAGTGGCCGGCACCGGCCAGCGCAGCGGCCTGAACGGCTACAACATCCGTGGTATCGACGGTGAACGAATCCTCACCCAGGTCGACGGCGTGTCGATCCCCGACAGTTTCTTCTACGGGCCCTACGCCCAGACCCAGCGCAACTACGTCGACCCGGAAATCGTCAAACGCGTGGAAATCCTCCGCGGCCCGGCCTCGGTGCTGTACGGCAGCAATGCCATCGGCGGCGCGGTCAGCTATTTCACCCTCGACCCAGACGACATCATCAAGCCCGGCCAGGACGCTGGTGCCCGCCTGAAGAGCGGCTACAGCTCGGCCGACGAAAGCTGGCTGACCTCCGCCACAGTCGCCGCTCGCCAGGGCGACTTCGACGGCCTGCTGCACCTGAGCCAGCGCAACGGCCACGAAACCGAGACCCACGGCGGCCACGGCGGCGAAGGGCTGTCGCGTAGCGAAGCCAACCCGATGGACGCGCGCACCACCAACGTGCTGGCCAAGCTGGGTTGGGACTACGCCGACGATGCGCGCCTCGGTTTTACCTACGAGCGCTACAAGGATGACCGCGACCAGAACATCCTCAGCGCAGTGGGCGGGCCGTTCACCGGCGGCGCCAATGGCATGGGCTTCTACAAGGCACGTACCGGCAACGACACCATCACCCGTGAGCGCTTCGGCATCAGTCATGAGCTTGGCCTGGCATCGCCGCTTGCCGAGCACATGAAGTGGAGCCTCAACTACCAGATCGCCAAGACCGACCAGCACACCGAGGAAATCTATGCGCCCTTCACCCGCCAGGTACTGCGCACCCGCGATACCCTCTACAAGGACCGCCAATGGGTGTTCGACGCGCAACTGGACAAGGCTTTCAGCCTGGCTGCCACCGACCATCTGCTGACCTACGGCACCACCCTCAGGCATGAGAAGGTCACCGGCTCGCGCAGCGGCACCGGTACCTGCCTGGCCGTTGGCGCAGGCTGCCCTGCCGCCGGCGCCGACCGCCCGGCCGATGGCCAGGCCCTGGTCAGCGACTTCCCGGACCCGACCGTGAACACCTACAGCCTGTTCGTGCAGGATGAAATCCGCTGGAACGACTGGACCTTCCTGCCCGGCGCACGCTACGACTACACGCGCATGGAGCCAAGGTTCACCGAGGAATACCTGCGCGGCCTGGAATCAACCGGTGCGGCGCCCACCTCCCTGGACGACTCCACCAGGACGTGGCACCGTGTCTCGCCCAAGTTCGGCCTCACCTACGCCTTCAACGAAAACTACACCTGGTACGGCCAGTACGCGGAAGGCTTCCGCACGCCGACCGCCAAAGCCATGTTCGGCAAATTCCAGAACCTCGACCAGGGCTACCGCGTGGAAGGCAACCCGGGCCTGGAACCGGAGAAGAGCAAGAGCTATGAAACCGGCCTGCGCGGCAACTTCGACGCCGGCAGCTTCGATGTGGCGGTGTTCTACAACAAGTACCGCGACTTCATCGATGAAGACGCCGTGCAGAGCGCCAACCTGGAGCAGACTTTCCGCGCCAGCAACATCAAGCACGCCACCATCAAGGGCGCCGAGTTCAAGGGCCGCCTCAACCTCGACCGCTTCGGCGCGCCGCAGGGCCTGTACGGCCAGGGCTCGCTTGCCTACGCCTACGGCCGCAACGACGACAGCGGCGCGCCGCTGAACAGCGTCAACCCGCTCAAGGGTGTGTTCGGCCTCGGTTACGAGCAACCGCAATACGGTGGCCTGCTGAGCTGGACACTGGTCAAGCGCAAGACCCGCATCGACGACAGCACCTTCCATTCGCCCGACGGCTCCGGCAGCAAGTTCCGCACCCCGGGCTACGGCGTGCTGGACCTGACCGGCTACTACCGGGTCAGCGACGACGTCACCATCAATGCTGGCCTGTACAACCTCACCGACAAGAAGTACTGGCAGTGGGATTCGGTGCGCAGCTACGACGGCCAGGGCGAAGCGGCAGTGACCCAGCCAGCCAACATCGACCGCCTGAGCATGCCGGGGCGCAACTTCGGCATCAATGTGGTCTGGGACATCTGACCTGGACTGGCACTGACAGGTTGTTTCTTCAGTGCCGGCCTCGCCGCGGGCTCACCTGCGAAGAGGCCGGCACTGCAGGCATAGATCGCAGATTTTTTTTACCGTCGCCCCCGTACTGTTTCGTCTTGTCTCTAGAGCCCTTTTTCCAAGGATTTCCCATGACCGACCGCCCAGCCCTGCGTTCCCAACGCCTGAACCAGATCACCCATGCCCCGCACGCCGAACTGGATGCCCTGGTCAAATCCCACGCTCCGTTCGACAGCCGCGAGAGCTTTGCCCGTTTCGTGGTCGCCCAGTACCTGTTCCAGGCCGAATTGCAGCCCCTTTACAACGACCCGCAACTGATCGCCATCGTCCCCGACCTGGCCGAGCGCTGCCGTGCCGAACAGGCCCGCCTGGACCTCGCCGACCTGGCCACCGAAGTGCCACCCGCGCTACCCGGTGCGCTGCGCAATCCAGGCCTGGGTGAGGCAATGGGCTGGATCTTCGTCTCCGAAGGCTCCAAACTGGGCGCGGCGTTTTTGATCAAGCGTGCCATGGCCCTGGGCCTGTCCGACAGTTTCGGTGCTCGCCACCTGGGCGAGCCGGCCGGTGGCCGGGCCGAAGGCTGGAAACACTTCACCCGTATTCTTGATGGCCTGGCACTGTCGGCCGACGACGAGGCTGCAGCAGAACGCGGCGCGGTGGCTGCCTTCGAACGCTTCACCGAGCTGCTCAGGCACGCCTATGCTACGGATGCCGCGCTGGCTTGATACGCCATACCCGGCCACCCTGTCGGTGGCCGAACCGCTTTTTATGCAGTGAGACCATGACCCGACCCGCCCGCTCGAAACTCGCCCGCGTGCTGTATGCGATCCTGGCTTATGTCAGCCTGGGCGTGGGCCTGGTCGCGATTGTGATTCCCGGCCTGCCAACCACCGAATTCATCCTGCTGGCCGCCTGGGCAGCTACCCGCAGTTCGCCACGCCTGTCGGCCTGGCTGGAAAACCACCGGCTGTTCGGGCCGACCCTGTCCAACTGGCGCAATGGCAAGGTGATCCGGCGGCGCGCGAAAGTCAGTGCGACACTCAGCATGTTGCTGTGCGCAGGGCTGATGCTGACGCTTCTGCAGCACCACTGGCCGGTGTACCTGGCCATCGCCGGCATGGCCCTGGGCAACCTGTGGATCTGGTCACGCCCGGAACATCCTTGCCCTGCCCCATCACAGGCTCAGCAGCCCTGAATACAAGGCATAGGCAGCGAACGCGGCGCCTGCCAGCACGGCGGCGAAAATCAGCTTTTCCCAACGGGTGAACAGCGCCTGGCCCTGCTCATGCCTGGCCCTGGCAAACAGGATCACCCCGGGGGCATAGAGCAGCGCTGACAGCAACAGGTACTTGAGGCCACCGGCGTAGAGCAGCCAGATGGCATACAGCAAGGCAACCAGCGCCACCAGCAGGTCCTTGCGACGCAGCGCTGGCTGCCCGGCATAGGTTTCCGCACGCACCGCCAGCAGTACGGCGTAGGCCGCCGACCACAGGTACGGCACCAGGATCATCGACGAAGCCAGGTAGATCAGGCTGGTGTAGGTACCGGCAGAGAACAGCGTGATCAGCAGAAAACCCTGGATCATGCAGTTGGTCAGCCATAGGGCGTTGGCCGGCACCTGGTTGGCATTTTCCTTGGCCAGGAACCGCGGCATGGTCTTGTCCCGCGCCGTGGCGTAGAGAATTTCGGCACAGAGCAGTGCCCACGACAACAGCGCGCCGAGCAACGAAACCGCCAGGCCGATACTGATCAGCAGGGCGCCCCAGGGCCCGACGATATGCTCCAGCACCGAGGCCAGCGACGGGTTCTGCAACCCGGCCAGCTCCGGCTGGGTCATCACCCCCAGCGACAGCACATTCACCAGCACCAGCAGCGCCAGCACCCCGAGAAAGCCGATCACCGTGGCCTTGCCCACATCCGAACGGCGCTGGGCACGGCCGGAATACACGCTGGCACCTTCAATGCCGATGAACACGAACACCGTCACCAGCATCATGTTGCGCAACTGCTCCAGCACACTGCCGAACTGCGGGTTGCCCAGGCCCCAGATGTCGCGGGTGAAGATATCGGCACGGAAAGCGAACAGCGCGATCACCACGAAGATCAGCAGCGGCACGACCTTGGCCACGGTGGTCACCTGGTTGATGAACGCCGCTTCCTTGATACCGCGCAGCACCAGGAAGTGCACCGCCCACAGCAGCAGCGAGGCACAGCCGATGGCGAGCGGCGTGTTGCCCTCGCCAAACGCCGGGAAGTAGAAGCCCAAGGTGCTGAACAACAACACGAAATAGCCGACGTTGCCCAGCCAGGCGCTGATCCAGTAGCCCCAGGCCGAAGAGAAGCCCATGTAGTCGCCAAAGCCGGCCTTGGCATAGGCGTAAACCCCTGAGTCCAGCTCTGGCTTACGGTTGGCCAGGGTCTGGAACACGAACGCCAGGGCCAGCATGCCGACCGCCGTGATGGCCCAGCCGATCAGCACCGCCCCCACCTCCGCACGCGCCGCCATGTTCTGCGGCAGCGAGAAGATACCGCCGCCGATCATCGAGCCGACCACCAACGCGATCAGCGCGCCCAGGCGCAGCTTCTGTCCCGATTCGCTCATGCGCCTCCTTTTTTGCGCGCCGTCATAGGTTTGCAACAGCCACTCGGGCCATATGGATGAGGTTACTTATACTGATAGTAAGCAAGGAAGCTATAGCATTCATAACTACATTGTCTATAACACCTTCGAGATAAAACTAGCAGCTGCAATGCAACTAGGAAAGCAACTGGTTAAAACTGAAAATTCTCGGCAAAAATTTGCGAAAGCGACAAAAGCGGCTAGCTTCAAGCATCGCAGGCTGAACAGAGCGTTTGCTCTAGAGGGGACATGGAGGTGCCAGCGTGCAAGGCCTGCAGCACAAGTTGTCGGCACTCTCCAGGAGCAACGTGAAGGAAATTTCCCACTTCACGTCGCCATGAGCTGATCCAAGTCAGCGTATGGCAACGGCGACGGATTTACCCTGTCGTCAACTTTCTCCTGGCAGGAGTCGTTAAATGTCTGATGCATCCGGAAAACTAAAACTCGGCGCGTTAGTTGCACTTGTCGTCGGCTCGATGATTGGCGGCGGTATCTTCTCGCTGCCGCAAAACATGGCGGCCAGCGCAGGCGTCGGTGCGGTACTGATCGGCTGGGCCATCACGGCGGTCGGCATGCTGACCCTGGCGTTCGTGTTCCAGACCCTGGCCAACCGCAAGCCTGACCTGGATGGCGGGGTATACGCCTATGCCAAGGCCGGCTTTGGCGACTACATGGGCTTCTCTTCGGCCTGGGGCTACTGGATCAGCGCCTGGCTGGGCAACGTCGGCTACTTCGTGCTGCTGTTCAGCACCTTGGGCTACTTCTTCCCGATCTTCGGCGAAGGCAACACGCCAGCCGCCATCATTGGCGCTTCGGTGCTGCTGTGGGCGGTGCACTTCCTGGTACTGCGCGGCATCAAGGAAGCGGCGTTCATCAACCTGGTCACCACCGTGGCCAAAGTGGTGCCGCTGGTGCTGTTCGCCCTGATCTGCCTGTTCGCCTTCAAGCTCGACATCTTCACCGCCGACATCTGGGGCCTGGGCACGCCCGAACTGGGCAGCGTGATGAACCAGGTACGCAACATGATGCTGGTCACCGTGTGGGTGTTCATCGGCATCGAGGGCGCGAGCATCTTCTCGTCGCGGGCGGAAAAGCGCTCCGACGTGGGCAAGGCCACGGTCATCGGCTTCGTCACCGTGTTGCTGTTCCTGGTACTGGTCAACGTGCTGTCGCTGGGCATCATGACCCAACCGGAACTGGCCAAGCTGCAGAACCCGTCGATGGCCGCCGTGCTGGAACATGTAGTCGGCCACTGGGGCGCGGTGCTGATCAGCGTCGGCCTGATCATCTCGCTGCTCGGGGCCCTGCTGTCGTGGGTACTGCTGTGCGCCGAGATCATGTTCGCCGCGGCCAAGGACCACACCATGCCGGAGTTCCTGCGCCGCGAGAATGCCAACCAGGTGCCGGCCAACGCCCTGTGGCTGACCAACGCCATGGTGCAGATCTTCCTGGTGATCACGCTGTTCTCCAACAGCACCTACCTGTCGCTGATCTACCTGGCTACGTCGATGATCCTGGTGCCCTACCTGTGGTCGGCAGCCTATGCCGTGCTGCTGGCAGTGCGCAGCGAAACCTACGAACAGGCCCTGGCCGAACGGCGCAAGGACCTGATCATCGGTGCCATCGCCCTGGTGTACGCCATCTGGCTGCTGTACGCCGGCGGCGTGAAATACCTGCTGCTCTCGGCCCTGCTCTACGCCCCTGGCGCGATCCTGTTCGCCAAGGCCAAGCGTGAGGTTGGCCAGCCTGTCTTCACCAACGTGGAAAAACTGATCTTCGCAGCCGTGGTCATCGGTGCCCTGGTGGCAGCCTTCGGCCTGTACGACGGCTTCCTGACCCTTTGACCCACGTCATCGTTCAATTGGAGGAATGAAACCATGTCCGCTGAAAAACAGAAGTACGGTGTCCACTCCGAAGCCGGCAAACTGCGCAAAGTGATGGTTTGCTCGCCGGGCCTGGCGCACAAGCGCCTGACGCCGAGCAACTGTGACGAGCTGCTGTTCGACGATGTGATCTGGGTCGACCAGGCCAAGCGTGACCATTTCGACTTCGTCACCAAGATGCGCGAACGTGGCGTGGACGTGCTGGAAATGCACAACCTGCTGACCGACATCGTCCAGCAACCCGAAGCGCTGAAGTGGATTCTCGACCGCAAGATCACCCCCGACACCGTCGGTGTCGGCCTGACCAACGAAGTGCGCAGCTGGCTCGAAGGCCTCGAACCGCGCCACCTGGCCGAGTTCCTGATCGGCGGCGTCGCCGGGCAGGACCTGCCGCAAAGCGAAGGTGCCGATGTGGTCAAGATGTACAACGACTACCTGGGCCACTCCAGCTTCATCCTGCCACCTTTGCCGAACACCCAGTTCACCCGTGACACCACCTGCTGGATCTACGGCGGCGTGACCTTGAACCCGATGTACTGGCCGGCGCGACGCCAGGAAACCCTGCTGACCACCGCCATCTACAAGTTCCACCCACAGTTCACCAACGCCGACTTCCAGGTCTGGTACGGCGACCCGGACAAGGAACACGGCCAGTCCACCCTCGAAGGCGGCGATGTCATGCCGATCGGCAAGGGCATCGTGCTGATCGGCATGGGCGAGCGCACCTCGCGCCAGGCCATCGGCCAGCTGGCACAGAACCTGTTTGCCAAGGGCGCGGTGGAAAAGGTCATTGTTGCCGGCCTGCCAAAATCGCGTGCCGCCATGCACCTGGATACCGTGTTCAGCTTCTGCGACCGCGACCTGGTCACGGTCTTCCCGGAAGTGGTCAGGGAAATCGTGCCGTTCATCATCCGCCCGGACGAGAGCAAGCCGTACGGCATGGACGTGCGCCGCGAACACAAGTCGTTCATCGAGGTGGTGGGCGAGCAACTGGGGGTCAAGCTGCGCGTGGTCGAAACCGGCGGCAACAGCTTCGCCGCCGAGCGTGAGCAATGGGACGACGGCAACAACGTAGTGGCCATCGAGCCGGGCGTGGTCATTGGCTACGACCGCAACACCTACACCAATACCCTGCTGCGCAAGGCCGGGATCGAAGTCATCACCATCAGTGCCGGTGAACTGGGCCGCGGCCGTGGCGGCGGCCACTGCATGACCTGCCCGATCGTGCGCGACCCCATCGACTACTAACGA
This sequence comes from Pseudomonas sp. SMV7, assembly GCF_052041995.1. NCBI lineage: Bacteria > Pseudomonadati > Pseudomonadota > Gammaproteobacteria > Pseudomonadales > Pseudomonadaceae > Pseudomonas > Pseudomonas sp. SMV7. The sequence goes on along the minus strand of NZ_JBKGGT010000025.1, from coordinate 27,321 downwards.
CCATCACCCCGGCCGCCCACACCCAGCGGCGGCCGGGGCGTTCACCAAACTCAAGGAGATACGTCATGGCGTTCAACATTCACAACCGCAACCTGCTCAGCCTGGAACACCACACCACCCGTGAGCTGCGCTACCTGCTGGACCTGTCCCGCGACCTCAAGCGCGCCAAGTACACCGGCACCGAGCAACAGCACCTGAAGGGCAACAACATCGCCCTGATCTTCGAAAAAACCTCCACCCGTACCCGCTGCGCCTTTGAAGTGGCCGCCTATGACCAGGGCGCCAACGTCACCTACATCGACCCCAACTCGTCGCAGATCGGCCACAAGGAAAGCATGAAGGACACCGCCCGCGTGCTCGGGCGCATGTACGATGCCATCGAGTACCGTGGCTTCAAGCAGGAAATCGTCGAAGAGCTGGCCAAGTACGCTGGCGTGCCGGTGTTCAACGGCCTGACCGACGAATACCACCCGACCCAGATGATTGCCGACGTGCTGACCATGCGCGAGCACAGCGACAAGCCGCTGCACGACATCAGCTACGCCTACCTGGGCGATGCCCGCAACAACATGGGTAACTCATTGCTGCTGATCGGTGCCAAGCTCGGCATGGATGTGCGCATCGCCGCGCCCAAGGCGCTGTGGCCGCATGACGACCTGGTCGAGCGTTGCCGCAAGTACGCCGAGGAAAGCGGCGCGCGCATCACCCTCACCGAAGACCCGCTTGCCGCAGTCAAGGGTGTGGACTTCGTGCACACCGACGTCTGGGTATCGATGGGCGAGCCGATCGAAGCCTGGGGCGAGCGCATCAAGCTGCTCAAGCCGTACCAGGTCAACAGCCAGCTGATGAAATCCACCGGCAACCCGCGGACCAAGTTCATGCACTGCCTGCCGGCGTTCCACAACTCCGAAACCAAAGTGGGCAAGCAGATCGCCGAACAGTACCCGGACCTGGCCAATGGTATCGAAGTGACCGACGACGTGTTCGAGTCGCCGGCCTGCATCGCCTTCGAGCAGGCGGAAAACCGCATGCATACGATCAAGGCGATCCTGGTTTCGACCCTGGCTGACCTGTAAGCCTGTCCGCGGACTGCGCTGTACTTGTGGGAGCGGGCATGCCCGCGAATGCGTCAGCCGCACCAGTGATGGTGCCTGGCCTGGCCTCTTCGCGGGCACGCCCGCTCCCACAGGAACCCTGCAACCTCCGTGTAGCGGCAGCTCATACTTTTCGTTAAAGGACATTCCCCATGCGTATCGTTGTTGCATTGGGCGGCAACGCCCTGCTGCGTCGCGGCGAGCCCATGACCGCTGAGAACCAGCGCGCCAATATCCGCACCGCCACCGAGCAGATCGCCAAGATCCACCCTGGCAACGAGCTGGTCATTGCCCACGGCAACGGCCCGCAGGTCGGCCTGTTGTCGCTGCAGGGCCTCTCCTACAAGCCCGACGAGGCGTACCCGCTGGACGTGCTGGGTGCCGAAACCGAGGGCATGATCGGTTACATGATCGAGCAGGAACTGGGCAACCTGCTGGCCTTCGAAGTGCCGTTCGCCACCCTGCTGACCCAGGTGGAGGTGGACGCCAACGACCCCGCCTTCAAGGACCCGACCAAGTTCATCGGCCCGGTCTATGGCAAGGAAGAGGCCGAGCGCCTGGCCAAGGAAAAAGGCTGGGTGGTCAAGGCCGACGGCGACAAGTACCGCCGTGTGGTGGCCAGCCCGAAACCCAAGCGCATCTTCGAGATTCGCCCGATCAAGTGGCTGCTGGAAAAGAACAGCATCGTGATCTGCGCCGGCGGTGGCGGCATCCCGACCATGTACGACGAGAACCGCAAGCTCAAGGGTATCGAGGCGGTGATCGACAAGGACCTGTGTTCGGCCCTGCTGGCCGAGCAGCTGGATGCCGACCTGCTGATCATCGCCACCGACGTCGATGCTGCCTACATCGACTGGGGCAAACCCACGCAGAAAGCCATCGCCCAGGCCCACCCCGACGAACTCGAACGCCTTGGTTTCGCCGCCGGTTCCATGGGCCCGAAGGTGCAGGCCGCCTGCGATTTTGCCCGCCACACGGGCAAGGTGGCGGTGATCAGTTCGCTGGAAAAAATCGAAGACATCGTCAAAGGCACCGCCGGTACACGGGTTTCCACCGCGAAGCCGGGTATCAGCTACCGTTGAAAGCAGTGGGCGGGCGCTTGCTGCCCGCCATTTTCGACCTTCCAGAGGAGCTTGCCATGGCCCAGTACCACCCCGGTCATGTACACATCGAGCGCACCGCGCTGAACAAGAACGACCACAGCTATGACCTGAACATCGAATACGAGGCAGTGTCGGACCCCAAGGAAGGCCGAGGCATCCAGTTCAAGATGCATGGCAACATCGAAGGCAAGACAGTCGATGAAAAATTCTTCCTGGCCAAGGATCAGGTACTACCCAACTTTCTCATGGTACTGAGCCGCAAGGCCCAGTCGTACCTGGCGCCGCCCAAGAAATTCGAGAGCCTGGGTTCGCCGCACAAGCTCTATGACCAGATGTTCGCGGACATTCGCGAAAAACTCGATGTGAAGTCGGGCGACCCGATCAAGCCTGAACACCTGGAGTGATGCCACCATTTCGGGGCTGCAAAGCGGCCCCGACGATGTTAAGGCATACTACCCCCCTCCCCAGCCACCACCGCAGCTCTCCATGCGCATCCACGTCAGCTTCATCGACCGCGTCGGCATCACCCAGGAAGTACTCGCCCTGCTCGGCGCCCGCAACCTCAACCTGGACGCAGTGGAGATGGTCCCGCCGAACGTCTACATCGACGCCCCCACGCTCAGCCCCGCCGTGCTTGAAGAACTGCACGACGCGCTGTTCGAGGTGCATGGCGTGCAATCGGTGGACGTGGTCGACATCCTCCCCGGCCAACGCCGCCACCTGCAGCTCGATGCCCTGCTGGCGGCAATGAGCGACCCGGTGCTGGCCGTGGACAGTGCCGGCACGGTGCTGCTGGCCAACCCGGCGCTGATCGAGCTGTGCGGCCGCGAATCAGCCGAGCGCTCGGTGGGTGAACTGTTCGGCGACCCGGCGCTGCTGCAGGCCCTGCTGGACAACAACTTCCACCTGCCCATGCGCGAGATGCAGCTCAACGGCCAGAGCTTGCTGCTGGACGCCACGCCGATCACCAACGCCGGTGGCCTGCTGACGCTGTACCCGCCCACGCGCATGGGTGAACGCCTGTCGGCCCTGCACCACGACCATGCCGAGGGCTTCGATGCGTTGCTCGGCGAATCGTCGGCGATCCGCACCCTCAAGGCCCGTGCCTTGCGCGTGGCGACGCTCGATGCGCCGCTGTTGGTGCACGGCGAAACCGGCACCGGCAAAGAGCTGGTAGCCCGCGCCTGCCACGCCATCAGCAGCCGCCACGCGGCGCCTTTCCTGGCGCTGAACTGTGCCGCGCTGCCCGAGAGCCTGGCCGAGAGCGAACTGTTCGGCTACGCCCCGGGTGCCTTCACCGGCGCGCAACGAGGGGGCAAGCCCGGGCTGATGGAGCTGGCCAACCAGGGTACGGTGTTTCTCGATGAAATCGGCGAGATGTCGCCGTACCTGCAGGCCAAGCTGCTGCGTTTTCTCAGCGATGGCAGTTTCCGCCGGGTGGGCGGCGACCGTGAAGTGAAGGTGGATGTACGCATCATCAGCGCCACCCACCGTGACCTGGAACGCATGGTCGCCGACGGCAGCTTCCGTGAAGACCTGTTCTACCGCCTCAACGTGCTCAACCTGCAGGTGCCACCGTTGCGCGACCGAGGCCAGGACATCCTGATGCTGGCGCATTTCTTCATGCAGCAGGCCTGCACGCAGATCCAGCGCCCGCCCTGCCGGCTGACCCCGGCCACCCATTCCGCACTGCTGGCCAACCCTTGGCCAGGCAACGTGCGCCAGTTGCAGAACGTGATCTTCCGCGCGGCTGCCATCTGCGAAGGCAACCTGGTGGATATCGGCGACCTGGACATCGCCGGCACCTCGGTCGCGCGCGGACAGGATGGCGAAGTGGCCAGCCTGGAACAGGCCGTGGCCGATTTCGAGCGCGAGTTGTTGCAACGCCTGTACGCCAGCTACCCCTCGACGCGGCAACTGGCCGGGCGCTTGCAAACCTCACATACCGCCATTGCCCAGCGCCTGCGTAAATATGGAATACCGGGCAAGGCTTGAGTGAACGAACATCGGCCCTACTGGAGCGCGGTCATGCTTGCCAGGCGCCGCGCATGAGTCGGCGCCGGGGCTGCTCTGGCGTCACGCGCCCTCGCTGTTTCACGGCGCAGCACCGGAAGGATCTCGCTACCGAACAGCTCGAGCATGTCCAGCACCTCGGGCAATGGAATACCGGCATGGTCGAACAGGAACAGTTGCCGTTGGTAATCGCCGAACTGCTCGCGGAAAGTCAGGGTCTTGTCGATGATCTCCTGAGGGCTGCCGACCGACAATGGCGTCTGCTCCATGAACTCCTCGAGCGATGGACCGTGGCCATACACCGGTGCGTTGTCGAAGAACGGACGAAAACGCTCGCGTGCGACCTGGGACTGACGGTTGACGAAGATGTGCCCCCCAAGGCCGACTATAGCGTCCTGCTCGGTGCCGTGGCCGTAGTAGGCGTAGCGCGAGCGGTAGAACGCGACCAGCCGTTGGAAATGGCCTTTTGGCCAGAGGATATGGCTGGCAAAGAAGCCGTCCCCATAGCGCGCCGCCTGTTCTGCGATTTCCGGTGTGCGAATCGAACCATGCCAGACGAACGGCGGCAGCCCATCCAGTGGCCGGGGAATGGAGGTGAAACGACGAAGCGGTGCGCGAAAACGCCCTTCCCAGTCGATCTCTTCCTCTCGCCAGAGCCGGTGCAGCAGGTCGTAGTTCTCCAGCGCCAGCGGCAGCGCCTGCATGATGTCCTTGTCGAACCAGGGGTAGACCTGCGCCGTGTTGCCGCGCCCCAGCATCAGGTCCATGCGCCCGCCCGAGAGATGCTGCAGCACGGCATATTCCTCAGCCAGGCGCACCGGGTCGTTGGTGGTGATCAGCGTGGTCGAGGTGGACAGGATCAGCCGTGAAGTCTGCGCGGCTAAAAAGGCCAGGAGTGTCGTGGGCGACGACGTCACGAATGGCGGGTTATGGTGCTCTCCTGTCGCGAACACATCGAGGCCGACTTCCTCGGCCTTGAGGGCGATGCGGACCATGGCCTGCAGCCTTTCGGCCTCGCTCGGGGTACGACCAGTGCTGGGGTCGCGGGTCACATCGCCAACACTGTAGATTCCGAATTGCATCCTTGCCTCCAGGGCTAACGTTTTTCTTGATTGTACGCCTGTACGCGAACTGTTCAACTCCTTTTCCCGAGCGTATGATCATCCCGTCGCCGCCACCTCGTCGCGGCACTCATGGATAGCCGGACAAAGGAGATACGTCATGCCAGAGGTCATTGTTTACGCAACTGCAGGCCGTTCCGAACAGCAGAAGAAGAAACTGCTGCGCTCGGTGACCGAGGCTGTTGCGAGCAGTTTCGAGATAGCCCGCGAACACGTGGTGGTGCAGATCGTGGAAGCACAACCTGGCGACAAGGCCAAGGGCGGGATCCCTTTCGACGAGCGTTGAAGCCTGCCGCAGGCACGGTGCATGGCACCGTGCCCTTTCTATGCAAAGCCTTACATATATTCGGCAATGCCCTGAGCGAACCGACGGTTCACGGTGTTCTGCGCCTTGATTGCACAAGTGTCATTCGAAAAACGCCGTTTACAGAAGGACTGTACGAAAGACTTGCAACAGTACGACTGTATGCGTACATTGGCCTTGTTCGATGTCGATACGGACCCAAGGTTTAATCCCTAACAGCAAGGAGCTGAACATGAAGACATTGATGCAGTGGCGTGACCTGCCTGCCGAGGCAGAAGAATGGATGGCGCGTATCGAAGCGGTCCGGCCGCTGATTCTGCAGCACCGGGATTACGCCGAAGCGCAAGGCGAAACCCACCCCGAGGTCATGGCCGAGCTGTTCAAGCTGGGCTTTTCCCGTCTGTGCGTCAGCAAGGCGTTTGGTGGCCAGCAGTTGGACATCCGCGTCATCTCGCAAATTATCCAGCGTCTTGCTGCCCTTGACGCCTCGGTCTCGTGGCAGGTCATGGTGCAGGTCGCCATGGGGCGGCTCGCCGATTACCTGCCAGAGCAGGCGGCTCGTGAAATCTACAGTTCCTGCAATGGCTTCGTCGTCGGTGCGATCCATTCGGGTGGCGAGGCGATCGCGGTCGACGGTGGTTACCGGGTCAGTGGCAAGTGGGGCTTCGCCAGCGGTTCGGCACATGCTGACTGGCTAGTGTGCACGGCGACACTCCACCAGGAAGTTGCCGATGGCACGGAACCCCAGGTGCGCATGTTCTTCGTACCACGCACCGACTGCCGCATCATCAAGACCTGGGACGTACTGGGCATGCGCGGAACCGGCAGCAATCATTTCGAATGCAGCAATGTCTGGGTACCGGCCCACTACTGCGTCAACACCGAAGCACTGAAGAAGGCGCCTGCGCCTCGTGAGTCCCTGGCCTACAAGGTGGGTTACTACGACTTCGGCACGATCGCCGCGATGGGCACCGTGCTCGGCGTGGCCAAGGCCGCCCTGGCGTATTTCCGTGACGAGCGCACCCTGCCGGGCGATGAAGGCGTGGCGGCACTGACCAGCGAGAAGACCGGTATCGTGCTGGCGCAGCTGCACACCGCGCAACTGCTGCTCGAGGATGCCATCACGCAGGCCCAGCAGGCTGATGGCGATGGCCTCAACGTCCGCGTCGCACTGGCCGCCTCGCTCCTCAACGAGTACGCCGTCAATGCGGTGAACCAGCTGCATGGGCTGACCGGCTCCAAGGCGGTCTACAAAGCATGCGAACTGGAACGCTGCCTTCGCGATATCCATGTGGGCTCCAAGCATTTTGTCCTCTCGCCGTTGAACCTCTTCGGCCTGGGCAAGCTGTATCTGGGCAAGGCACAGACCAGCAAGATCTATTGATCGCGACCGTGGTCGCGCATTACTGACAGTCAGTCGAGCAGCTCCCGGCCAGGCCGGCCGGGCCAGGACTGATGCAGGTTGGAGTTTCTTGAATGTTGAATTTCCAGGTGGTCGCCGTCCCAGGCGACAGGGGGTAAGTCATGCGTGCGAAACACTATCTCGGAAAGGTAACGGCATCGGTGGTGACACTTGCCGTACTGGGAGGCTTCACGCTGCGCTACATGGCTCATGGAGAAGAGCCGGCGCCTGCCCCCGTACTGGTACCGGCGGCACTGGCGCAGGTCAAGCAGGTGCCATACACCTATTACCAGGTCGCCATCGGCCAGATCGAAGCGAGCCAGCAGGTGCTGCTGACGGCGGAAGTCAGTGGCCAGGTGGTCGCACTGGCCTTTGACTCGGGTGACAAGGTCAAGGCCGGCAATGTGGTGGTCAGGCTCAATACATCGCCCGAAGAGGGTGAACTGACCCGCTTGCGCGGCGAATTCGATGCCGCCAGAACCCACTACACCCGCTTGCAGACACTGGCGCGAAACGGCGCCGAGAGCCAGCGGGCACTGGACAGCGCCCGTGCCCAGTTCGATGCCGCCAAAGGCAACCTCGAGAACATGCAGGCCCAGATCGCGCAGAAGACCATCCGTGCACCGTTCTCCGGGGAGCTGGGCATCCGCCAGGTTCACCTGGGCGATTACGTGCAGGCGGGCCGGCCGCTGGCCACGCTCACCGATCTTGACCGGCTGCGGGTCAACTTCACCGTCTCCGAGCGTGACAGCGCCAGTATTGTCAAGGGCCAGCATGTGGAAGTGACAGTCGATGCATGGGGCGATGAGAAGTTCGAAGGGGTGATCGGCGCCATCGATCCGCAGGTCAACAATTCCCATGTCATACGGGTCCAGGCCTTGCTCGACAAGCATCAGGACAAACTGCGCCCCGGCATGTACGCCAAGGTGAAAGTGCAGCTGCCAGGCAAGGACGAGCTGGTCATTCCCGAGACCGCGATCACCTACAACGCCTATGGCGAAAGCGTGTTCGTCAGCTACACGGAAGACGGCCTGAAGAAGGTGCGGCGCAAGAACATCAGCATCGGCGAGCGCCGCGATGGCCTGGCGGTGGTGCTCAAGGGGCTGCAGGCCGGTGACGAGGTGGTGACCTCCGGGCAAATCAAACTGCAGGACGGTGTGGCCATCGAGCCGGTAGCCGACACCGTGCGCCTGAACGTCCAGCGCTGAGGAACGACCATGCACTTCACTGATGTTTTCCTGCGCCGGCCGGTCCTCGCGCTGGTGGTCAGCACGCTGATCCTGCTGTTCGGGATCATGGCCTTCAACAAGCTTCCGGTGCGTCAGTACCCGATGCTGGAAACCTCCACCATCACCATCACTACCCAGTATCCAGGCGCCTCGTCGGAACTGATGCAGGGTTTCGTGACACAGCCGATCAGCCAGGCCGTGGCCTCGGTCGAGGGTATCGACTACCTGTCGTCCACTTCGACCCAGGGCAAGAGCCTGGTGACCGTGCGCATGCAGCTCAACAGCAACTCGATCAACGCCCTGACCGAGGTGATGGCCAAGGTCAACCAGATCCGCTACAAGCTGCCCGAAGAAGCCTATGACCCCGTGATCGAGCGTACCTCGGGCGGTTTCACCAGCGTCGCCTACGTGGCGTTTTCCAGCGAACAACTGTCCATGCCCGAGGTGGCCGACTACATTTCGCGGGTAGTCGAGCCGATGTTCTCGGGTATCGATGGTGTGGCCAAGATCAATGTCCTGGGTGGGCAAACCCTGTCCATGCGCCTGTGGCTCGACCCCGACCTGCTGGCGGGCTATGGCATTACCGGCCAGGACGTGGCTGACGCGATCAGGGAAAACAACTTCCAGGCCGCTCCTGGTCAGGTCAAGGGCCTGTACGTGGTCAGCAACCTGCGGGTCAACACCGACCTGACCAGTGTCGACGACTTCAAGAACATGGTCCTGCGCAACGACAATGGCAACATCATTCGTGTGCGTGACGTCGGCACCGTCGAGCTCAACGCAGCCTCGTTCGACACCAGCGGTGCCATGAGCGCGGTCCCGGCCATGTTCCTGGGCCTCGATGCGGCACCTACCGGTAACCCGCTGACCATCGTAAATGCGGTCAAGGCTTTGATCCCCGAGATCGAGAAGACCCTGCCGCCAGGCGTCAAGGTGCAGATCCCGTTCGAGGTGGCTCACTTCATCCAGTCGTCCATCGACGAGGTTACCCATACCTTGATCGAAGCGCTGGTCATCGTGGTCCTGGTCATCTACCTGTGCCTGGGCACTTTCCGCACGGTGCTGATTCCCCTGGTCACCATTCCGTTGTCGATGCTCGGTGCCGCCGTGCTGATGCAGATGTTCGGCTTCAGCCTGAACCTGCTGACGCTGCTGGCAATGGTACTGGCCATCGGCCTGGTGGTGGATGACGCCATCGTCGTGGTGGAGAACGTCCACCGCCATATCGAGGAGGGCAAGACCCCCTTCGAGGCGGCTTTGCTTGGTGCCCGCGAGGTGGCCGGCCCGGTGGTGGCGATGACATTCACGCTGGCTGCGGTCTATGCCCCGATCGGCCTCATGGGCGGCTTGACCGGAACGTTGTTCAAGGAGTTCGCGCTGACCCTGGCCGGCTCGGTGGTGGTGTCCGGTATCGTAGCGCTCACGCTGTCTCCGATCATGAGTACCCGCCTGCTCGATGCCAAGTCGAGCGAAGGCTACATGGCGCACAAGGCAGAAACGTTCTTCAACTGGCTGGCAGACCGCTACGGCAAGTTGCTGGGGATGTCGCTATCCCGGCGCTGGATCAGCCTGGCCATCGCCTTGATGATCTTTTTCAGCCTGCCGGTGCTGTACAAGTCGGCGCAGAGCGAACTGGCACCGATGGAAGACCAGAATATCCTGCTGACCGCCATCAAGGCGCCGCAGCATGCCAACATCAACTACGTCGAAGCGTTCTCCCGCAAGCTCCACGAGGTGTTCCAGGAATTTCCCGAAGGCTACAGCGATTGGGTGGCCAACGGTACCGACGGTATCTCCAACAGCGTTGGCGGCATCAACCTTGTGGACTGGCAGCAGCGCGAACGCAGCGCCAACCAGATCCAGCCATTGCTGCAGCAGCGGGTGAGCCAGATCGAGGGCACCAGCATCTTCGTCTTCCAGATGCCGCCGCTACCGGGATCAACGGGCGGCCTTCCGGTGCAGATGGTCGTGCGCAGTGATCAGGACTACCAGTCGTTGTTCGAGGTGATGGACAAGCTCAAGAGCAGCGCCCGCAGCAGCGGCCTGTTCGCGGTGGTCGACAGCGACCTGGACTTCAACAACCCGGTGGTCGAGGTGCAGGTCGACAGGGCGAAGGCCAACGCCATGGGTATCCGCATGAGCGATATCGGCAAGACCCTCAACAGCCTGATCGGCGAGAAGTACATCAACCGTTTTGCCTACCATGGCCGCTCCTATGATGTGATTCCGCAAGCGCTGCCGCAGGACCGCCTGACCCCCGAGGCGCTCAACCGCTACTACGTCAAGGATCAACACGGCAACCTGGTACCACTGTCCACCCTGGCCACGATCAAGGTGAAGGTCGAGCCCAACCTGCGCCCGCAGTTCAACCAGCAGAACGCCGCGACGCTGCAGGCAATTCCGATGCCTGGGGTGACGCTGGGCGACGCCGTGGCCTTCCTCAGCGAGCAGGCCAAAGGGTTCCCGGCTGGCTACACCTATGACTGGCAGTCCGACACCCGGCAATACGTGCAGGAAGGCAACACCTTGATGCTGACCTTCGCCTTCGCCCTGGTGATCATCTACCTGGTGCTGGCAGTCCAGTATGAGAGCTTCATCGATCCGTTCATCATCCTGATCAGCGTACCGTTGTCGATCTGTGGGGCACTGTTGCCGCTGGCGCTGGGCTACACCTCGCTGAACATCTATACCCAGATCGGCCTGATCACGCTGATCGGCCTGATCAGCAAACACGGCATCCTCATGGTGGCGTTCGCCAACGAACTGCAGATGCACCACGGCATGGGCAAACTGGAAGCCATCCGCCATGCGGCCGAAGTGCGCCTGCGCCCGATCCTGATGACCACCGCCGCCATGGTAGTGGGGCTCGCACCGCTGATCTTCGCGACTGGCGCGGGAGCCAACAGCCGCTTCGGCCTGGGCCTGGTCATTGTCGTGGGCATGTTGATCGGCACATTGTTCACCCTGTTCATCCTGCCAACGGTCTACAGCTTGCTCAGTTCCACCAGGCAGCCCAAGGCGCTGGCCGTCACCGATGGCGACAGCCAGGCCATCGATGCCGCGGCGCGAGGATAATCCCATGTTGAAAAAGACCCGCTATGTACGGCTGCTGCCGCTGCTGGCCGCAATGGTCGCGAGTGGTTGCGTGAATTACGCCGGCATCGACCATCGTCAGCACTTGCTGACTCCAGAGGGGGCACCTTCGGCGTCCCTCGCCGACGCGCGGCTGCCGGCCGCGCCGTGGCCGGCTGACAACTGGTGGCAGCGTTACGGTGATGCCCAGCTGGACGGCCTGGTAGCCAAGGCCTGGAACCACAACCCGGGGCTTCAGGAAGTGCAGGCCAGGGCTGACAAGGCCAATGCCTTGCAGGCGTATTACGACGCGGACCAAGCCCCGCAGCTCGACGCCTCGGGTGGAGTCTCGCGCTCGCGGCTGTCGCGCAGCGAAGATTTCGACGGCCAGGGGAATCGCTACATCACGGTGCGCAGCCTGGGCGTGACGTTCGACTACGACCTCGACCTGTGGGGGGGCAAGCGCAGCGCGTGGGAGGCCTCGGTCAGCCAGGCCAAGGCTGCGGAAGTCGAACTGCAATCAGCGCGTTTGCTGCTGGCAGCCAATGTCGTCAAAGCCTACAACCAGTTGGCTTATGCCTGGGATGTGGTGGACCTGAGCGAACGTGATCTCAAGCGCCTGCGACGCCTGCAGGGGCTGACCAGTGATCGCTTCAACAATGGCCTGGACAACAAATCCCAGCTGCAGCGCGTCGATGGCCTGGTAGCGCGCGCCGAAGCAAGCCTGCTGGGTGCCCGTAGCAACATGGAAATTGCCCGCCTGCAGCTTTCGGCCTTGCTCGGCTCAGGGGTCGACAGCGCACGTGATATCGTGCGGCCCAAGCCGTTGAAAAGCGATGACGCGGCACTGCCTGAAAACCTGCCGGCGGAACTGCTGGGGCGGCGTCCGGATATCGTTGCGGCCCGCTGGCGTGTCGAAGCCCAGACCCGCACGGTGGCCTCGGTCAAGACCCGCTTCTACCCCAACATCAACCTGCGTGCCGCGGGGGGTGTGCATGCCCTGTCCGGCGACAGTTTCAACGACACGGTCAGCCGCTTCTGGAACATCGCGCCGACCGTGACAGTACCGCTGTTCGACGCCGGCCGCCTGCGGGCCAGCCTCAAGCAGAGCAATGCCGACCTGGATATGGCAATTGCCAGCTACAACGCCACCTTGAATACGGCGTTGCACCAGGTAGCCACCTCGGTGACCGAACTGCAGGCCGTCAACCGGCAGATCGGCCTGCAGCGCACCGCTCGCGACACAGCCCAATCGTCCTTCGACCTGGCCGTGGAACGGTTTGAAATCGGCGAGAACAACTTTCTCGATTCGCTCAACATCGAAGAACAGCTGATCGAGGATGAACTGCGCCTGGCCTTGCTGAGCAGCAAGCAGATCGACTCGGCGGTAGGGCTGGTAACGGCCCTTGGCGGTGGTTATCAACCGGTAGCTTCGAACGTTCAGTGAACGCATCTTCCGGCACCTGGGTCAGTCCTGGTGCCGGCTTCACACTTTGAAATAATTGCCCTCACCTGCCCCGCGTGGACGCCAACCTGTTGTTTTGAAAGGTCCTCTGCGTTGAGCATTTATCATTTTCATGGCACGTTCATTCCATCCGGCTCACGAAACCCGGCAAATTGGTATATAGTTCCACACTGCTCGTACTAACAAACAATCCATGTCCCGGCTGCGAGCAGCCATCGACTGATGGCCCAGGGTAATGGGGAGATTGTCATCCTCCTGGGTACTGCCAGGCTCGGATTCTGATTTCCAAGAGCGCGAGATGGAAGCGCGCCTGATCGCTACAGGGGAGTTGCTGGACCGTATGGCAATCGTGCCGCAGGCCAAGGTGGTCCCTGTAAATCAATTGAGGTAATCGCATGTACACTGCCAACCATCCCAGCATTGAACAGATTCGCTTGGAAAACGTCCTGACAGCACTCGGCAATCCGTTGCGCCTGACGGTACTGAAGGTTCTTTCCGATGGTGAAGAGCACCCTTGCGGGCAAATTCTCAAGGGTGCGTCCAAGTCGACCATGACCCACCACTGGCGCGTCTTGCGCGACAGCGGTGTGATCTGGCAACGCCCCTATGGCCGGGAGAACTTGCTGTCGATTCGCCGGGATGACCTGGAAACGCGTTTCCCTGGCCTGCTGACTTCGCTGCTCGAAGCCGTGGCCAATGATCCATATACCGCGCAAGTCATTCGCGACAACGAAATGCGCCTGGAAGAAGCCTGATTCGCATCCCGCTCAACGCCGCAAGGCGCGCGCCCGGTTCAGATAGCCAGTTTGAACGGCGCGCTGCCTTGTTGCACAAGGCCCCAGAAGTGCGGAACGAAGCATTCTGCAATCAGCAGCGGCTTGCCATTGCGCATGAAGCGTGACCTGCGAGCCAGCAGGCCACGGCTGGGCTGGCCAAGCTGCTGGGCCAGGCGCGACAACGGCGACTCGGCTTGTGGCCGTTGGCACTCGAAAGCTTCCCGATGGATGTCTGGCGAGCTGTACAGCATGCTTCCCAGTGGCTGATCACCCAGGCCGGCCAGTTCTGGCCAGGCCGGCTGACTGGCCTGCAGGGGGGTGAGGCTGCGTGCGCACACCATGACCTCGCCATCGACGCGCAACGCTACTTCGCGGAGCCATACCGCCTGCCCCTGGGCAATGCCCAAGGCACATGCTTCACCCGGTTCTGCACTAGCTACCGATTGCCCGACCAGGTCCAGGCTGAACTGCCCCAGCGCTTTCAGGCGCAAGGTCAGGGAGCCCGGTGCCGATAGCCAGTGCCGTTGGTCGTCGGAAAGGCCAGGTAGCGGCCTCGAAGTCCAGAGGTCGTCCATAACGCGTGCTCCCGATCAACTCAAGCGGTGGGCTGGGCCACGGCAACCCGGTGATAAGCGCGATCAAAATAGATCAGGCCTTCCGGATGCGGGGCACTGGCGATGTCCAGGACCTCGCAGTAGAAGACGCTGTGGCTACCGACACTGTGAATTTCGCTGATCCGGCAATCGAAACACACCAGCGCCTCGTCCATCCGCGGTGCGCCGCTGGCGCCAGTAGTCCAGCGAGTGGCGAAAAACCGCTGCTCCATGTCGAGGTTGCGGTCGGCGAACACACTCGACAGGCGTTGCTGATCGCCACGCAGAACGTTTACGCACAGCACACCGTTCTCTTCGAAACGGCTGCGCTGGCGAGACTGCTTGTTCATGCATACCAGAAGCATGGGCGGGGTATCGGTGACACTGCAGACTGCCGAGGCGGTGAAACCGTGTCGGCCACCAGGGCCGTCCGTGCTGATGATCGATACGGCGCCGCCGAGTCGCGCCATGGCATTTCTGTAAGTGGCAACATCCATTGTTGATACGCTCCAGTGTTTGGTGGGTAGCTATCCGTGCGAAAAAACCTTTGGCAATCATGAATGTGCGCCATTTCCGACAGTTTGTAAGCCAGGGTTGACGAACCCTGGAGGCTGGCGCGTATCATTGATTGTACGGATGTATTAGTACAATTCAAGTCTTTTTGTGTTGCAGTTCAGTTAATGCCTGGCCAGCCCGCGCGCTACAAGGTTTGCCGGCTCCAGGTTTACTTGAATGGACATGACGGAACAGGGCGCGCAACCGCTCGGGTTACGGCCCCCATCCGCGGTGAGAATGGAGAGGTAGATATGAGTGGTCGAGGAAGACCTCGGGAGTTTGATCGTCATCAGGCGCTGGTCCAGGCCATGTTGTTGTTCTGGGACAAAGGATACGACGGGACATCGCTGAACGAGCTGATGACCGCCATGAAGATCAAGTCTCCCAGTCTCTACGCCGCCTTCGGCTCCAAGGAGGACCTGTTTCTCGAAGCCCTGGAGCTCTACTGGTCGACGGTTGGCGAGGAAATCTGGAGCGAGCTGTACAAGCATGAACGGGCGCAAGATTCGATCCAGGCCGTCCTTCTGGCAACGGCGAGAATCCTGACCCGGGAAGATCGCCCCCATGGTTGCTTCGTTACCCAGACTGACTTGAAGTCGCCGTTGCCCAATCTTCGGGTGGGGCTGAAAGTGCTGCGCTGCAAGCCGTTCGAAATGCTCAAGAACCGCTTGCGCCTTGGCCAGGCCAGTCGCGAGATCGGCCCACATGTCGATTGCGACAGCGTGGCCCACTACTACGGCATCGTCCAGCGCGGCATGGCAATGGTGGCGCGCGACGGTTCGCCACGCGACACCCTGGAAAAAGTGGCGAGTCATGCGATGGGCACCTGGGACAAGATCGTCCCGTATCCGACCGCATACTGACGCCTGCCAGGCCAGCAATTGGCCATCATTTCCCGTATATTTTCTTTGATACCGGCCACCCCACGTGGCCGGCCTCATCCTGGCGCGCCTGCGCCTACCCATACCGGTTGCCATAAAAATCCTGCATTTTTTAACAATTTTGAAACCTTTTTACTGCCCATTTCTTGCCGGCAATTTTTTTAACAGGCAACACAGAAAACGTATTGCTTAGCCAATATGTCTGTACTAGGATGTGCGAACAGTACGAAATGACTAGTACATTAATTCTGTTCAGCGGTTGCTTGTTCACCCGCGCTTTCAGGATGCCCGCTGACAGGAAGCAGCAATAGGACACAGACGTACGCTCTCGCCCCGGTAGTGGCGGGTGCTGAAGCTGTACACGCAAGGAGTGTGTGATGCAGACGACATGGCTTGTCGAAACAGGGACGCTTGTCTCACCCGATAGCAGCATTGGCGATGCAACCTGGGTCCGCGCCGGCAACCGGCTGCAAACCGTGGTACTCGGGCAAGGCTGCTTCATCGGCTTCAACTGCCAGCTCCAACACCTGGACGTGGCTGATCGCGGCATGCTGGCCACAGGGGTCATTGCACGGGGTAGCTGCGAACACCCGATCCATATTGGTCAAGGGGCCTGGATCGGCGCCCGGGCAACGCTTGCACCAGGCGTTCGCATTGGCGCCGGTGCTGTGGTAGCCGCAGGGGCGCTGGTCACCGAACACGTCGAGCAGGACTGCATCGTCGTTGGCCGGCCCGCCCGGGTCATCGCCCGCCGGCAGGTAAATGAAGATGGCTGGCCAGACCCCGCTCCCGTCCTGCAGAAAGTGCTGAAGCGCCAGCGTGACGGGTTGCCTTCTTTTCTCGATCCCGAATCCTGCACGCTGAACCGTATCCACCAGCTCAATCCGCAACTTGATGGCTGGCATTTCGGCGAGCACTCGCTGATCGACGCCGAGCTTTCCGGTGGCCCTGCGGTACAGGTTGGCATGGACTGCATATTGATCGGCCGCAGCAGCCGCCATGGAGGCATACACGAGTTCGGTGGCATCACGCTTGGCCAGCGGACAGTGCTCGGGCGCGGGGTGGTCATCGAAGGTGCCGGCGGTGTCAGCATTGGCGACGAAAGCCGGCTCGGCGATCACGTCACCCTGGTTTCCTCATCCCATGATCATCGGTTTCGGTCGCTGCCCTGGCAGGCCGCGCCGATCCGTATCGGCAAGCGTTGCGACATCGGCACCGGCGCTCTGATCGTCGGTCCCGTTTCCCTCGGCGATGGCGTGAGGGTGGAACCCTACGCCGTCGTCATCCGCGATGTACCCGCAAATTCTGTCGTTAAAGGCGTCATTCAACTCAAAGAGGAAGTCGCATGATCCTGTTCGCCCCCGCCCCTACCGGTTCTGGTCATAACATGCGCGTGCTGTCGATTGGACGGGCCCTGCGCAATTACAACCCGGACCTCGAAATGAAGGTCGCCCTGGCCTCGTTGCAGGATGTGTTCACGCCGATGTTCGAAAGCTCCGGCATTGACGTGATCGATGTTGCCGGACAACTGATGGACTATTCGAAAAAGAGCAATCTGTCGCGTCAGCTCGACTGGGGTAGCTACATCGCCGGTTACATTTCCAACACCTTCCTGTCCAGTGAACGCATGCTGGCATACCTGGCGATCATCGAAGAACACAAGCCTCGGGTCGTCATCTCCGACTTCAACATGGCGGCCTGCCTGGCGGCCATCTTCAGTCGCACGCCCTTTGTGTTCGTCACTGAGCGGTACGACTTCACCCTGTGCCAACTGACCGACCAGGACCTCAGCGAAGGCGGCTTCGAGCTCAATGCCGAAGATCTCAAGCGTGCACGCACGGCCTTGCACAAGCAGTTTTCATGGATGATCGAGCAGAGCCAGCTGGTGCTCACCGACAAACCGTACATTCCTGAAATGGATGACGGTACACCGGTGGCCAGCGCGCTGATGGATGGCAAGGCGCACTTTGTCGGCCCGATGATTCGTGATTTCACCCAGACCAACGCCTCCACTGTGCGGGCCGACCTCGGCCTGGGCGACGGGCCGTTCATCGTCGCGTCCATCAGCGGCACCACCATGTTCGCCGAGAGCAAGCAGAACCTGCTCAACGCCTACCTGGAAGCATTCGAACAGCTGCGCAGCGTGCGCCCCGAGCTGAAGATGGTGCTGTTGGGCCGCCAGGACATCGCCCCGCGGGAGGGCCTCGTCAGCGTGCCTTACTACCCCGACTGGATGGGCTTGCTGCGTGAGGCCAGCCTGCTGGTATCGGCGCCAGGCTGGATCACGGTCACCGAAATCGCTGCACTGCACATTCCGACCCTGTTCGTGCTGCCGTCGAAATCCGAGTACCACGAGGCCGAAGCCCTCGACCGCCTGGCACGCCTCGGCTTCCCGACCTATCTCGGTTGCGAGGCCACAGCCATTGCCGGGCTGATCGATGCCGAACTGGACAAGGACACTGACGCCCCCAGCTATTTCGGCGCTCACCAGCGCGTTGCCGCCCCTGACGGGCTTGGCGCGCAGCGGGCCGCCAGCCGCATCCTCAGCCTGACGCACTAAGCGGAAACATCCACAGCATTTTTCAAAGGAGGGTGCCCATGCACAGCACCTCATCTGCCTTCTTGGCTGAAGCCTTGATGGATAAGGAAGCAGGTGGCTTTCTCGCCATCACAGATGCGACCGGCGCATTGCGTATCAGCAGTGACAAACGCCTGGAGGACCAGGTGGCTGCCACCCTGTTCTTCGCTCAGCACGGCGATACCTGGCAGGCCGAGTTCGCGCTGGCCGGGTTGCTCGAACTGCACGATGCCGAGCACCAGGGGTTTACCGAGCTCAGCGACCGGCAATGGAACGCCCACGGCTCCGGGCGGTGCAGGACCCTGGCCTTGCAGTTCGACGCCTTGCGGGCACTGCTGGAGTTCCGCCGCCAGCGACATGACAGCGCACAGCTGCAGCAGGTCAGCGAAGGAATTCTGCAGCGCTTGCAGCAGGTGTACGACAGCCATCTGCTCGGTGGTGTCCTGGCCAGCGACTGGGCGACAGTGATCGATAGCCACATGCCGATCGACCTGGACATTGCCGCAGTGAACCTGCTGTGCAGCCTGTGCATCTGCAAAACCGAAGACCCTCTGCCCGCACACTTGCAGCAGCATGTCTGGAAGCTTGAAGACGAAGTGCGTGCCGAGCTCAAGGGCCTGGGGGCAGGCACCCTGCGCCAGACGGCCAGCCGCGCCCGAGCCGCCTCGGCACTGGCACGCTGGGCCCGGGGCAACAGCCATCAGGAAATGCTGCAACTGGCCTGCCTGCTGCTCGACGACACCTTGGAGCGTCTGCACGACGACACCTATGGCGGTTACTGGGACCGTATCCGCTACGACCAGCGCGTCGGCGCTGACTGGCTGACTTCATTCAAGCGCAACGAGTCACCGTTCCCGATCAAGACCAGCCTGGATGTGGCGTTGCTGCTCGAGGCCTTGGAACTGGCGAAGCCGCGTGAAAGCCAGCAACGGCGCGAGCAATTGCTCAAGGCGATGGCGGATTTCCATGACAGCCGCCACGGTGGCTTCTTCCTCGGAAAAGGGTATTTCTGGTCGACGCCGGTCGATCCGACCGTACCGTTCATTCGCCAGTTCTGGGCACCACCCCGCCAGCTGGGTGTGTTCCACATCGGCAACCTTTCGTATCTGCCACTGCATATCAAGAGCCTGGAGGGGCAACTGGCCTGCCTTGGCGCACTGCACAGGCATGCTGCGAATCTGCCGCCGGCAGCCGCGCCGCAGGAAGTGGACCTCGGCACCCTGCGCAGGGTGAACAACCGCAGCCGACTGGAGCAGCCGCATCTTGGCCCATTGCCGGAGCTGAAGGTGAACTTGCCGGCTTACTTCGAATGGCTGCGCCAAGCGCGAGCGTCACTGGCGGTTCCGTACGGACTGACCGCAGAGATGGCGCCGCAGGGCTTCCGTGCTGACCGTTGCTGGCAGGTCTTCTCCGCCTTGCACGTGATTTCCGACTTGTACGCACTGAAAGCGGACATCGACGACAAGGCCAGCCTGATCGCTTGCATCCAGGCATCGCAGAACGCAGACGGTGGTTTCGCCGAACAACCCGGTCAGCTCAGTGATGTGTTCGCCACCTATTGCGCGGTGATTTCCCTGCGCCTGTTGGGCAGCGAGCCGCTGTCGAAGCCAGCCTGCGTGGCCTACCTGCAGCGCTGCCAGCAGGACGATGGCGGCTTCGGCAATGTACCGGGCTACCAGTCGGATATCTGGCACAGCAACCTGGCTGCCCTGTCGCTGCATGTCCTGGGCGCGGAAGCGACCAGGCCGCAAGCGCTGCTGGGCTTCATTCTCGCTTGCCGCCACAGCGACGGTGGCTTCGCCAACCGGCCAGGCAACCCGCCGGACACATTCTCCACCTATCGTGCCCTGTCCTTGCTGCACGCCCTGGATCACGAACTGGTCGACGCCAGCAGCACCGTGGCCTGGCTGCAGGGGCTGCAACAACCGCATGGGGCCTTCCTCTACCGCCCGGGCAAGGCTGTCAGCCTGGTCGGCAGCTACATGGCGATTGCCGCCTTGTACCTGCTCGATGCGCGCCCAAGGGACCTGCAGGGCATCGAGACCTGGATCGCACGGCATCAGAAGGAAGATGGCGGATTCGGGCCGCTGAACACGACTTCGGCCACCACCGATGAGAGCTTCACCTGCATCCAGTCGCTGCTGATTCTCCAGGGAGCGCTCAGCAAGTACTGGGTTGCGCTGGTCAACTGAGCCTGCGAACGGATTCGTAACAATCATTACAGGAGTGCTTGCGTGAACATCTTGATTACTGGCGGCGCGGGCTTCATCGGCTCCGCCGTGGTTCGTCACCTGATCGAACATACCGATTGCCATGTGGCCAACGTCGATGCGCTGACCTATGCCGGCAACCTTGAGTCGTTGTCCAGTATTGCCACCTCCGAGCGCTATCGCTTCTACCAGGCCGACATCTGCGACAAAGCCCAGCTGCAGCGGATTTTCAATGAATTCCAGCCCCAGGCTGTGATGCACCTGGCAGCAGAGTCGCATGTCGACCGCTCCATCGAGGGGCCCGAAGCGTTCGTGCGGACCAACGTGCTTGGAACCGCCACATTGCTGGAAGTCACGCGGGCCTATTGGAACGGCCTGGAGCCCGACGCCCGCCTGGCGTTCCGCTTCCACCACATCTCCACCGACGAGGTGTTTGGTGACCTGGAAGGCACCGACGACTATTTCACCGAGGACACCCCCTACGCGCCCAGCTCGCCCTACTCGGCGAGCAAGGCTGGCAGCGACCACCTGGTCCGCGCCTGGGGACGCACTTACGGTTTGCCGGTGCTGGTGACCAATTGCTCGAACAACTACGGCCCCTGCCATTTTCCCGAGAAGCTGATCCCGCACATCATTCTCAACGCCCTGCACGGCAAACCGCTGCCGGTATACGGCAACGGCGCGCAGGTTCGCGACTGGTTGCACGTCGAGGACCACGCCCGGGCCTTGTATACCGTCCTGACCCGCGGCGTGGTCGGCCAGACCTACAACATCGGCGGCCATAACGAGCGACGCAACCTGGATGTAGTACTGGGCATCTGCGCCCTGCTGGAAGAGCTGCACCCCGACAAGCCGGAGGGCGTAGAAGCCTACAGCGACCTGATCGAGTTTGTCAGCGACCGCCCGGGGCACGACCAGCGCTATGCAATCGACGCCGGCAAGATCGCCGACGAGCTGGGTTGGGTGCCACAGGAAACCTTCGAGACCGGTCTGCGCAAAACCGTCCAGTGGTACCTGGAAAACCGCGGCTGGTGGCAACGGGTGCTCAATGGCGCCTACCGCCTGGAGCGCCTCGGAAGCGCTGCCTGATTCTTCACATCTCACTCATGTTTCAAGGGAGCTGTTTCATGAACCAGACCAAGTACAAAGGCATCCTGCTGGCCGGTGGATCGGGCACACGCTTGCATCCGATAACCCTGGGAGTGTCCAAGCAATCCTTGCCGATCTATGACAAGCCGATGATCTACTACCCACTGTCCGTCCTGATGCTCGCCGGCATCAACGAGATACTGGTGATCTCCACACCCAACGACTTGCCGGGCTTCCAGCGCATGCTGGGCGATGGTAGCCAGTTCGGCGTGAAGATCAGTTATGCCGAGCAACCTACACCAGACGGGCTGGCCCAGGCGTTCATCATTGGCAAGGAGTTCGTCGGCGACGACAACGTGTGCCTGGTGCTGGGCGACAACATATTCTATGGCAGCCAGTTCGGTAGCACCTTGCGTCAGGCGGCCAGCCGCGAGCATGGCGCGACCGTGTTCGGTTATTACGTGGCCGAGCCGCAACACTTCGGTGTCGTCGAGTTCGACAAGAACGGCAAGGCCATCAGCATCGAGGAGAAGCCCCGGGTACCGAAGTCTAACTACGCGGTGACCGGCCTGTACTTCTACGACAACAAGGTCCTGGAGATCGCAGCGCAGGTGAAACCGTCGGCTCGTGGCGAACTTGAAATCACCGACATCAACAATGCCTACCTGGAACAGGGCACGCTGAACGTCAATGTACTTGGCCGTGGCTTCGCATGGCTCGACACGGGTACCCATGAGTCGTTGCTCGAGGCCGGCAACTTCGTCCAGGCTATCGAAAGCCGCCAGGGGCTCAAAGTGGCCTGCCTGGAGGAGATTGCGTTCCAGAACGGCTGGATCAATCAGGCTCAACTGCTGGCACGCGCCGCGGCACTGAAAAAGACCAGCTATGGGCAATACCTGGCATCCATCGCCGTTGCTGCCGACCCAGGCGTGGTGACAGCGTTGATCGCGTGATCTTTCACGCCGGATAGTAGCATTTTGACTACACCTGCATTAGCCTCTGGCCACGGTTGCATACGGCACCGTTGGCCGGAGTGCCAGCTTTTGCGAAAGGGATTTTCTTCTGTGTCTGCCTCTGTTGTGACTGACCCACGCGCAAGCGTGGGCGCTGATTCCTGGCTGTCTACCTGGACGGCCCCGGCCCAACCTGCCTGGGGGGCCGAATTACCGTTTCCAACCCAGCTCCCGCAACTGGCCGGCCAGTGTACCGTGCGCCAGCCCATGCGCATCAGCCGGGGTGGCAAAGCCGTACGCCTGGTGTTCTCCAATGAGTATGGCGACAGCCCGCTGGTGCTCGGGCGCTGCCGGTTGTCGCTGCAGGCACACGGGCGTCCCGGCGCCTGGGGCGACATCACATTTTGCGGGCAATCATCGACAACCCTGGCCGCTGGCCAGCGCCTGCACAGTGACCCACTCGAGCTGGCGATCCCCGACCTTGCCGACCTGATGGTCACGGTCCATCTGCCAGCAGCCACCCCAGTCAGGACATTTCACTGGGACCCCCGTCAAACGGGCAGCATCGAACCTGGCGATCGTACCGGCAATGACTTCGCCCTGCCCGATGCCCAGCCCTTGAATGTGCGAATACTGGTCCATGCCGTCGAGGTCCAGAGTGAAGGCATGGCGTTGGCAGTGATCGGTGATTCGCTGGTAAATGGCCATGGCCTGGAAAAGAACACGCATGGGTGCTGGAGCGATCTGTTGGCCAGACACCTGGCCCCGCATGGGGTGGCCTTGATCAATGCCGGGCAATCCGGGGGACGGCTTCTGCGCGACCGGCTCGGCATCAGTGTACTGGGCCGTTTCGAGCGCGATGTGCTGCGCCAGCCCGGGGTTGCACTGGCGGTCGTTCAGGTGGGTTTGAATGACCTGGGCTGGGCAGACTCGGTGGTGGACCCAGGATCTTGCCTGCCAGGCTACGAAGCCCTGATCGACGCCTACACCTGGCTGATCGAGGCGGCCCATGCACGGGGAATCCGCCTGCTCGGCATGACCCTGAGCCCGTTCGAAGGCGCGTTCGCCGGCACGCCATTCGCTGCGTTCCATCAACCAGAGAAGGAATGCCTGCGCCAGCGTCTGAATCGCTGGATCCGCGAAGAAAGCGGGTTTGACGCCGTGCTCGATATCGATGCGCTTGTACGTGATCCGCAGCACCCAGGGCGGCTGCTCGGCAGCTACGACTCGGGCGACCATCTGCATCCGGGTGCAGAAGGAAGCAAGGCCATTGTGCAGTGGCTGCTGGAGCAGCCAGCACTGCAGGACCTGGTCACGCGTAGGCCATGATGTATCGGTTTCACTACAGTGTACTTATATCGATACACCTGTAGTCGAGGTGCGGCTGTGCAAGGGTTTGATCCTCAAACCCTTTTACTTCCGACACCTGCTGTAGCGTTTTCATTCCACGCAAGTGTCGCATCGCCTTCAATGATCACCTAACTCATTGATTAAAAACCAATTTTCAACATTGGCCGCATTATTGCTATGGGAATCCTAACCCAAGAGCGCGGAGCCACCGCGCCCAACGCCCCTGCTTCCCGAGGATTCCCCATGAGCGAGTTGCGTTTCACTGAAGACCACGAATGGCTGCGCGTCGAAGCCGATGGCAGCGTTACCGTGGGCATTACCGCCTACGCCCAGAACGCCCTTGGCGACGTGGTTTTCGTGCAACTGCCAGAGTTGCAGCAGTATGAGAAAGGCAGCGAAGCGTCCACCGTCGAGTCGGTCAAGGCCGCCAGCGGCGTGTACATGCCGCTGACCGGCGAGGTGGTGCAGGTCAACGACCAGCTCGAAGACAGCCCGGAACTGGTCAACGAAGACCCGCTGGGTGAAGGCTGGTTCTTCCGCTTCATTCCCGCCGATGCCAGCGCCGTAGCCGCCCTGCTCGACCGGGACGCCTACGACCGCCTGATCAAAGCCAACGACGACGCCTGAGGAACCCCGCCATGACCATCAACCTCGGCACCGCCAACGAATTCATCGCCCGCCACATCGGCCCGCGCACCGCTGACGAGCAGGCCATGCTGGCCGCTCTCGGCTTTGACTCGCTGGACGCCATGACCGCCGCGGTCATCCCCGACAGCATCAAGGGCACCAGCGTGCTGGGCGCGCACGACGGCCAGAGCGAAGCCGACGCGCTTGCCGCGCTCAAGGCCATCGCCGGCAAGAACCAGCTGTTCAAGAGCTACATCGGCCAGGGCTACTACAACACCCACACGCCGGCGCCGATCCTGCGCAACCTGCTGGAAAACCCGGCCTGGTACACTGCCTACACCCCCTACCAGCCAGAAATCTCCCAGGGCCGCCTGGAAGCGCTGCTGAACTTCCAGACCCTGATCAGCGACCTGACCGGCCTGCCGATCGCCAACGCCTCGCTGCTCGACGAAGCCACCGCCGCGGCCGAGGCCATGACCTTCTGCAAGCGCCTGTCGAAGAACAAGGCCAGCCATGCCTTCTTCGCCTCGGTGCACTGCCACCCGCAGACCCTCGACGTGCTGCGCACCCGTGCCGAGCCGCTGGGTATCGAGATCGTGGTCGGCGACGAGCGCGAGCTGGGTGATGTCAGCGCGTTCTTCGGTGCCCTGCTGCAATACCCGGCCAGCAAGGGTGAAGTATTCGACTACCGCGACGTGGTGCAGCGCTTCCACGCGGCCAATGCCCTGGTCGCCGTGGCCGCCGACCTGCTGGCCCTGACCCTGCTGACCCCGCCGGGCGAGTTCGACGCCGACGTGGCCATCGGCAGCGCCCAGCGCTTCGGCGTGCCACTGGGCTTCGGCGGGCCGCATGCGGCCTACTTCGCCACCCGCGATGCGTTCAAGCGCGACATGCCGGGCCGCCTGGTCGGCGTGTCGATCGACCGCTTCGGCAAGACCGCCCTGCGCCTGGCCATGCAGACCCGCGAGCAGCATATCCGCCGCGAGAAGGCCACCAGCAACATCTGCACCGCCCAGGTGCTGCTGGCCAACATCGCCAGTATGTTCGCCGTGTACCACGGCCCGGCCGGCCTCAAGCGCATCGCCGAACGCACCCATGCGCTGACCGCAATCCTCGCCGCCGGCCTGAAGGCACTAGGCCTTCAGGTAGTCGGCAGCAGCGCCTTCGATACCCTGACCCTGGCCACCGGCAACGCCACCGCCCGCCTGCATGAACAGGCCCGCGCCCAAGGCATCAACCTGCGCCAGATCGACGCCGAGCACCTCGGCCTGTCGCTTGACGAAACCAGCAGCCAGGCCGATGTCGAGGCCCTGTGGCAGTTGCTCGGTGGCGACCAGGCGCAGCCAGACTTCAACGCCCTGGCCAGCAGCACCGGCTCGCTGCTGCCTGCGGCGCTGCTGCGTCAGTCGGCCATCCTCCAGCACCCGGTGTTCAACCGCTACCACAGCGAAACCGAGCTGATGCGCTACCTGCGCCGCCTGGCCGACAAGGACCTGGCGCTGGACCGCAGCATGATCCCGCTGGGCTCGTGCACCATGAAACTCAACGCCGCCAGCGAAATGATCCCGGTCACCTGGGCCGAGTTCGGCAACCTGCACCCGTTCGCCCCGGCCGAGCAGAGCCAGGGCTACCTGCAGATGACCAGCGAACTGGAGGCCATGCTGTGCGCCGCCACCGGTTATGACGCCGTGTCGCTGCAACCCAACGCCGGCTCCCAGGGCGAGTATGCAGGCCTTTTGGCCATCCGCGCCTACCACCGCAGCCGTGGCGAAGGCCACCGCGACATCTGCCTGATTCCGTCGTCGGCCCACGGCACCAACCCGGCCACTGCGCACATGGCCGGTATGCGCGTGGTGGTCACCGCCTGTGACGCCCGCGGCAACGTCGATGTCGAGGACCTGCGCGCCAAGGCCATCGAACACCGCGAGCGCCTGGCCGCGATCATGATCACCTACCCGTCGACCCACGGCGTGTTCGAGGAGGCGATCGGCGAAATCTGCGCGATCATCCACGACAACGGCGGCCAGGTGTACATCGACGGTGCCAACATGAACGCCATGGTCGGCCTGTGCGCGCCGGGCAAGTTCGGCGGCGACGTGTCCCACCTGAACCTGCACAAGACCTTCTGCATCCCGCACGGTGGCGGTGGCCCAGGTGTCGGCCCGATCGGCGTCAAGTCGCACCTGGCACCGTTCCTGCCCGGCCACGCGCAGCTGGAAAACACCGAGGGCGCGGTTTGTGCCGCACCGTTCGGCAGCGCCAGCATCCTGCCGATCACCTGGATGTACATCCGCATGATGGGCGGTGCTGGCCTCAAGCGTGCCTCGCAGATGGCGATCCTCAACGCCAACTACATCGCTCGCCGCCTGGAAGAGCACTATCCTGTTCTGTACACCGGCGGCAACGGCCTGGTGGCTCACGAGTGCATCCTCGACCTGCGCCCGCTGAAGGACACCAGCGGCATCAGCGTCGACGATGTGGCCAAGCGCCTGATCGACTTCGGCTTCCACGCCCCGACCATGTCCTTCCCGGTGGCCGGTACGTTGATGATCGAACCGACCGAAAGCGAGTCCAAGGAAGAACTGGACCGCTTCTGCGACGCGATGATCCAGATCCGCGAAGAAATCCGCGCGGTCGAGAACGGTAGCCTGGACAAGGACGACAACCCGCTGAAGAACGCGCCGCACACGGCGGCCGAGCTGGTTGGCGAATGGGCCCACGGCTACAGCCGCGAGCAGGCGGTGTACCCGCTGCCGAGCCTGGTGGAAGGCAAGTACTGGCCGCCGGTCGGCCGGGTCGACAACGTGTTCGGCGACCGCAACCTGGTCTGCGCCTGCCCGTCGATCGAGAGCTATCAGGACGCCTGATAGCCCCCGGCCCGCTACCTTGCTTGAGGTGTGGGCCTC
>NZ_JBKGGT010000024.1:0-77110 GCF_052041995.1 Pseudomonas sp. SMV7 | reverse complement strand
CCTGCAGGCAAACAAAAACGCCCCCGGCCTTGCGACCGGGGGCGTTTTCTTTCAGCTCAAGCTAGACGATCAAGCCTTGGCTTTCTTGGCAGCGCGGGTACGCTCGCCTTCGTCCAGGATCTTCTTGCGCAGGCGGATCGACTTCGGCGTGACTTCGCACAGCTCGTCGTCCTGGATGAATTCCAGGGCCTGCTCCAGAGTGTGGCGAACCGGCGGCACCAGGGCGATGACTTCGTCCTTGCCCGAAGCACGCATGTTGTCGAGCTTCTTGCCTTTGGTCGGGTTCACGCCCAGGTCGTTGTCACGGCTGTTCAGGCCGATGATCTGACCGTTGTAGATGTCCTGGCCGTGCTCGATGAACAGCTTGCCGCGCGCCTGCAGGGTTTCCAGCGAGTAGGTCAGCGCCTTGCCGGTCTCGATCGAGACCAGTACACCGTTCAGGCGGCCGGACATATGGCCTGGCTTCATGGTGTCGTAGCGATCGAAGATCGAGGTCAGGATGCCGGCACCGTTGGTCAGGGTCAGGAACTGGTTACGGAAACCGATCAGGCCACGAGCAGGTACGTTGTACTCCAGACGTACACGGCCCTTGCCATCCGGCGCCATGTTGGTCAGGTCGCCTTTACGCAGGCCCATTTCTTCCATGACCTTGCCCTGCGATTCCTCAGGGATGTCGATGGTGACGTTCTCGTACGGTTCCTGCTTGACGCCGTTCACCTCGCGGATGATCACTTCAGGACGGCCTACGGCCATCTCGAAGCCTTCACGACGCATGGTTTCGATCAGTACCGACAGGTGCAGCTCACCGCGGCCGGAAACCTTGAACTTGTCAGCCGAGTCGCCTTCTTCAACGCGCAGGGCAACGTTGTACAGCAGCTCCTTGTCCAGACGTTCCTTGATGTTACGGCTGGTGACGAACTTGCCTTCCTTGCCGCAGAACGGCGAGTCGTTGACCTGGAAGGTCATCGAAACGGTCGGCTCGTCAACGGTCAGCGGCTTCATGGCTTCGACGTGGTTCATGTCGCACAGGGTGTCGGAAATGAACAGCTCGTCGAAACCGCTGATGCAGACGATGTCGCCAGCAGTGGCTTCTTCGACGTCGACGCGGTGCAGGCCGTGGTGGCCCATCAGCTTCAGGATACGGCCGTTGCGCTTCTTGCCTTCGGTGTCGATGGCGATGACCGGGGTGTTCGGCTTGATGCGGCCGCGGGCGATACGACCAACGCCGATCACGCCGAGGAAGCTGTTGTAGTCCAGTGCCGAGATCTGCATCTGGAACGGGCCGTCGACGTCAACGGTCGGCGCCGGTACGTGGTCGACGATGGCCTGGTACAGCGGGGTCATGTCTTCGGCCATGTTGGTGTGGTCCAGGCCGGCGATGCCGTTCAGGGCCGAGGCGTAGACAACCTGGAAGTCCAGCTGGTCGTCGGTGGCGCCGAGGTTGTCGAACAGGTCGAAGATCTGGTCCAGAACCCAGTCAGGACGCGCACCCGGGCGGTCGACCTTGTTGATGACCACGATCGGCTTCAGGCCGGCTTCGAAGGCCTTCTTGGTCACGAAGCGGGTTTGTGGCATCGGGCCATCCTGGGCGTCGACCAGCAGCAGCACCGAGTCGACCATCGACATCACGCGCTCAACCTCGCCACCGAAGTCGGCGTGGCCGGGGGTGTCGACGATGTTGATGCGGTAGTCGTTCCAGCGGATGGCAGTGTTTTTCGCCAGGATGGTAATGCCGCGCTCTTTTTCCTGGTCGTTGGAGTCCATCACGCGCTCGTCGTTGAGCTCGTTACGCTCCAGGGTGCCGGACTGGCGCAGGAGTTTGTCGACCAGGGTGGTTTTACCATGGTCAACGTGGGCGATGATGGCGATGTTACGCAGATTTTCGATCACAACTGTATCTCGATCAGAGGATTCGGTTGCCGCCAGTGTAGGCGGCGAATATGTACGCTTTGAGGCTCAGCGGGCCCGATGGTCGGGAGGGCGATGGCGGATGCTGCCGCCATACAGCCCTGGCGTCTTATGCCGGACGATAAACACGCACATTGGCATGTCCCTCACTGAGCAGGTGGTGTGCGTGCAGACGGCTCATCACACCTTTGTCGCAATACAGCAGGTACTGGCGGTTGGCGTCCAGGTGCTTGAACTTGCTGTTGATCGCATAGAACGGCATGGCCTGGACTTCGATACCGTCCAGCACCAGAGGTTCGTCTTCCTGGGCATCGGGGTGACGGATATCGATGACGATCTGGCCAGGCAGCGCCTCGCTCACTTCCTCGATTTCGATGTCCTTGCCCAGCTCATCGATCACGTGGTCGATGGAAATCAGCCTGGCGCGCTCCAGGGCGCGCTCCAGCACGGCCATGTCGAACTGCTTTTCTTCATGCTCCATGCGGTGGCGCTTGGCGTGGGTGGTCGGGTTGACCGAAATCACGCCGCAATATTCAGGCATGTGCTTGGCGAAGTCGGCGGTGCCGATCGCATAGGCCTGGTCGATGATGTCCTGCTTGTGGCTGGCCAGCAATGGGCGCAGCACCAGCTTGTCGGTAGCCGAGTCGATGATCGACAGGTTCGGCAGGGTCTGGCTGGACACCTGGGAAATCGCCTCGCCGGTGACCAGTGCGTCGATCTCCAGGCGGTCGGCCATGTGCGCGGCACCGCGCAGCATCATGCGCTTGAGGGTCACGCCCATGTAGCTGTTGTCGACCTTGTTGAGGATCTCGCCGACCACTTCTTCGAACGGCACGCTGATGAACAGCACGCGCTGGCTGCTGCCGAACTTTTTCCACAGGTAGTGGGCCACTTCCATCACGCCCAGCTCGTGCGCACGGCCGCCGAGGTTGAAGAAGCAGAAGTGGGTCATCAGGCCACGGCGCATCATCTGGTAGGCCGCCACGGTGGAGTCGAAGCCACCGGACATCAGCACCAGGGTCTGCTCCAGGGCGCCCAGCGGGTAGCCGCCGATGCCCTGGTGCTGGTTGTGGATCACGTACAGGCGCTGGTCGCGGATTTCGATGCGCACCAGCACTTCCGGGTTTTTCAGCTCGATGCCGGCCGCACCGCACTGCTGGCGCAGCTGGCTGCCGACGTAGCGGTCGACGTCCATCGAAGTGAAGTCATGGTGCCCGCCGCGCTTGCAGCGCACAGCAAAGTGCTTGCCGGCCAGCAGGTGGCCGAAATGGTGCTTGCACTTGGCAACGATGTCGTCGAAGTCACCCAGCGGGTACTCCTCGACCTGCAGGAAATGGGTGATACCCGGGGTGCAGGTGAGGCGCTCGATCATCTCGCGCTGGACTTTCTCGTCTTCGACGCGGGTGACCACTTCGAGATTGTCCCAGACACCATCGACCACGAGCTCAGGATCGAGGTCCTTGAGCACGTTGCGGATGTTCTTGCCGAGCTGGCGGATGAAGCGCTTGCGCACCGGCCGGCTCTTGATGGTGATTTCTGGGAAGACTTTGACGATAAGTTTCATTGGTTAACAGCGCGCGCAGGGCCTGCCGAAAATGAGGGGCGCGAATTATAGCGGAAATTGCTCAGGATTTGACCAACTTTTGATCAGAAGCTTTCAGATAAATGCACGAAGCAGGATTTGCGGCGCCTGCGCCGGCCTCTTCGCGAGCGCATACCCGGTAGGAGCGGATTAATCCGCGATGAGGCCTCCAAACAAAGCACACGCGTTACGCCGTGCACTTATTTGGTGCTCTACACTGAATTTCTGCCTCCTAAGAGTGCACTTTCGCTCGTTGCAAGCCCGCCAGATGCCCACAACCGCCCCTTTTTATCCCGGACTCGCCATTTTCGGGCACTGGCATGCAATTTGCTCCCTTGTGAGGCAGGTACGCTTGGCCGACTATCCGCGCCCGGCAACACCCTTTTTCCAGGGCAGCGGCCCACCGCGCCCTAGACCATCCGGAGGACAACATGTCGAAGTCGGTTCAACTCATCAAAGATCATGACGTCAAGTGGATTGATCTGCGTTTCACGGACACCAAAGGCACTCAGCACCACGTGACCATGCCGGCGCGTGATGCGCTGGACGACGACTTCTTCGAAGTCGGCAAGATGTTCGACGGTTCCTCCATCGCCGGCTGGAAAGGCATCGAAGCCTCCGACATGATCCTGATGCCGGTCGACGAAACTGCCGTACTGGACCCGTTCACCGAAGAACCGACCCTGATCCTGACCTGCGACATCGTCGACCCGTCGAGCATGCAGGGCTACGACCGTGACCCGCGCGCCATCGCCAAGCGCGCCGAAGAGTACCTGAAGAGCACCGGTATCGGTGACACCGTATTCGCCGGTCCCGAGCCAGAGTTCTTCATCTTCGACGAAGTGAAGTTCCAGTCGGACATCTCCGGTTCGATGTTCAAGATCTTCTCCGAGCAAGGCTCGTGGATGACCGGCGCTGACATCGAAGGTGGCAACAAGGGCCACCGTCCGGGCGTGAAAGGCGGCTACTTCCCGGTTCCACCGTTCGACCACGACCACGAAATCCGTACTGCCATGTGCAACGCACTGGAAGAAATGGGCCAGACCGTCGAAGTCCACCACCACGAAGTGGCGACTGCCGGCCAGAACGAAATCGGCGTCAAGTTCAACACCCTGGTGAAGAAGGCTGACGAAGTACAGGCCCTGAAATACGTGGTGCACAACGTTGCCGACGCTTACGGCCGCACCGCCACCTTCATGCCAAAGCCACTGTACGGCGACAACGGCTCGGGTATGCACGTGCACATGTCGATCTGGAAAGACGGCAAGAACACCTTCGCTGGTGAAGGCTATGCCGGCCTGTCCGACACCGCCCTGTACTTCATCGGCGGTATCATCAAGCACGGCAAGGCCCTGAACGGCTTCACCAACCCGTCGACCAACTCCTACAAGCGTCTGGTCCCAGGCTTCGAAGCCCCGGTAATGCTGGCCTACTCCGCTCGCAACCGTTCCGCCTCGATCCGTATTCCTTACGTCGGCAGCCCGAAAGCCCGCCGTATCGAAGCACGCTTCCCGGACCCATCGGCCAACCCGTACCTGGCCTTCGCGGCCCTGCTGATGGCCGGCCTGGACGGTATCCAGAACAAGATCCACCCAGGCGATGCCGCCGACAAGAACCTGTACGACCTGCCGCCTGAAGAGGCCAAGGACATCCCGCAGGTTTGCGGCAGCCTGAAGGAAGCCCTGGAAGAGCTGGACAAAGGCCGTGCGTTCCTGACCAAGGGCGGCGTGTTCTCCGACGACTTCATCGATGCCTTCATCGAGCTGAAGAGCGAAGAAGAGATCAAGGTCCGCACCTTTGTCCACCCGCTGGAATACGAGCTGTACTACAGCTGCTGATCCGACAAAGTCTGATCACAACGGCCTCCTTCGGGAGGCCGTTTTCGTTCCTTCGCTTTAATGCCCTTTTTCCTACAAAGCGAAGGGACGCCACTGACAGCTCCCCCGCAGTAACGACTCTCAAGGTAGACGTCCACTCATCAACGGACGCCATACCATGCGCAAATTCATACCCGCAGTACTGACCTTATCCGCCTTCCTCGTCGGCTGCAGCAACCAACCCGGAGCGGTACAGTCGCAAGTGCTTCATCGTGCTACCGGCAGCTGGGACGGCAAGCCCTACACCCACTACCCGGATGGACAGCCCGTGCTGTCACTGGTGAAAGTCAGCATTCCACCGAATACCACCCTCGACTGGCACTGCCACCAAGCGCTCAACCTCGGTTATCTGAAAGAAGGCGAGCTGGAAGTGGAAACCCGCGGCGGCAAGCGAACGACATTGACGGCAGGCAACACCCTGGCTGAGCTGGTCGGCGAGGTGCACCGCGGCAGAACGACACGACAGGCTGCCACGGTGATGGTCTTTCACGCCGCAAACGAGGAGCTGGCCTTTTCCACGCCGCAAGACCAGTGCCCAGGGCAACGGCCGCCAGCTGACGGGCCGCTGGACATCCTGCTCGATGATATCGAGCATCGCCTGGCAAGCGCCGAATCCGTAGCACTGCACAAATGGGATAAGGCTCAACCCGTGCAAGACAACAAGCGCGAGCTGCAGATCCTGAACGACGTGCGCAACAACGCGTGGCGCTACCAATTGCCAGCCGAACGGGCAGCAGCTTTCTTCGCCGACCAGATCGAAGCACACAAAATGATGCAATACAGCTTGCTTAACCGCTGGCACAGTCAAGGCCGTTCACCTGACACATCTCGCCGGGACCTCCAGCAGGAGCTACGCCCCGAACTGGATGCCCTGCAAGCCAGGCTACTGCAGCATCTGGCCAGCCTGCCCAGTGATACCGGTTCCGCTTGCAACCAACGGCTGGCGTCCTCGATCAACGAACGTGGCTTGTCGCCATTGATGAAACAGGCCATGGTTCGTGCCACTGGCCAACTGTGCGATCAGCGCTGAAACCTCTATGCTCTATATTGGTGCATCTAGTGGGCCAACGCCCCTGAATGCACCCCAAAAAAGAACACAAGAAACGTTACACCAGAACATTCTGGTGCAGAATTGCGCCATTCCTGGCCTTTCTTGGCTAAATCCGCTTCTTTTCGGAGCCTTGGTTTGTTTCTTGCATTTTCTGCAGGAAGACTGGAACCAGCGGATTCACTGCGCGGCCAATCATGCCCGCCCCACTGCCAGACAAGCGCCAAAAGAGGTCAACGACGCCTTATGACCATCAGCGATGCACAGCACCGTCTGCTTCTGGACAACCTGACCACCGCCACGCTCCTGCTCAACGCCGAGCTGTGCCTGGAATACATGAACCCGGCTGCGGAAATGCTGCTGGCGGTCAGTGGGCAGCGCAGCCACGGGCAGTTCATCAGCGAGCTGTTCACCGAATCGAGCGAGGCTCTCAGCTCCCTGCGCCAGGCAGTCGAGCAGGCGCACCCGTTCACCAAGCGCGAAGCGCAGCTCACCTCGCTGACGGGGCAGACCATCACCGTCGACTACGCGGTAACGCCCATCCTGCACCAGGGCCAGACCTTGCTGCTGCTGGAAGTGCATCCGCGTGACCGGCTGCTGCGCATCACCAAGGAAGAGGCCCAGCTGAGCAAGCAGGAAACCACTAAGATGCTGGTGCGCGGCCTCGCCCACGAGATCAAGAACCCCCTCGGCGGCATTCGCGGTGCCGCCCAGCTGCTGGCGCGCGAGTTGCCCGAGGAAGGCCTGCGCGACTACACCAACGTGATCATCGAGGAGGCCGACCGCCTGCGTAACCTGGTCGACCGCATGCTCGGCTCGAACAAGTTGCCGTCACTGGCCATGACCAACATCCACGAAGTGCTGGAGCGGGTCTGCAGCCTGGTGGAAGCGGAAAGCCAGGGCTGCATCGCTTTGGTGCGCGATTACGACCCCAGCCTGCCGGACGTGCTGATTGATCGCGAACAGATGATCCAGGCCGTGCTCAACATCGTGCGCAACGCCATGCAGGCCATCAGCTCGCAGAACGAGCTGCGCCTGGGGCGCATCACCCTGCGCAGCCGAGCCCTGCGCCAGTTCACCATCGGCCACGTGCGCCATCGCCTGGTGGCGCGAGTGGAGATCATCGACAACGGTCCCGGCATCCCCCCGGAACTGCAGGACACCCTCTTCTACCCCATGGTCAGCGGCCGCCCGGATGGCACCGGGCTGGGCCTGGCCATCACCCAGAACATCATCAGCCAGCACCAGGGCCTGATCGAATGTGAAAGCCATGCAGGCCACACCGCCTTTTCGATCTACCTGCCTCTGGAACAAGGAGCCACCGCCTCATGAGCCGAAGTGAAACCGTATGGATCGTCGACGATGATCGCTCCATCCGCTGGGTCCTGGAAAAAGCCCTGCAACAGGAAGGCATGACCACCCAGAGCTTCGACAGCGCCGACGGCGTGATGGGCCGCCTGGCACGCCAGCAGCCGGACGTGATCATTTCCGATATCCGCATGCCCGGTACCAGCGGCCTCGACCTGCTGGCGCAGATCCGCGAACAGCATCCGCGCCTGCCGGTCATCATCATGACCGCCCATTCCGACCTGGACAGCGCCGTGGCGTCGTACCAGGGCGGCGCCTTCGAATACCTGCCCAAGCCATTCGACGTGGACGAGGCGGTCTCGCTGGTGAAACGCGCCAATCAGCACGCCCAGGAGCAACAAGGGCTGGACGTACCGCAAAGCCTGGCACGTACCCCGGAGATCATCGGTGAAGCACCGGCGATGCAGGAGGTGTTCCGTGCCATTGGCCGCCTCAGCCATTCCAATATCACCGTGCTGATCAACGGCGAATCCGGTACCGGCAAGGAACTGGTTGCGCATGCCCTGCACCGCCACAGCCCGCGGGCGGCTTCGCCGTTCATCGCCCTGAACATGGCCGCCATCCCCAAGGATCTGATGGAGTCGGAACTGTTCGGCCATGAGAAAGGGGCATTCACCGGTGCGGCCAACCTGCGCCGCGGCCGCTTTGAACAGGCCGACGGTGGCACCTTGTTCCTCGACGAAATCGGCGACATGCCCGCCGACACCCAGACCCGCCTGCTGCGGGTCCTGGCCGATGGCGAGTTCTACCGCGTGGGCGGCCACGTGCCGGTCAAGGTCGACGTGCGCATCATCGCCGCCACCCACCAGAACCTGGAGTCGCTGGTGCAGGCCGGCAAGTTCCGTGAGGACTTGTTCCACCGCCTGAACGTGATCCGCATCCACATCCCGCGGCTGGCTGACCGGCGCGAAGACATCCCGGCCCTGGCCCGCCACTTCCTTGCCCGAGCGGCGCAGGAACTGGCGGTCGAGCCGAAGATCCTCAAGCCGGAAACCGAAGAGTTCATCCGCAATCTGCCGTGGCCAGGCAACGTGCGCCAGATGGAAAACACCTGCCGCTGGATCACGGTGATGGCCTCCAGCCGCGAAGTACTGATCGGCGACCTGCCGCCCGAGCTGCTGAACTTGCCGCAGGACGCTGCACCGGTCACCAACTGGGAGCAGGCCCTGCGCCAGTGGGCCGACCAGGCGCTGACCCGTGGCCAGTCCAACCTGCTGGACAGCGCAGTGCCGAGTTTCGAACGGATCATGATCGAGACGGCGCTCAAGCATACCGCCGGGCGCCGCCGGGATGCGGCACTGCTGCTGGGTTGGGGGCGCAACACCCTGACGCGCAAGATCAAGGAGTTGGGGATGAATGTGGCGGGTGGGGACGATGAGGAGGGAGATGACCACTGATCGGTGGATAAAACCCTCCTATCTCTGGGGCCGCTTTGCGGCCCCAGCCATTTCAGCCCCCGATGCACCGATCCTGTGCCCGATGCACCTCGCGAAGGCACAAATCCCCTCAAAAAACGGCCAAATTCCCATGAAAGCCCAGTATTCACGGGCTTTTCAAACTTGGCACGCCCCCTGCAATAACTCATACATACCCAGTTTCGGGGGCCCTGGTACAGGCAGGCCGGGTGAACCCCTCTTTTATTCGCAACACCGCCCGTTTTGGGGACCTCGGTACAGGCAGGCCGGGAAATCCCCTCTTTTATTCGTGCAGCTTCACCTGCACCCGCCAGCGCCCAGCGTCCTCTGCACCGGCCCATTCGCCGTGCAGGGGGCGCGCTGCCACCACCGTCAGCAACAAGCCTTCCTTGCTCTTCTGCACCTTCCAGCTCACCGGTTTGCCTTGCAGGCTCAATTGCCCCTGCTGGCGCTTGCCCTGGGCCTGGAACAGCAGCGCCACCGTGCCTTCCACGTTCTCGCCGTGCAGCCGGGGCTCGGCGTTGAACCATAGCTCCAGGCCATCCTGCACCACCTGCACCTGCTGCAGTTCGCGCTCCTCGGGCGCGGTCAGGCGGCCGATCATCAGGCCCACCATCACCCCGACAATCGCCAGCGACAGCATGACCCGCGGGAACGCCTTCGAACGCACGTCCGGTTCAGGGGTAGAATGCCCGTCATCTTCACGCTTGGAGCCGTGCATGTTTCACGTCATCCTTTTTCAACCAGAAATTCCGCCGAATACCGGCAACATCATTCGCCTGTGCGCCAACAGCGGCTGCGACCTGCACCTGATCGAGCCCATCAGCTTCGAACTGGATGACAAGCGCCTGCGTCGCGCGGGGCTGGATTACCACGAGTATGCCACGCTCAAGCGCCACGAGAGCCTGGCCGGATGCCTGGAAAGCCTGGGCAACCCACGGCTGTTCGC
Source organism: Pseudomonas sp. SMV7 (assembly GCF_052041995.1). Taxonomy (NCBI): domain Bacteria; kingdom Pseudomonadati; phylum Pseudomonadota; class Gammaproteobacteria; order Pseudomonadales; family Pseudomonadaceae; genus Pseudomonas; species Pseudomonas sp. SMV7. The sequence continues at coordinate 66,963 of NZ_JBKGGT010000024.1, read as the reverse complement.
CTTCACCACCAAGGGCTCGCGACCGTTCCACGAAGTGGCCTACCAGCCGGGTGATGCCTTCCTGTTCGGGCCGGAGAGCCGTGGCTTGCCGGCCGAGGTGCTGGGCAGCCTGCCGGGCGAACAGCGCCTGCGCCTGCCGATGCGGCCAGGGTGTCGTAGCCTGAACCTGTCCAATACCGTGGCGGTGACGGTGTATGAGGCGTGGCGGCAGAACGGGTTTGCCGGGAGCTGATCTTGCGCCCGTACCGGCCTTTTCGCGGGCGTGCCCGCTCCCACAGCTACAGCGCAGCACTTGAAAGCGGCGCCCTACCTGTGGGAGCGGGCGCGCCCGCGAAAAGGGCCGGCACAGGCAACAAAAAAGCGCCCCGAAAGGCGCTTTCCTGATACCGGCAGCGATTACTGCATGGTCGGCGCTTCGCCAGCTTCCTGCATGCGCTGCATTTCCTGCGCGTACAGGGCGTCGAAGTTGACCGGCGACAGCATCAGGGCCGGGAACGAACCACGGGTCACCAGGCTGTCCAGCGTCTCACGGGCGTACGGGAACAGGATGTTCGGGCAGAACGCACCCAGGGTGTGGCTCATCGAAGCGGCATCCAGGTTCTTGATCAGGAAGATACCGGCCTGCTGCACTTCGGCGATGAAGGCGACCTCTTCACCGTTTTTCACGGTAACCGACAGGGTCAGCACCACCTCATGGAAGTCACCTTCCAGGGCCTTCTGCTTGGTGTTCAGGTCCAGGGCTACGCTCGGCTCCCAGCTCTGACGGAAGATCTGTGGGCTTTTCGGGGCCTCGAACGACAGATCGCGCACATAGATGCGCTGCATGGAGAACTGAGGGCTGTTGTCTTCTGCAGCAGCGCCGTTGGTCTGTTGGTCAGTCATGGCGGGTCCTTATCCTAATGTTTTTGAATGCAGTGCAAATCAGGCCGCCAGCAGCGCGTCGAGCTTGCCGGCGCGCTCCAGGGCATAGAGGTCATCGCATCCACCGACATGGGTGCTGCCGATCCAGATCTGCGGCACCGATGTACGGCCGGCCTTCTGGCTCATCTCGGCACGAACCTGCGGCTTGCCGTCGACCTTGATTTCCTCGAAGGCCACGCCCTTGCTCTCGAGCAGGTACTTGGCGCGCATGCAGTAGGGGCAGTAGTCGCTGGAATAAACGATGACGGGCTTCATATCACTTCACCAAGGGCAGGTTATCGGCTTTCCAGCTGGAAACACCACCGCTCAGCTTGGCGGCGTTGTAACCAGCCTTGAGCAGCTCGCTGCAGATAGCACCGGACTGCTGGCCCATTGCGTCGACGACGATCAGGGTCTTCGCTTTGTGCTTTTCCAGCTCGCTCAGACGGTTGACCACTTTGTCCTGCGGAATGTTGATCGCGCCGACGATATGACCTGCGGCGTATTCCTTGGCCGGGCGGATGTCAAGAACCAGCCCCTTGTCGGCGTTGACCAGAGCGGTCAGCTGGCCATTGCTCAAGCTCTGGCCGCCACGGCGGATTTCATTGAGCAGCAGCAGGACCAGCAGAACAACGAAGATCGCAACCAGGATGTAGTGATCTGTCGCGAATTGAATCAGGTGAGCAACCATCAGCGGTGTTCCAGGCGATTGAAAATGCCGGCCAGTATACACAGCCCCTTAGTGCCACCAAAGCCCGACGGGCCGGCGGCAAAACCTTCTCCACATCCCAACCCTGCGCACGCCGGTCGGCGCATGGGACGAATATTCGCCGCCCGTGGCGTATTTGCCCTAAAATGCGTGTCTTTATCATCTTTGAACAACCGTGAGTTTGATTGATGAGTACGCCCAAACCCCTGGTCCTGATCATCCTGGATGGCTTCGGCCACAGCGAAAGCCCCGAATACAATGCCATCTACGCCGCCAACACACCGGTCTATGACCGCCTGCGCGCCAGCCAGCCGCATGGCCTCATTTCCGGCTCGGGCATGGATGTCGGCCTGCCGGACGGGCAGATGGGCAACTCCGAAGTCGGCCACATGAACCTCGGCGCCGGGCGCGTCGTGTACCAGGACTTCACCCGGGTGACCAAGGCCATCCGCGACGGCGAGTTCTTCGAAAACCCGGTGCTGACCGCAGCGGTGGACAAGGCAGTCAGTGCCGGCAAGGCCGTGCACATCCTCGGCCTGCTGTCCGACGGCGGTGTGCACAGCCACCAGGACCACCTGGTGGCAATGGCCGAACTGGCCGCGCAACGAGGCGCAGAAAAGATCTACCTGCACGCCTTCCTCGATGGCCGCGACACGCCACCACGCAGCGCGCAATCGTCCATCGAACTGCTTGACGCCACCTTCGCCAGGCTGGGCAAGGGGCGCATCGCCAGCCTCATTGGCCGTTACTACGCCATGGACCGCGACAACCGTTGGGACCGCGTCAGCGCCGCCTACAACCTGATCGTCGACAGCGCTGCCGAGTACACCGCCGACACCGCCCTGGCAGGCCTGGAAGCGGCCTACGCCCGTGACGAGAGCGACGAGTTCGTGAAAGCCACGCGCATCGGCGATGCGGTCAAGGTCGAAGATGGCGACGCCGTGGTGTTCATGAACTTCCGTGCCGACCGTGCCCGCGAGCTGTCGCGTGTGTTCGTCGAAGCCGATTTCAACGAATTCCCGCGCGCCCGCCTGCCCAAGCTGGCAGCCTACATCGGCCTGACCCAGTACTCGGCGAAGATTCCGGCACCTGCCGCCTTTGCGCCGGCCAGCCTGAACAATGTGCTGGGCGAGTACCTGGCGAAAAACGGCAAGACCCAGCTGCGCATTGCCGAAACCGAGAAGTACGCGCACGTGACCTTCTTCTTCTCCGGTGGCCGCGAAGAGCCGTTCGAAGGCGAAGAACGCATCCTGATCCCGTCGCCGAAGGTCGCCACCTACGACCTGCAGCCGGAAATGAGCGCGCCGGAGGTGACCGACCGCATCGTCGAGGCCATCGAGCAGCAACGCTACGACGTGATCGTGGTCAACTATGCCAACGGCGACATGGTCGGCCACACGGGCGTGTTCGAAGCGGCAGTAAAGGCCGTCGAGGCCCTGGATGGCTGCGTCGGCCGCATCGTCGACGCGCTGGACAAGGTCGGTGGCGAAGCGCTGATCACCGCCGACCACGGCAACGTCGAGCAGATGGAAGACGAAAGCACCGGCCAGGCACATACCGCGCATACCACCGAGCCAGTGCCGTTCATCTATGTGGGCAAGCGCAACCTGAAAGTGCGCGATGGCGGCGTGCTGGCCGACGTGGCGCCGACCATGCTGAAGCTGCTGGGGCTGGAAAAACCGGCGGAAATGACCGGCACTTCGATCCTGGTCGACGCCTGATTCTGTGCATGGGCCGCGTTGCGGCCCTGTTTCCACATGAATTCCAGACAAACGCCTCCCTGCACCCGCAGCGAGGCGTTTTTTTTGCACGCCCACGCGGGCATACTAGGCCAGTCTCCATCCTTGGTACGCCAAACCCCATGCTTCGCGCCCTGATCCTCCTAGCCCTGTCTTGCCTGCTCGGTCCGGCATTCGCCGATGAGCGTGCGCAGACCCAGCAGCAACTGGATGCCACCCGCCAGGATATTGCCGAGCTCAAGAAGACGCTGAGCAAGCTCCAGGAAGAAAAGGCCGGTGTGCAGAAGGACCTCAAAGCCACCGAGACCGATATCGGCAACCTCGAAAAGCAGGTGGAGGCTCTGCAGCAAGAACTAAAAAAGACCGAGGGCGAGCTGGAGCGCCTTGATACCGAGAAAAAAAAACTCCAGAGCGCCCGCGTTGAACAACAGCGACTGATCGCCATCCAGGCCCGTTCGGCCTACCAGAACGGCCGCGAGGAATACCTCAAGCTGTTGCTCAACCAGCAGAATCCCGAGAAGTTCGCCCGCACCCTCACCTACTACGATTACCTGAGCAAGGCGCGCCTGGAGCAACTGCGCACCTTCAACGAGACCTTGCGCCAGCTGGCCAACGTGGAGAAGGACATTGCCACCCAGCAGGAACAGCTGCTGGCCCAGCGCGCCGACCTCGACAGCCGCCGCCAGGCCCTGGAAGTCGAGCGTGGCAAACGCCAGCAGGTACTGGCCAAGCTCAACAGCGACATGAAGGACCGCGACCAGAAGCTGCAAGCGCGCGAGCAGGACCAGGCTGACCTGGCCAAAGTGCTCAAGACCATCGAGGAAACCCTCGCCCGCCAGGCCCGCGAGGCCGAAGAGGCGCGCCAGAAAGCCTTGCTGGCCCAGCAGGAGGCGGAGAAACGCCGCCAGCAAGAAGCCCTGGCCGCGGCCGCCGCCCGCGAGCAAGACAGCGAACCCGCAGAGCCGCCGAAAAAGGCCCGCACCACCCTGGGCCCGATGGTTTCCAGCGACGGCGCGAGCTACGGTGGCGCATTTTCTGCTGCACGCGGAAAACTTCCCTGGCCAGTCAATGGTCGATTGCTGGCACGCTTCGGTGATGCCCGCGGCAGCGATGCCCGTGCCAAGTGGGACGGCGTGATGATCAGCGCCAGCCCCGGCACCCAGGTACGTGCCGTGCACGGCGGGCGCGTGGTGTTCGCCGACTGGTTGCGCGGTGCCGGGCTTCTGGTCATTCTCGACCATGGCAACGGTTACCTGAGCCTGTATGGGCATAACCAGAGCCTGCTCAAGAGCGCCGGTGATATCGTCAAGGCCGGCGAAGCCATTTCCACCGTTGGCGACAGCGGCGGCCAGGATGCTGCCGGCTTGTATTTCGCCATTCGCCAGCAGGGCCGGCCTACCGACCCTTCGCAATGGTGCCGGGGCTAGGCTCTGTACGAAAAGTCTTGAGACGCAGGTCAGGCAAGGCGAAAACAGCCGAGGAAGCGGAGTGTACTGGAGTACATGAGCATTCCGAGGCTGTTTCCAACGCAGCATGAACAAGTATCAAGGCTTTTCGTACAGAGCCTAGTCATATTTCTACGGCGTAGCCCACGGGCCACGCCGATGCTCCGCAGGGAGCGCCTACAGGATCAGGAGTTCGTTCGACATGCTGCACTCGCCTCGTCTCACCCAGCTGGCCCTGTCCATCGCCGTGGCGGTGGGCGCGTCTCTGGCCACTGCCGCAGAGCCGGCCAAGCCGGCTGCAGTACCGGCCACCGAGGTGACCGCCAAGGCTCCCCTGCCGCTTGAGGAGCTGCGTACCTTCGCCGAGGTCATGGACCGCATCAAGGCAGCCTACGTGGAGCCAGTGGACGACAAGACCCTGCTGGAAAACGCCATCAAGGGCATGCTCAGCAACCTCGACCCGCACTCGGCCTACCTCGGCCCCGAGGACTTCCAGGAACTGCAGGAAAGCACCAGCGGCGAGTTCGGTGGGCTGGGTATCGAAGTGGGCCAGGAAGACGGCTTCATCAAGGTGGTCTCGCCCATCGATGACACCCCGGCCTCGCGTGCCGGCGTGCAGGCGGGCGACCTCATCGTCAAGATCAACGGCGCCCCGACCCGTGGCCAGACCATGACCGAGGCGGTCGACAAGATGCGCGGCAAGGTCGGTGAAAAGATCACCCTGACCCTGGTGCGCGATGGCGGTACCCCGTTCGACGTCACCCTTGCCCGTGCTGTCATCCAGGTCAAGAGCGTGAAGAGCCAGCTGCTGGAGAACGACTACGGCTACATTCGCATCACCCAGTTCCAGGTCAAGACTGGCGACGAAGTGGGCAAGGCGCTGGCCAAGCTGCGCAAGGACAACGGCAAGAAGCTGCGCGGCGTGGTATTGGACCTGCGCAACAACCCGGGCGGCGTGCTGCAGTCGGCGGTGGAAGTGGCCGACCACTTCCTGACCAAGGGCCTGATCGTGTACACCAAGGGGCGCATCGCCAACTCCGAGCTGCGCTTCTCGGCCGACCCGGCCGACGCCAGCGAAGGCGTGCCATTGGTGGTGCTGATCAACGGCGGCAGCGCCTCGGCCTCGGAAATCGTCGCCGGCGCCCTGCAGGACCAGAAACGCGCGGTGTTGATGGGTACCGACAGCTTCGGCAAAGGCTCGGTGCAGACCGTGCTGCCGCTGGCCAACGATCGCGCCCTGAAATTGACCACTGCACTGTACTTCACCCCCAATGGCCGCTCGATCCAGGCCCAGGGCATCGTCCCCGACATCGAAGTACGCCCGGCCAAGCTCACCGCCGAGGCCGACACCGACAACTTCAAGGAAGCCGACCTGCAGGGCCACCTGGGCAACGGCAACGGCGGCGCCGACCGCCCGACCGGCAGCAGCAAGCGCAAGGAGCGCCCACAGGATGACGACTTCCAGCTGAGCCAGGCCCTGAGCCTGCTCAAAGGCCTGAACATCACCAAGGGCGACTGATCCACCCCATGCGTTATCTGCTGTGTCTGTTGTTCTGCCTGTTGGCCGGGGTCGCGCACGCGGCCCAGGCCGGCAAGGCCTACATGAGCATCATCATCGACGACCTGGGCCAGAACCCCGAACGTGACAGCCGCACCCTGGCCTTGCCGGGGCCGGTGACCATGGCGATCATGCCCGACACGCCACACGCCACCGACTTTGCCCGCCAGGCACACAAGGCCGGCAAGACGGTGATCCTGCACATGCCCATGGACCCGGCTGAAGGGCCCTATGCCTGGCACCCTGGCCTGCCCATCGAGGAGTTGGCCCGGCGCCTGGACAGCGCCTTGCTCAAGGTGCCCTACGCTGCTGGCATCAACAACCACATGGGCAGCCGCATGACGGCCCAGCGCGAACCCATGGCCTGGCTGATGGGCGAGCTGCAGCGACGCCACCTGTTCTTCGTCGACAGCCGCACCAGTGCCGCCACGGTAGCCGCTGCCGAAGCACAGGCGCAGGGGCTGGCGCATGTCTCGCGGGATGTGTTCCTCGACGACGTGCGCACCACCGAGGCCATTGCCGGGCAGCTTCAACAAGGTATGGCCCTGGCACACAAGCAAGGCTCGGCAGTGTTGATTGGCCACCCTTACCCGCAAACGCTCGAGGTGCTGGCACGCGAACTGCCGCGCCTGAAAAGCCAGGGAATAGTTCTGCTCAGCCTGCCGCAGATGATTGCCGAGCGCAGCAACCAAGCCATGCCAGCGCACGGCAGGCATGGCCGCTACAGCAACCGCTGAACGGGTTGTCCACCTAGTACCGCCAGCTCCGCCGATAGTGCCCGCACGCTTCGACCTCCATCCCAAGGAGGCACGACATGCAAACCCCTCAATCCTGGCGACACTCGCCTTGACGCTATTCAGCAACCTGGCTGGCGCCGATGACACTGCCAGCACGCTCGCCGAACCGGCGACCTTGTACCCCGAGCATCAAGGTGGAACTGCTACCACCAGGCAAACCCTTGGCTCAGGTGATGACTGAACACTTGCCTGACGGTGGCGCCCGGATCAGTTGGTTGCGCGGTCCTGATGTCGTTTTCTACCGGGTAAAGCGTGGTACACCGGCAACGACAGACGGCAATGATCCGTCAGGCTATCGCCTGTTGCGCGCCGCGATATCCCGGGTTCGGCCTTGCCCTTGAAGCTATGCAGCGTCGCCATCGATGTGATTGGGCAGAGTTCCGTACTGACTTGGTTCAAGCCGCGGCACCGTAACAGGCCGCCCGAGCCTGCCGTACCCGGGCATGATTGCCAGGTTCGGCAGGCCCGCTCCCGCCTTGTTACTGGGCGGGTCAATGGAACGGAATGATCCCCCGGACTTGCTCCAGCGTCAGCTTGCCACGGTGGAGCCGCTGCCCTGAGCTTGCGGCGAGGCGGCTGCTCATGCGACGTTGGCTCCAGGTCTTGAGGTGGCCGGCAACGAAATCCTCGGCGAAGTCGTCAGGCGAGCGGAAATGAAAATGCGCAGCCCACAGATTTCGTTTGCTTGGCAGGCGCAGCACCCGATACTCGTCAAAAGTACTACCATCCTGCATGGTTCGCCGCTCGTTGTATTCTACTGTGATCAGCTTCTTTGCGTGCAGGAAGCGCAAGGCTTCAGCGGAGGGATAATGGGTGTCGGTGTAAAGGGTAATGAGTTGCAGCTCTTTCTCCGCAGCCAAAGCATCCGCCTCGCGCTCCAGGGTCCTGAGCAGCGTGTCGTTGCCACCGGCATCACGCAGCGTGCTTGCCGCCTGATCCAGTCTGCCCAGCTGCTGGTCGAACAACCGAGCGAGCAAGGTACCTTTGATATCGTTGTCGACATACGACTTGGCCTTCATCCGCAACGCATTGTTCTCGTCCAGCAGTGACTGCACCCACATGGCCAGATCACTTGGGGGCGCTTCGTCAGCCGCCGAAGGCTGCTCAGCCTCACGCTCGCGCCACTCGCCGTCTACCTGTTCGAACGTGGCCAGCACGGTTTCGCTGAGCGCCTCACGCACCTCAAGCAGGCGCTGCCCCTGCACCTCGATCTCGGTTCCGATCATTAGCTGGCCTTGAGCATTGCGCACTAACCGCTGCGTCGCGCTGGACGCCTTGTAGGGCGAACGCTTGGCAGGCACGCTGGGGTCATCCTGCTCCCGAGCCGCTTCGACCAGACGGCTGCCCGCCTCCAGTTTGAGCTTGCCGAGATGTTCGCGGTAGCGATCGATCATCGTCGGCTCGATCAATGCTCCGCCTTCGTTGCGAATGCGGTCGCTGTTGAGCAGCGCAGCACTGTATTCATCCCAGGCTTCCTGCAGGATGACAATCCTGTCCTGCGCCGACAGGTTGGCAAAATCCAGCTGGCCATGAGCTTCAGCGGCATTGCGCAGACTCAGGCTAGCCAGCTCCTCCCTGTAACCGGCAAGCACGTTTTGCCCGGACTCACTGTCAAGGTGCAAGGCCAGCTCAGCCAGGTTCAATACCTGGTGGAAACGCAGCTGAACCGTGGAGACGCTGCGCCGGGCAATCAGTTGTGCAACGGTAAGCACAGGTTCACCCGACACACCGGTAATCGCGAAATCGTCTGCACTATCAACCAACAACTGATCGAGATCCTCCAACCCTGCGAGTAGGCGCTCCTGCAGGCCGACAACCTTTTCCACCCTCAGGCGAAATGCCTGATACAGCTCAGCGACATTGGCGATTGGCTGCCCATCCAGAGCCTTTTGCATTTCGATCAGTTTGGGGTACTCCGCCAGGCCCCAAAGCTCATCGATGATGAAGTCGCTATTGCGGATAAGGCCCTCCCGGGCAGTTGTCTCGTATTGCGGAAGCACATCATCCCAGTTGCCCTTCCGCCGCTCGCTGGCATACTTGGGTTCTTTGATCGTGGCCAGCAGCGGGAGTATCGCCCTTTCAGCACTGACAGCAGCCTCCAATTGCTGTACCGCCTGGTCCCTCTGCTGAAGGTCGTCCTCCTCCAGACCGGTTATGCGTTCATCGTAGCGCTGCAACAGCGCTCGCAAACGGGCAGCTTCGTCTCCCTCCGGCAGCGACGGTTGAGTTGCGGCCGCCTTGGCTCTGAGCTCCTTCAAGGCGTCGAGTTTTTTCTTCGAGTCGAGCGATTTCGCGGCCATGCTGCCGAACTGCGCCCTCGCCTCGTTGACCTGCTGATCTAGCTGGTTGATTTTCTGATGCAACTCGCGGAACCGGTTTGCCAGCCGAGCGCGGGCGGAGTTTTGCGGCATACCACCGCCCAGACGAAGTGACGTATCTACTCGCCAGACGCCATCGGCAAAGCTCAGCCAGGGCCCTGGGGTTCCTTTGGAGTCGACCACCCGCACGCCACTTGGCAACTGCTCCACGCGGTAGACGCCACCAGCCAGAGTTACGTAATAGTTGCCGTCCATGCGGTACAAACCCGCCATGGCGCCGTCATCCAATGGTTTGATGCCATTGAGCGACACACTGGAACGCATGGCCAGCAGGGCTTTCCGCTGGGCTTGCGGCAACCAGTTGAAGCCACTCTGGCCACGCCAGGTAAAATCAAGCCAGCTGCTGGGCAGCGCTTCAGCCGCAACCTGCGCCTGCTCCGCCGGGGCGACAGTAACCTCGGCATAAGCCCCGCGCTGCGGCCCTGGCCCTTCCACGGCTGCCGCGTTGGGCAGATCATGGCTGGGAACTTGGCGTCGGGGTTGCCTGGCGTGCAACAACACCATGCTCAAATTCAGTATCAGGTCGGCAATGGCAGCCGCACGATCAAACTCATCGCCGCGCTCAAGCGCGTCAAGCTCGTGCTGCAAGGAAGCCAGCAGTTGTACCAGCCAGGCCACGGTTGCCACTGGCCCACGAAGCGCCAAGGTCACGACATCGAACAATAGCCATGCGCCCTCGCACAGGGTCTGCCAGCGGCTCTCGGCATTGGATACGGACTGCTCTTCGGCGAAACTTACCAGCAGATCGCGGTTCGCCACATACAGCTTCTCGTCGATGTTGTTACGCCAATAGGTGATGGCCAGCTGGGCTGGTGCCGGGCGTGTGAGATTGACGTAGGGGTCGATGCCGATGACATTGATATGGGGTTCGCTGAAACCACCATGGTCATATACCGCTCTGACGCTCGGGTCCATCCAGTCGAGAATGCTGTCCTGCAGGATCACCGACTCGCGCACATGTTCGAGCATGGCCGACAGGCTGGCATATTCACGAAGCGTGTCCTGGGTGTACAAAGGGCGGTAAAGCAGTACCAGCGAGGGTTCTGCGCAGTACAGGATGTACATGCACCGGACCTCGTCGGTTTTCGCAGTTGTTGCGCTGCGCTTGAACGCCAACGGAATCAACGTCATTCGCGGCGTGTTCGGGTCGACATGACCGGCACAGAAGTCGACCACGCATTGCAGCCCAGGCTCTGTGACCTTTCCGTCAAGCTTGGCAGTGATCGCACTGGCGAGCATAGCGGCACGCCATTCCCTGCCCAACCGCCTGACCCGGTCCGCGCGAGTGGCCGGATCGTCCAGCTGCGCGGCGACATAGGCTGGATAATGGCTTCCGATATCCACCTTGGTGACCAGTGCCTTGGCCGACTCGGCATTCAACCATGTCGGCACGTCCCCGCCGCTGCGCAGGTAAACCCGCTTGATGCTCGCCCCCTTGAGGGAGGCGAGGTTACCGATGGCGAATTCGGTGAGCGTCTTGCTGCCAGCGAAAGCCAGCGGCTCGCCACCGCCAGCACCTGTTGCCGACCCTCCCGGCACCCCGCGGGCGAGGTAAAGGTCGAACATCAGCTCGTCCGGTGAGCTGTCAGCCGCATGGTCCTCGCGAATTTGTGCAACCAGCCGCTCACGAGCGTAATCGGTCAACGACTGAATGCCATCCAGTGCCGCGATGCCGCCCGAGTCCAGTTGATAAAGTGCGATCTGCTGCAACGCAGCACTACATGCAAAGCTGTCCTGTGCGAGGCTGGCCCGCAAACCCGGAGGTAGTTGTACTGCCGGCGTTTCGTCCTGGTAGGCCTCGAACCAGGACGAAGGATCGCTCAGTTGGGCGAAACGCTGTTCAAGGGCCGAAACGTCTTCGATCTCGCGATAGCGGGCTTGCTCGATTCTCTGCAGCAGCGTCTCGAGCAAAAGCGAGACCTGCTGGGCGAAAACGTTGCCTTGGGCTGGATGACGTTGCCAACTCATTTGTTCGAAGGCATAGGCTTGCGCCAGTTCGTCACGCAACGCGAGGCCAAACGTAGTCAACGAATCGAAGCTGCGCACCGCGCCCGAAGGCGCGCACCACAGGACAACCTCGCGCTCGTCCCACCCACCAAAAATCAGCATCTGGCATTGCATCCGGGCATACTGCAGTGACGCACTGGTCAGGTGCGTCTGGACGAAGTACACCGCGGGCTGGTCGTCACCGCCGTGGAGCAGCCCACGGATACACGCCTGCTCCCGTGGATCCAGGCCTTGCAAGGGCAGCCCGCGCAGCAGAGCGGTCTTGAGCAGCAACTGCAACCAGCTGTCGCGACTGACACCTGCGTTGCCCTTGGCTCGCCAATACTTGAGCTGAGCTTCGCAGAAGTGTTGTGGAAGCTGTTCCACCAATTGCCCGAGAGCAGCTGACAAGCCTGACAACTGGCGAGTATCGAATTCACTCGTCGAGCCGGCGAAACGATAGCTGCCAGTGAGACCGAGATTGTAATGGCGGCCATCAGCCAGTGGCTCGAGGCTCAGCGGCTGCGAATCGAGCAAAGCTTGCAGAACCCGGTCCACCAGGGGTTGGGTAGTCCAATAGGTGTTGGAGGGGTCCGGGCTGTCCAGCATCAGCGGGTCAGCCGTTGTCAGAGCGGGGGTAACATGGGCCAACCATGGCAGCTTTGACAACAACAAGCGCAGCAACTGCTCACTGGCAACCTGGCGCAACGTCGGCCGATCACCAAATTGCCTGGCAACGGCCTGCCTGAAATCGAAGGTTGGAACCTGGGAACTGGTCATGCTGGATACCTCCGCTTTGAAAAGCGGTAGGCTGCAGTAGTCAGGCTCGGTATCCGCACTACATATTGCTCAAAAAAAAGGCCTTGCTCTGTCGGGCAAGGCCTTTTCTTCAATGCGCCAGCATCAGCTGTAGACACGCCCCAGCAACTGCCGGTGGCTTTCGAACTGGTCGAGCACATCACGCACGATCTGCTCCGGCGCAAAGCCCATCAGGTCGTACTCCTGGCTGCCATCGTGCAGGTACACTTCGGCTCGATAGAAGCGCTGACGGACTTCCGGCTCGCCTTCCACCGGCGCTTCGCTCGGCGCCGCCAGGTAGCCGTCCAGGCTCACTTCGTAGACGAACGGGTTGCCCTCATCCATCATCACCCGCAGGCCCATCAGGTTGCGCGACTGGCCAACACGGGTTTCCACCTCGAAGCCCAGGGTCTGCAACTGCGCGGCGGCGTCTTTCAGCGCCGGGCTGACGTGCTTGTCCATGAAGCGCTGCACCACGGCCTGGGTCGGCTGCAGCTCCAGCTGGGTCAGGCGCTCGCTGAAACCGCGACGGCCACGGGCGGCCAGCTCGGCCCGCTCCTGCTCGACCACCACGTCCTGCTTCATGGCCTTGTACAGGCCGAACATGAACAGCACCAGCACCACCGAGAACGGCAGGCCCGCCAGCACCACCATGGTCTGCATGGCTTCGAAATTACCGGCGAACAGCAAGCCGATGGTGACCAGGGTGATGACCACCGACCAGAACACCACCATCCAGTGCGGGGCGTCTTCGTCCACCTTGCCGCCCTTGCAGGACAGGTTGGCCATCATCACCGCGCCGGAGTCGGCCGGGGTGAGGAACAGGACGAAGCCGACGAACACCGCCACGCCGATCACAATCTTGGCTGCCGGGAAGTATTCCAGCAATTGGTAGATCGACATCGACGGCTGTTCCAGTGCTGTCTTGCCCAGTTCCACCGCGCCCTGGTTGATCACCAGGTCCAGCGCCGTGTTGCCGAAGATCGACAGCCAGGCCAGGGTGAAGCCCAGCGGGATCAGCAATACGCCCATTACCAGCTGGCGCACGGTGCGGCCCTTGGAGATACGGGCGATGAACATCCCTACGAACGGGCCCCAGGAGATCCACCAGGCCCAGTAGAACACGGTCCACAAGCCCAGCCAGCGCTCGGACTTGTCGCCCGAACCTTCGTACACGTAGAGGTCGAAGGTCTTCAGCACGATACCGTTGAGGTAGTCGCCAATGTTCTGCACGAAGCCGTTGAGCAGGTACAGGGTTTCGCCACCCAGCAGCACGAAGATCAACAGGCCGCTGAACAGCATGATGTTCAGGTTGGACAGGCGGCGAATGCCATTTTCCACGCCCGAGACCGCCGCCACGGTGGCCACGCCGGCCATGACCAGGATCACCACCAGCAGGTTGGTCTTGCTGTGGTCCATGCCGAACAGGTACTCCAGGCCGGAGGCCACCTGCATCGAGCCGATGCCCAGGTTGGTCACCAGGCCCAGCAGGGTCACGAACATGCCGAAGATGTCCACGGCGTTGCCGGCAGCACCCTTGACCCAACGCTCGCCCACCAGCGGGTACAGCGCCGAGCGCAGGGCTAGCGGCTGGTTATGGCGGTAGGCGAAGTAACCCACGGCCAGGCCGACCAGGGCATAGATCGCCCAGCCATGCAGGCCCCAGTGCAGGAAGGTCAATTGCAAGCCCTGGCGCGCGGCCTCGAGGCTGGCCGAGGTGCCCTCCGGTGGGTTGAAATAGTGGTCCAGCGGCTCGGAGGCGCCGAAGTACAGCAGCGAAATGCCGATACCGGAAGAGAACAGCATGCCGGCCCAGGCGCCATAGCTGAAGTCGGGCTCGTCGTCCTTGCCGCCAAGCTTGAGCTTGCCGTAGTCGGAGAAGGCCAGGTAGACGACGAACAGCAGGTAACCGCAAATCACCAGCATGTAGTACCAGCCGAAGGTACGCGTCAGCCACTTCTGGGCTACGCCCAGCACCTGGCCGGCGGTTTCGGGTACAGCGATAAGCAAGGCAGTCAGAACGAGGATCATCAGCGCGGAGGTGAAGAACACCACGCGGTTGACCCGTACCCTCTCGGCGGGGGGCTTGGTAAGTGAGGCAGAACTCATTGCACGAATGCTCCGGGCAGTGCGGCTATGGAGGCTAATCAGTGTTCCCGAGCAATTGGTGGAATATCCCCACTGCATCAGGTGTTATAAAAGGCACCCTGGAAACCGTGATCCCGAATCGATACGTTGCAAAAAAACAGACAGGTGGCCTGTCGCCACTGCCACGCCTCGGTCGAGGTGCGCGCATTCGCCACAGTCCACCCCGCCCGCTCCAAGGGCCTGCCGCAGGCTCGATGAGCGCACGGCAGAATCTGCATTTCGCATCGCTCATGCCCGTCAACGCCTTGTATTCCGGGGGTTACGCGATTTCCTGGGGTGTCAATCCGTGCTTCTTAGACCGCCTGAAAAACTGTCAATGGCACAAATTGTCGCAGAGCTTATTCTTTATTGATTGAACGTTCAATCAAAACAAAATAGACTGGCCTTCGCCGAGTCAGCGCTTGTCGCCTGCTCGCAGGCCTGAGGAGATAGCAAGATGCCCAAGGTCGGTATGCAACCCATCCGCCGCCAGCAGTTGATCGAAGCCACGTTGCAGGCGGTCGATCAGGTCGGACTGGGGGATGCCAGCATTGCGCTGATTGCCCGTTTGGCCGGTGTGTCGAACGGCATCATCAGTCACTACTTTCGGGACAAGAACGGCCTGATCGCAGCGACGATGGGATACATCATGAACATGCTCAACGAAGGTGTTCGAGCACGTCGCCAGGCCCTGACGGACGACAGCCCGCGTGCCCACCTGAAAGTCATCATCGAGGGTAACTTCGATGCCAGCCAGGTGAACGGCCCGGCAATGAAAACCTGGTTGGCCTTCTGGGCTTCCAGCATGCACCAGCCCGATTTGCACAGGTTGCAGCGGATCAACGACCACCGCTTGTATTCCAACCTGTGCTGCCAGTTCCGCCGCGCCCTGCCGCTCTACCATGCGCGCAAGGCCGCCCGCGGCCTGGCGGCTCTGATCGATGGCTTGTGGCTGCGTGGTGCCCTGTCGGGTGATGCATTCGACACCGACCAGGCGATACGGATTGCTTACGAATACATGGATCTACAACTGGCTAAACAGCACACCCTGGACACCAACGACCAGGCTGCTGATCAAGCACGCACGGCACTTGTCGACCCGGCAGGAGCGTGACGCGCAGCCAACCACACACTGCACTTGCGAGGACACTATGGCCCGTTTCGGAACGCAAAAACTCTACATTGATGGCGCTTACGTCGACGCTGGCAGCGATGCCACTTTCGAAGCCATCAACCCGGCCACCGGCGAAGTCCTCGCCCACGTACAACGTGCCACCCAGGCCGATGTCGAGAAGGCCGTCGAAAGTGCCGAGCGAGGCCAGAAAGTCTGGGCCGCGATGACTGCCATGCAGCGTTCGCGCATCCTGCGCCGCGCCGTCGACATCCTGCGCGAGCGCAACGACGAGCTGGCCATGCTGGAAACCCTGGACACCGGCAAGTCGTACTCGGAAACTCGCTACGTCGACATCGTCACCGGCGCCGACGTGCTGGAATACTACGCCGGCCTGGTACCGGCCATCGAAGGCGAGCAGATCCCGCTGCGCGAGTCGTCCTTCGTCTACACCCGCCGCGAGCCGCTGGGCGTGACCGTCGGTATCGGCGCCTGGAACTACCCGATCCAGATCGCCCTGTGGAAATCCGCCCCGGCCCTGGCCGCTGGCAACGCAATGATCTTCAAGCCGTCGGAAGTGACCTCGCTGACCACCCTCAAACTGGCCGAGATCTACACCGAAGCCGGCCTGCCGAACGGCGTGTTCAACGTCCTGACCGGCAGCGGCCGCGAAGTCGGCACCTGGCTGACCGAGCACCCGCGCATCGAGAAAGTTTCCTTCACCGGCGGCACCACCACCGGCAAGAAGGTCATGGCCAGCGCCTCGAGCTCGTCGCTCAAGGAAGTCACCATGGAACTGGGCGGCAAGTCGCCGCTGATCATCTGTGCCGACGCCGACCTGGACAAGGCCGCCGACATCGCCATGATGGCCAACTTCTACAGCTCGGGCCAGGTGTGCACCAACGGCACCCGCGTGTTCATCCCGACGGCAATGAAGGCAGCATTCGAAGCCAAGATCGTCGAGCGTGTTGCGCGCATTCGTGCGGGCAACCCGGAAGACGAAAACACCAACTTCGGCCCGCTGGTCAGCTTCCAGCACATGGAAAGCGTGCTCGGCTACATCGCCAAGGGCAAGGAAGAAGGCGCCCGCGTGCTGTGCGGTGGTGAGCGCATGACCGAAGGCGCTTTCGCCAAGGGTGCCTTCGTCGCCCCGACCGTGTTCACCGATTGCACCGACGACATGACCATCGTCAAGGAAGAGATCTTCGGCCCGGTGATGAGCATTCTCACCTACGAAACCGAAGAAGAAGTCATCCGCCGTGCCAACGACACCGAGTACGGCCTAGCCGCCGGTGTGTGCACCAACGACATCAGCCGCGCCCACCGCATCATCCACAAGCTGGAAGCCGGTATCTGCTGGATCAATGCCTGGGGTGAATCGCCAGCCGAAATGCCGGTGGGTGGCTACAAGCAGTCGGGCGTCGGCCGTGAGAACGGCATCAGCTCGCTGGCCCAATACACTCGCATCAAGTCGGTCCAGGTCGAGCTGGGCGGCTACAACTCGGTTTTCTAAACCCTGTCTAGCCACGCCCGTGCCGCTGCGCACGGGCGTTTCCGCTCCCTGATCACCGCCAACATGAGGGTACTTTCATGTCCAAAGAATACGATTACATCATCGTCGGTGCCGGCTCTGCCGGTAACACCCTGGCGACCCGCCTGACCGAAGACGCCGGCGTCACTGTACTGCTGCTGGAAGCCGGTGGCCCCGACTACCGCTTCGACTTCCGCACCCAGATGCCAGCCGCCCTGGCCTTCCCGCTGCAGGGCCGTCGCTACAACTGGGCCTACGAGACCGACCCGGAGCCGCACATGAACGGCCGCCGCATGGAGTGTGGCCGAGGCAAGGGCCTGGGTGGCTCGTCGCTGATCAACGGCATGTGCTACATCCGCGGCAACGCCATGGACTTCGATGGCTGGGCAGAGCTGCCGGGCCTGGAAGACTGGACCTACCTGGACTGCCTGCCGTACTTCCGCAAGGCCGAAACCCGTGACATCGGCCCGAACGACTACCATGGCGGCGAAGGCCCGGTCAGCGTGACCACGCCGAAAGCCGGCAACAACCCACTGTTCCACGCCATGGTCGAAGCCGGCGTGCAGGCCGGTTACCCGCGCACCGAAGACCTCAACGGCTACCAGCAGGAAGGCTTCGGTCCGATGGACCGTACCGTGACCAAGAACGGTCGCCGCTCCAGCACCGCCCGCGGCTACCTGGACCAGGCCAAGAAGCGCCCGAACCTGACCATCGTCACCCACGCCCTGACCGACCGCGTACTGTTCGACGGCAAGCGCGCCATCGGCGTGACCTACCTGGTCGGCGACAGCGAAGAGCGCGTCGAAGCCCGCGCACGCAAGGAAGTGATCGTCAGCTCCGGCGCCATCGCCTCGCCGCAACTGCTGCAGCGTTCCGGCGTCGGCCCGCGCGCCCTGCTGGAAAGCCTCGACATCCCGGTGGTGCACGACCTGCCGGGCGTTGGCGAAAACCTGCAGGACCACCTGGAACTGTACTTGCAGTACGCCTGCACCCAGCCGGTGTCGCTGTACCCGTCGCTGCTGTGGTGGAACCAGCCGGCGATCGGCGCCGAGTGGATGTTCAACGGCACCGGTATCGGCGCCAGCAACCAGTTCGAGGCCGGTGGTTTCATCCGTACCCGTCCTGAATTCAAGTGGCCGAACATCCAGTACCACTTCCTGCCGGTGGCCATCAACTACAACGGCTCCAACGGCGTCAAGGAGCACGGTTTCCAGGCGCACATGGGCTCGATGCGTTCGCCCAGCCGCGGCCGTATCCGTCTCAAGTCGAAGGACCCGCGCCAGCACCCAAGCATCCTGTTCAACTACATGGCGACCGAACAGGACTGGCAGGAATTCCGTGACGGCATTCGCCTGACCCGCGAGATCATGGCCCAGCCGGCGCTGGACCCGTACCGCGGCCGCGAAATCAGCCCGGGCGCGCACGTGCAGACCGACGAAGAACTGGACAAGTTCATCCGCGAACACGCCGAAACCGCCTTCCACCCGTCCTGCTCGTGCAAGATGGGCACCGACGACATGGCAGTGGTCGATGGCGAAGGCCGCGTGCATGGCATGCAAGGTCTGCGGGTGGTCGACGC
Source organism: Pseudomonas sp. SMV7 (assembly GCF_052041995.1). Classification (NCBI taxonomy): domain Bacteria; kingdom Pseudomonadati; phylum Pseudomonadota; class Gammaproteobacteria; order Pseudomonadales; family Pseudomonadaceae; genus Pseudomonas; species Pseudomonas sp. SMV7. The sequence continues at coordinate 48,305 of NZ_JBKGGT010000024.1, read as the reverse complement.
GTCGATCATGCCGATCATCATCACCGGCAACCTCAACGCCACCACGATCATGATCGCCGAGAAAATCTCGGACAAGATCCGTGGCCGCAAGCCATTGCCACGCAGCACCGCCAAGTACTATGTGGCCAATGGCGCACCGGTGAAGGGCAAGCCGTTGCGTGAGGTGAAGCAGGCGTAAACCTGCACTGGCCTCCTCGCGGGCGTGCTCGCGAAGAGGCCCTCCAGGCATTACCCAAAAGGCACCCACCGCGGTGCCTTTTGCACATCTGCAGAAACGCTTTACAGCCTGCCAATTCATCAGGTTAGAATCAGTTGGCACGCGACCTGCTAGCAAGCTGCTATCGAGTCCCTTCCCCCGCGGTTCCCGGAGTACCTGCCTTTGGATGCAAGCACCATCAACAGCCTGTTCCTGATCGGCGCATTGCTGGTGGGCGCAAGTATCCTGGTCAGCTCGCTGTCTTCGCGCCTGGGCATCCCTATCCTGGTCATCATCCTTGCGGTCGGCATGATCGCCGGTGTCGATGGTGGCGGCATCATTTTCAACAACTACCCGACCGCCTACCTGGTGGGCAACCTGGCACTGGCCGTGATCCTGCTTGACGGCGGCCTGCGTACACGGGTTGCGAGCTTCCGCGTGGCCCTGTGGCCGGCGCTGTCGCTGGCTACCGTCGGCGTCATGATCACCACCGCCCTCACCGGCATGGTCGCCGCCTGGCTGTTCGATCTGAGCCTGATCCAGGGCCTGCTGATCGGTGCGATCGTCGGCTCCACCGACGCCGCAGCGGTGTTCTCGCTGCTCGGCGGCAAAGGCCTGAACGAGCGGGTGACCGCCACCCTGGAAATCGAATCGGGCAGCAACGACCCGATGGCCGTGTTTCTCACCGTCACCCTCATCGACATGATCGCCAGCGGCCAGACCGGCCTGCACTGGAGCCTGCTCACCCACCTGCTGCGCGAGTTCGGCATCGGCGGGCTGCTGGGCCTGGGTGGTGGCTGGCTGATGCTGCAACTGGTCAACCGCATCAACCTGGCCGGCGGCCTGTACCCGATCCTGGTCATCGCTGGCGGCCTGGTGGTGTTCTCGCTGACCAACGCCCTGCACGGCAGTGGTTTCCTTGCCGTCTACCTGTGCGGCCTGGTGCTGGGCAACAAGCCGATCCGCAGCCGCCATGGCATCCTGCACATGCTCGACGGCATGGCCTGGCTGGCGCAGATCGGCATGTTCCTGGTGCTTGGCTTGCTGGTCACCCCGCACGACCTGCTGCCCATCGCCCTGCCTGCGCTGGGCCTGGCGTTGTGGATGATCCTGGTGGCGCGCCCGTTGTCGGTGGTCGCCAGCCTGCTGCCATTCAAGGCCTTCCATGGCCGTGAAAAAGGCTTCATTTCCTGGGTTGGCCTGCGCGGCGCGGTACCCATCATCCTGGCGGTATTCCCGTTGATGGCCGGTCTGCCGGACGCCCAGCTGTTCTTCAACCTGGCGTTCTTCATCGTGCTGGTGTCGCTGCTGGTGCAAGGCACCAGCCTGCCGTGGATGGCCAAGCTGCTGAAAGTGACCGTACCGCCCGACCCGGCACCGATCTCCCGTTCCGCCCTGGAAGTCCACCTGACCAGCGAGTGGGAACTGTTCGTCTACCGCCTGGGCGCGGAAAAATGGTGCATCGGCGCCGCCCTGCGCGAGCTGAAAATGCCTGAAGGCACACGCATCGCCGCCCTGTTCCGGGGCGAGCAACTGCTGCACCCGTCGGGCAGCACCGTGCTTGAAGTGGGCGACATGCTTTGCGTGATCGGCCACGAACACAACCTGCCAGCCCTGGGCAAACTGTTCAGCCAGGCGCCGCAACGCGGCCTGGACCTGCGCTTCTTCGGCGACTTCGTACTCGAAGGCGATGCCGAACTGGGTGCAGTGGCAGCGCTGTATGGCCTGAAACTCGATGGCCTGGATGCGAAAATGCCGTTGGCGCAGTTCATCCGACAGAAGGTCGGAGGCGCTCCAGTAGTAGGTGACCAGGTCGAATGGCATGGCACAATCTGGACCGTGGCCACCATGGACGGGAACAAGATTCAGAAAGTAGGCGTCAGATTCCCCGAAGGAACGCGACCCGGACCAGGATTGTTCCTCTAAACTTCGTTTGCCTGATTCCCAAGTAGCCTGCCTATGTCCCTGCGCGTGTATCTCCGCACAGCCCTGCTCGGGCTGTGCCTGTCTCTCTCTTTCGCAGCCACTGCGGCAGATGCCCCGACCACCGCCAGCATCCAGAACAGCCTCGACAAGATCGCCGAGCGCAAGCTGCCCGAGGCGGAGCAGAAAGCCCTCCAACAGGTCCTGGAGCAAACCCTCAGCCTGCTCGCCAGCAAGGAAGACAACGAGAACAAGCTGGCCGCGCTCAAGCAGCAGCTGGCCGGGGCCCCGAAGGAAACCAGCGACAGCCAGCACGAACTGGCCAAGCTCAAGGAAAGCAAGCCACAGCCGGTGGCCCAGCGCTATGCCAGCCTCAGCGTACCGCAGCTGGAGCAGATGCTCAGCGAGCGCAGCACCCAGCAGGGCGAGCTACAGAAGGCGTTGTCCGAAGCCAACAGCCTGATCATCAATTCGCAGACCCGTCCGGAACGCGCCCAGGCGGAAATCAGCAACGCCCAGGCGCGTACCCAGCAGATCAACAGCATCCTCAAGACCGGCAAGGATGCCGGCAAACCGATCAACGCTGACCAACGCAACCAGCTGAATGCCGAACTGGCCTCGCTCAACGCCCTGACCCTGCTACGCCGCCAGGAGCTGGCCGGCAACAGCCTGCTGCAGGACCTCGGCAACGCCCGCCACGACTTGCTGATCGAGCGCGCGGCGCGCCTGGAGCAGGAAATCCAGGACCTGCAGACCCTGATCAACGACAAGCGTCTGGCCCAGTCCCAGGAAGCCGTCACCCAGCAATCGATCGAGGCCCAGAAGGCCGGTGGCAGCAGCCTGCTGGCCACCGAAAGCGCGGTCAACCTCAAGCTCTCCGACTACCTGCTCAAAAGCACCGACCGGCTCAACGAACTGACCCAGCAGAACCTGCGCACCAAGCAACAGCTGGACAGCCTGACCCAGGCTGACCAGGCGCTGGACGAACAGATCAACGTGCTCAAGGGCAGCCTGCTGCTGTCGAAGATCCTCTACAAGCAGAAGCAGACCCTGCCGCACCTGAAACTGGACCGCGACCTGGCCGACCAGATCGCTGACACCCGCCTGTACCAGTTCGAGGTCAACCAGCAGCGCGAGCAGATGAGCAGCCCGGTCACCTACGTCGACAAGCTGCTGGCGGCACAACCACAGGAAGAGGTGACGCCACAGCTGCGCAAGGCCCTGCTGGAAGTAGCCATCACCCGCAGCGACCTGCTGGAACGGCTGAACCGCGAACTGTCGGCACTGCTCAACGAATCGATCACGTTGCAGCTCAACCAGAAGCAATTGCTGGGCACCGCCCAGAGCCTGCGTACCACCCTCGACGAGCAGATGTTCTGGATCCCCAGCAACAAGCCGCTGGACTGGGACTGGCTGCGTTACGTGCCGGAACGCCTGGCCGACCAGGTCGCCAACCTGCCGTGGGGCTCGGGCCTGAATGAGCTGGCCGACGGCCTCAGCCAGCGGCCGTTGCTGTTCCTGCCGCTGCTGCTGGTGATCGGCGCCCTGTTGTGGCGGCGCAAGTACCTGTACCAGCGCCTGGGCAAGGTGCACCAGGACATCGGTCATTTCCGTCGCGACAGCCAGTGGCATACACCGCAGGCGATCCTCATCAACATCCTGCTGGCGATGCCGGTCAGCCTGGGCCTGGCCCTGTGCAGCTATGCCCTGCAGATCGACGCCCGTGGGCAGAACGCCAACCTCGGCGCCGCCCTCTGGCAGCTGGCCCAGGCCTGGCTGGTGTTCTACACCGCCTACCGCATCCTCGCCCCCGGTGGCGTGGCGGAAATCCATTTCCGCTGGCACAAGCCGCAGGTCGAGTTCCTGCGCGGCTGGGTACGCCGCCTGGGCACCGTGGTGCTGGCGCTGGTCGGCGTGGTGGCCGTGGCCGAACATCAGCCATCGGCGCTGGCCGACGATGTGCTGGGCATCGGCGTGGTGCTGACCTGCTATGCCCTGATGGCCTGGCTGCTCAGCCGCCTGCTGCTCAGCAGCCCGGCGCACCGTGACACCTCGCTGTTCCGCAAGGCCGTGGGCGTGGCCTTCACTGCACTGCCCATCGCCCTGTTCGTGGCCGTGTGCTTCGGCTACTACTACACCGCGCTGAAGCTCACCGACCGGCTGATCTACACCCTCTACCTGCTGCTGTTCTGGCTGGTGATCGAGGCCGCGTTCGTGCGCGGGCTGTCGGTGGCCGCACGGCGCCTGGCCTACCAGCGCGCGCTGAGCAAACGGGCGGCGGCCAAGGAAGGGCTGGATGGCGAAGTCATCAGTGAAGAGCCGACGCTGGACATCGAGCAGGTCAACCAGCAGTCGCTGCGCCTGATCCGCCTGGCCCTGCTCGGCGGCTTCATTGCCGGCCTGTACTGGGTGTGGTCGGACCTGATCTCGGTGTTCGCCTACCTCAACAACTTTGTCCTGTATGAATACACCAGCGGCACCGGTGCCGCCGCCAGCATGGTGCCGATCAGCCTCGGCGACCTGCTCGGCGCCCTGGTCATCGTCGGCATTACCTTTGCCTTGGCCGGCAACTTGCCAGGCCTGCTGGAAGTGCTGGTGCTGTCACGCCTGAACCTGGCCCAGGGCAGCGCCTACGCCACCACCACGCTGTTGTCATACACCATCGTCGGCGTCGGCATCGTCAGTACCCTGTCGACCCTCGGGGTCAGCTGGGACAAGCTGCAGTGGCTGGTGGCCGCGTTGTCGGTGGGCCTGGGCTTCGGCATGCAGGAAATCTTCGCCAACTTCATTTCCGGCATCATGATCCTGTTCGAACGCCCGGTGCGTATCGGCGACACCATCACCATCGGCAACCTGTCGGGTACCGTGAGCAAGATCCGCATCCGCGCCACGACCATCACCGACTTCGACCGCAAGGACATCATCGTCCCCAACAAGACCTTCATCACCGGCCAGCTGATCAACTGGTCGCTGACCGACACGGTCACCCGGGTGACACTGAAGCTGGGCATCGACTACGGCTCCGACCTGGACCTGGTACGCGACCTGCTGCTCAAGGGTGCCCATGAGAACCCACGGGTGCTCAAGGACCCGGAGCCGATCGTGTATTTCCTCAACTTCGGCGAAAGCTCACTGGACCACGAGCTGCGCATGCACGTGCGCGACCTGGGCGACCGCAACCCGACCCTGGATGAGATCAACCGCTACATCAACCGTGAGTTCAAGGCGCACAACATCAAGATCTCGGTACGCCAGGTAGAGGTATTCCTGATGGACCCGAAAGGCGGCAAGCAACAGCTGGTTCCGGTGGAGCAGCCGAAATCGGATGGCACTGCTTCGGCCTGAGAACGCTCCAATGCTTTATTCTGGGCAAACCCCCGCGAGGCCTTTGCCCTCGTTCGCGGGCAAGCTCGCGAAGGGCCGTAGCGCGGCCCCGGACACTCAACCCCAGGAGCCGGCCTGTGAAAGCCCTCGACCAACTCATCTTCGACAACCGCTTCGCCCGCCTGGGCGATGCGTTCTCCACCCAGGTGCTCCCCGACCCCATCGCCGAGCCGCGCCTGGTGGTAGCGAGCGAGTCAGCCATGGCCCTGCTCGACCTCGACCCGGCCCAGGCCGAACTGCCGCTGTTCGCCGAGCTGTTCAGCGGCCACAAGCTGTGGGACCAGGCCGACCCACGGGCGATGGTCTATTCCGGTCACCAGTTCGGCTCGTACAACCCACGGCTGGGTGATGGCCGCGGTCTGCTGCTGGCCGAAGTGCTCAATGACGCCGGCGAGCACTGGGACCTGCACCTCAAGGGCGCCGGCCAGACCCCTTACTCACGCATGGGCGACGGCCGCGCCGTGCTGCGCTCGTCGATCCGCGAATTCCTCGCCTCGGAAGCCCTGCACGCCCTGGGCATCGCCACCAGCCGGGCGCTGTGCGTCATCGGCTCCAGCACCCCGGTATGGCGTGAAACCCGTGAAAGCGCGGCCATGCTCACCCGCCTGGCGCCAAGCCACGTGCGTTTCGGCCATTTCGAATACTTCTACTACACCAAGCAGCCCGAGCAGCAGCGCGTGCTGATCGACCATGTGCTGCAACAGCACTACCCCGAATGCCGTGACGCCGAGCAGCCCTACCTGGCCATGTTCCGCAGCATTGTCGAGCGCAACGCCGAACTGATTGCCCGTTGGCAGGCCTATGGCTTCTGCCACGGCGTGATGAACACCGACAACATGTCGATTCTCGGCATTACCTTCGACTTCGGCCCTTATGCGTTCCTGGACGACTTCGACGCCAACTTCATCTGCAACCACTCCGACGACCGTGGCCGCTACAGCTATGCCAACCAGGTACCGATCGCCCACTGGAACCTCAGCGCCCTGGCCCAGGCACTGACTACGGTGATCGAAGTGGAACCCCTGAAGGAGGCGCTGGGGCTGTTCCTGCCGCTTTACCAGGCCCATTACCTAGACCTGATGCGCCGCCGCCTGGGCCTGACCAGCGCCGAGGACGACGACATGGCGTTGGTCGAGCGCCTGTTGCAGCGCATGCAGAGCGGTGGCGTGGACTACAACCTGTTCTTCCGCAAGCTGGGTGACAAGCCGGTAGCCGAAGCGCTGAAAGTGGTGCGCGACGACTTCATCGACCTGGCCGGTTTCGATGCCTGGGGGGCGGACTACCTGGCCCGTTGCGAGCGTGAAGCGGCTAATGCCGATGGGCGTCGGGAGCGGATGCATGCGGTCAACCCGCTGTATGTGCTGCGCAACTACCTGGCGCAGAAAGCCATCGAAGCGGCGGAAGCGGGCGACTACAGTGAAGTACGGCGTTTGCATCAGGTGTTGAGCAAGCCATTTGAAGAGCAGGCCGGGATGCAGGCCTACGCCGAGCGCCCACCGGAGTGGGGCAAGCATCTGGAAATCAGCTGTTCTTCGTAATGTTCAAGGAGTTCACATGTCCGATCCACTGGTAATCCCCTGCCCCCACTGCAACGGCCTCAACCGCCTGCCGGCGGCGCGCCTGGGTGACGCCCCGAAATGCGGCCGCTGCAAGCAGGACGTGCTGCTGAGCACCCCGTTCGAACTCAGCGAAGCCAACTATGCCAGCCAGATCAAGGGCGACCTGCCACTGCTGATCGACGTCTGGGCCGACTGGTGCGGCCCGTGCAAATCCTTCGCCCCGACCTTCGAACAGGCCGCGCGCCAGCTAAGCGGCCGCTGCCGCCTGGCCAAGCTCGACAGCGAGGCCAACCGCAACCTCGCCGGACAACTCGGCATCCGCTCGATTCCCAGCCTGATCCTGTTCAAGAACGGCCGCGAGATCAGCCGCCAGGCCGGGGCGTTTCCACTCCAGTCGTTGCTGGAATGGCTGCGTAGCCAGGGGGTTTAGGGCTCCGTTGGGATAGGGTGATGAACATCTTCATATCGCTCTATCGCGGTGAAACATTGGTTCCGCTTCGGACTGCATCAGGGCAACCAGGCGAACACCTTATGTAAGGTGGCGCCTATGAGATCGAGCGCCGCACGGGCGGTGCTCGGTCTCATGGGCGCTGAAGATCCTCAGCCATTCTCCTCAAGCAAATCGTGCAATTCGACAAACTGCTGGGTCAACTTGTGCCTGGGCTCCAGGTGAATCAACGGCAGGCTGGCATGGTGCGATTCACGCATCTTCACCGAGCTGCCCAGGTACACCGGTAGCACCGGCAACCCCTCCTCCAGTAACTCATCGAGCATCTGCTGCGGCAGGCTGGCACGGGACTGGAACTGGTTGACCACGATGCCTTCTACCACCAGGTCTTCGTTGTGGTCGTCCTTGAGCTCTTCTATCTCGGCCAGCAGGCCATACAGGGCCTGGCGCGAAAAGCTGTCGCAATCGAAGGGAATCAGTACGCGATCGGCGGCGATCAGGGCGGAAACCGCATAGAAGTTCAAAGCCGGCGGGGTATCGATATAGATCCGCTCGTAGTCCTCGTCCAGTTCGTCGAGCAGTTTGCGCAGCTTGTTGATCTTGTGCTTGGCCTCCAGCTTCGGCTGCAGGTCGGCCAGTTCGGCGGTGGCGGTGACCACGTGCAGGTTGTCAAAGGGGGTCTCGTAGATATCGACCTTGTTCTTCTTGCTGAACGGCCCGCTGGACAGGCTCTGCTTGAAGAAATCGGCGATGCCAGTGGGGATGTCCTCGCCGGTGAGGCCGGTGAGGTACTGGGTCGAATTGGCCTGGGCATCCAGGTCGATCAGCAGGGTCCGGTAGCCTTCATTGGCACTGACCGCCGCCAGGTTGCAGGCGATGCTCGACTTGCCCACGCCACCTTTCTGATTGAACACCACGCGCCGCATGATAGACCTCCGTGTTTCAACGAATGCCCGAGTATGTGGCGGCGCTGCGGCAATGGCCAGCGCCATTTGCCGTTCACACCTGCAGGTCGTCAGTCATAGGCCTGCCCGGTCACCAAATCGGCAAAGGCCCTGGCCATGGCCGACCTGCCGCGCTCGCGCTGTACCAGCCACACCGCCGTCATCGCCCCGTCATCGAGCAGGGTGCGGTACACCACGCCTTCGATGCGCATGCGCTGGAAGGAGGCCGGCAGTACCGAGACCCCCAACCCCGCCGACACCAGGCCGATGATGGTCATCGCTTCCCCCGCTTCCTGGGCAAAATGCGGGCTGAAGCCCGCCTGCCGCGCCAGGCTCAACAGCTGCGCATGCAGGCCGCTGCCATAACTGCGCGGGAAGAACACGAACGGCTCATGGGCCAGCGCCGCCATGTGCACGCCATGCTGGGTACCTTCGGCCAGCGGGTGCGATGCGTTGATTACCGCTACCAGCGGCTCGCTGAACAGCTCGGTGGCGACCAGGCCTTCCGGCAGCGGCATCGGCCGCATCAGCCCTACCTCTATGGATTCATCGAACACCCCCTCGGCGACATCGCGGCTGCTCATTTCCCTGAGGTTCAGGTGCACCGCCGGGAAACGCTGGCGGAACGCATGGATGGCTTTGGGGATCTTCGAGGTGAACGGGGCCGAGGAGGTGAAGCCGATCTTCATTTCGCCCAGTTCGCCCAACTGCGCACGTCGCGCCACATCGGCGGCTTTTTCCACCTGCGCCAGTACCTGGCGGGCTTCGTCGAGGAACAACCGCCCCGCCTCGCTCAGCTCGACGCGCCGGTTGGTGCGCTCGAACAGCCGTGCGCCCAGCTCCTGCTCCAGCGCCTGGATCTGCTGGCTCAAGGGCGGCTGCGAAATGCCCAGCTGAAGGGCGGCGCGGCCAAAGTGCAGCTCTTCGGCAACGGCGATGAAGTAACGCAGATGGCGCAGTTCCATGATCGGCTCCGAACAAGTCGTCAAACGTCTTAAATAGGTCGAACAATATATTGGAACTAATCATTAGCCAGCTATATGCTTTTTTTCATTGCGTCAGAGGTCCCCGCCCGTGAAAACTGCTGTAGCGCCCCTTCCCGCCGAGCCAGAACCCGCCTCCTTGAACGAAATGTGGATCGAAAAGGGCACGCCTGCGTTCATGAAGACCGTGCTGGCCTTGTTCAGCGGCGGCTTCGCCACCTTCGCGCTGTTGTATTGCGTGCAGCCGATGATGCCGCTGCTGTCGAAGGAATTTGCCATCAACGCAGCGCAGAGCAGCCTGGTGCTGTCGGTATCGACGGCGATGCTGGCGTTCGGCCTGTTGATTACCGGGCCCATTTCCGACCGCATCGGCCGCAAGCCGGTGATGGTGTTTGCCCTGGCCTGTGCGGCCCTTTCCACCTTGGCCAGTGCAGTGATGCCAAGTTGGGAGCTGGTCCTGGCCAGCCGTGCCCTGGTCGGCCTGTCCCTGAGCGGCCTGGCGGCAGTGGCGATGACCTACCTCAGCGAAGAGATCCACCCGCAGCACATCGGCCTGGCCATGGGCCTGTACATTGGCGGCAATGCCATTGGCGGCATGAGCGGGCGCCTGATCACGGGTGTACTGATCGATTTCGTCAGCTGGCATACGGCGATGCTGACCATCGGTGGCCTGGCCCTGGCCGCCGCGCTGGTGTTCTGGAAGGTGCTGCCCGAATCGCGCAACTTCCGCCCACAGGCGATGAACCCGCGTAGCCTGCTGGATGGCTTTGTCATGCACTTCAAGGATGCCGGCCTGCCCTGGCTGTTCCTTGAAGCCTTCCTGCTGATGGGCGCCTTCGTCACCCTGTTCAACTACATCGGCTATCGCCTGCTGGCCGAGCCCTACCACATGAACCAGGCGCTGGTCGGCTTGCTGTCGGTGGTGTACCTGTCGGGCATCTACAGTTCGGCGCAGGTCGGCGCCCTGGCCGACAAGCTGGGCCGGCGCAAGGTGTTCTGGGCCAGTATCGTGGTGATGGCGAGTGGCTTGCTGATGACCTTGGCCAGCCCCCTGGTAGCGGTGATCCTGGGCATGCTGGTGTTCACCTTCGGCTTCTTTGGCGCGCATTCGGTAGCCAGCAGCTGGATCGGTCGCCGGGCGCTGAAAGCCAAGGGGCAGGCCTCGTCGCTGTACCTGTTCAGCTATTACGCGGGGTCGAGTGTGGCCGGTACGGCGGGCGGGGTATTCTGGCACCAGTGGGGCTGGAACGGCATCGGGCTGTTCATCGGCAGCCTGCTGGCGGTGGCGTTGCTGGTGGCGCTGCACCTGAGCAAGCTGGCACCTAAGTCGATCTGAACATTGGGGCTGCCTTGCAGCCCCTGGATCTCGGATCAGTTGATGATTTCGACCCTGTCCACATCCACTTCCCGGCTCATCAGGTGCTTCTCCACCTCACCGGTCAGCTTGACCTTGGTCTTGTCGTTGAACTGCGTCGGCGGCAGGTCTTCATCATCGATTTCAACGGTGATGGTGCCGGTGTTGTCCTTGAACTCGTACTTGTCGTCGTTGTTGATCTTCTTGGTCACGTAGCCTTGCAGTACCACCGGGGTGTCATCGGCCGCATCGTTGGCCGCAGCTACGGTAGTAACCGACTGGGCGCCCGGCCCGGTGTAGCTGGCAGCCAGGGCGGCGGTGCTGAACAAGGGGGCGAGGATCAACGCAAGATAACGTGCTTTCATGAGAATCAGGTCCTGTTTCGGTTTCGATGGGACCAGATTAGCGACGATCGCTGAATTAAAACTTAACGCGACAAAAAGCCCGGCACATGGCCGGGCTTTGGTTTTCAGCGAGCAACTCACTGATGGTACTGCGCCGACAGCTCATGCACGGCGTTGATGAACACGCCAGCGTGCTCCGGGTCGACTTCCGGGGTGATGCCGTGGCCGAGGTTGAACACGTGGCCTGTGCCATGGCCGTAACTGGCCAGGATCCGCGCGACTTCGTTGCGAATGGCTTCGGGCTTGGCGTACAGCACGGTCGGGTCCATGTTGCCCTGCAACGCCACCTTGTCACCCACACGGCGGCGAGCGTCGCCAATCTCGCAGGTCCAGTCCAGGCCCAGCGCATCGGCACCGGCTTCGGCGATGCTTTCCAGCCACAGGCCGCCATTCTTGGTGAACAGGATTACCGGCACCTTGCGCCCTTCGTGCTCGCGGATCAGGCCGCTGACGATCTTGCGCATGTAGGCCAGGGAGAACTCCTGGTAGGCCGCCGCCGACAGGTTGCCGCCCCAGGTGTCAAAGATCTGCACGGCTTGAGCGCCGGCGAGGATCTGGCCGTTGAGGTAGCTGGTAACCGCCTGCGCCAGCTTGTCCAGCAGCAGGTGCAGGGCTTGCGGGTTGTCGTAGGCCATCGCCTTGGTCTTGCGGAAGTCCTTCGACGAGCCGCCTTCGACCATGTAGGTGGCCAGGGTCCATGGGCTACCGGAGAAGCCGATCAGCGGCACGCGGCCGTTGAGCTCGCGGCGGATGGTGCTGACCGCGTCCATCACATAGCCGAGGTCTTTCTGTGGATCGGGGATCGGCAGCGCTTCGATATCGGCCGGGCTGCTGATGACCTTCTTGAAACGCGGGCCTTCGCCGGTTTCGAAGTACAAGCCCAGGCCCATGGCGTCGGGGATGGTGAGAATGTCCGAGAACAGGATCGCCGCATCCAGCGGGTAGCGGTCCAGCGGCTGCAGGGTGACCTCGCAGGCGAACTGCGGGTTCATGCACAGGCTCATGAAGTCACCGGCCTTGGCGCGGCTGGCGCGGTACTCCGGCAGATAGCGGCCGGCCTGGCGCATCATCCACACGGGGGTAACGTCCACGGGTTGCTTGAGCAGTGCACGCAGGAAACGATCGTTCTTCAGGGCAGTCATGTCGGCATCCGGAAAAAAAGTGCGGGCATTTTCTCAGACGCCAGCGCAAAAGGCACGGCCAGGGCCATGCGTTTTGTCTATTGGATGCCATGGATCAAGCATTTTTGTATACAAGAATGCTGTTGGGAGGACTGCTTTGCAGCCCATCGCGACACAAGGCAGCCAGTACAGGACATAGCGATCCCCTGCAGGAGCGGCCTTGCGTCGCGATGGGCCGCAAAGCGGCCCCTATGGGCTATCAGACTTCGAGGTAGTCGAGGATCCCCTCGGCAGCAGTACGCCCTTCGAAGATCGCCGTCACCACCAGGTCCGACCCACGCACCATGTCGCCACCGGCAAACACTTTCGGGTTGCTGGTCTGGTGCTTGAACTTGCCCTTCTCCGGTGCCACCACACGGCCCTGGCTGTCCAACTGGATGCCATGCTGCTCGAACCACGGCGCCGGGCTGGGGCGGAAGCCGAAGGCGATCACCACGGCATCGGCCGGCAGGATCTCTTCGGAACCAGGAATCGGCTCGGGGCTACGACGGCCACGGGCATCCGGCTCGCCGAGACGGGTCTCGACCACCTTCACGCCTTCGACCTTGTCTTCACCGACAATGGCGATTGGCTGGCGGTTGTACAGGAACTTCACGCCCTCTTCCTTGGCGTTTTTAACCTCACGGCGCGAACCCGGCATGTTCGCCTCGTCACGGCGATAGGCACAGGTCACCGACTTGGCGCCCTGGCGGATCGAGGTGCGGTTGCAGTCCATCGCGGTGTCACCACCACCGAGCACCACCACCTTCTTGCCCTGCATGTCGACGAAATCTTCCGGCGACTTCTCGAAGCCCAGGTTGCGGTTGACGTTGGCAATCAGGAAGTCCAGCGCGTCATGCACGCCCGGCAGGTCCTCACCGGGGAAGCCACCCTTCATGTAGGTGTAGGTGCCCATGCCCATGAACACCGCGTCGTACTCGGCGAGCAGTTGTTCCAGGGTCACGTCCTTGCCCACCTCGGTGTTCAGGCGGAACTCGATGCCCATGCCGGTGAACACTTCGCGGCGGTTGCTGAGCACGGTCTTTTCCAGCTTGAACTCGGGAATGCCGAAGGTCAGCAGACCGCCGATTTCCGGGTTGCGGTCGAATACCACCGGGGTCACGCCAGCGCGTACCAGCACGTCGGCACAGCCCAGGCCGGCGGGGCCGGCGCCGATGATGGCGACGCGCTTGCCGGTGGGCTTGACCTTGGACATGTCCGGGCGCCAGCCCATGGCGAAGGCGGTGTCGGTGATGTACTTCTCGACCGAGCCGATGGTTACCGCGCCGAAGCCGTCATTGAGGGTGCAGGCACCCTCGCACAGGCGGTCCTGCGGGCATACGCGGCCGCACACTTCCGGCAGGGTGTTGGTCTGGTGCGACAGCTCGGCCGCCGCCAGGATGTTGCCTTCGGAAACCAGCTTCAGCCAGTTGGGGATGAAGTTGTGGACCGGGCACTTCCATTCGCAATACGGGTTACCGCAGCCCAGGCAGCGGTGCGCCTGCTCCACGGACTGCTGCGGCTTGAACGGCTCGTAGATTTCCACGAACTCTTTCTTGCGCTGGCGCAGCAGCTTTTTCTTCGGGTCCTTGCGGCCCACTTCGATGAACTGGAAGTCGTTGTTCAGACGTTCAGCCATTTTTCAAAACCTCTTTACCGCAGTTGCCAGCCTCAGGCTGCAGCTGCAAGACGATCACTTGAGCACGACAGGCCCCGCGCACGGGGCCGTCACTTGCAGCTGTTATTACTGCGGGTTGGCACGGGTGCTGGACAGCAGTTGCTTCAGGTTGGCCGCCTTTGGCTTGACCAGCCAGAAGCGCCGCACGTAGTCGTCCAGGTTCTCCGAGAGCTCACGCCCCCACTCGCTGCCGGTCTCCTCGACGTACTCGGCAAGGACCCGCGCCAGGTGGCTGCGATAGGCCTCCATCGCTTCACCACTGATCCGCTGGATTTCCACCAGCTCGTGGTTGAGCTTGTCGACGAAGGTATTGTCCATGTCGAGCACGTAGGCGAAGCCGCCAGTCATGCCAGAACCGAAGTTGTAACCGGTCTTGCCCAGGACGCAGACAAAGCCGCCGGTCATGTATTCACAGCAGTGATCGCCAGTACCCTCGACAACAGCGTGGGCGCCAGAGTTACGCACAGCGAAGCGCTCGCCCGCGGTACCGGCGGCGAACAGCTTGCCGCCAGTCGCGCCGTACAGGCAGGTGTTGCCGACGATGGCGCTGTGCTGGGTTTCGAACGGGCTGCCGGCTGGCGGCACGATGGTGACCTTGCCACCGGTCATGCCCTTGCCGACGTAGTCGTTGGCGTCGCCTTCCAGGTGCAGGTTCAGGCCACCGGCGTTCCACACGCCGAAGCTCTGGCCCGCAGTGCCCTTGAAGCGGAAGGTGATCGGCGCCGCGGCCATGCCCTGGTTGCCGTGCAGGCGGGCGATTTCGCCCGATACACGTGCCCCGATGGAGCGGTCGCAGTTGCAGATGTCGAGGCTGAACTCACCACCCGCCTGGTCGCGAATGGCCGGCATGGCCATTTCAACCATCTTCTCGGCCAGCTCGCCCTGGTCGAACGGCGGGTTCTTGTCGACTTCACAGAACTGCGGCTTGTCCGCCGGGATGTGCGGGCTGCCCAGCAGCGGCGACAGGTCGAGGTACTGCTGGCGCTCGGTGTCGCCTGGCAGTACATCGAGCAGGTCGGTACGCCCGATCAACTCGCCCAGGCTGCGCACGCCCAGCTTGGCCAGCCATTCACGGGTTTCTTCGGCGACGAAGGTGAAGAAGTTGATCACCATGTCGACGGTGCCGATGTAGTGGTCCTTGCGCAGCTTGTCGTTCTGGGTGGCGACGCCGGTAGCGCAGTTGTTCAGGTGACAGATGCGCAGGTACTTGCAGCCCAGGGCGATCATCGGAGCGGTACCGAAGCCGAAGCTCTCGGCGCCGAGGATCGCCGCCTTGATCACGTCCAGGCCGGTTTTCAGGCCACCGTCGGTCTGCACCCGGACCTTGCCGCGCAGGTCGTTGCCGCGCAGGGTCTGGTGGGTTTCGGCCAGGCCCAGCTCCCACGGGGCGCCAGCGTACTTGATCGAAGTCAGCGGCGAAGCACCGGTACCACCGTCGTAACCCGAGATGGTGATCAAGTCCGCATAGGCCTTGGCCACACCGGCAGCGATGGTGCCGACGCCAGCTTCGGCCACCAGCTTGACCGACACCAGGGCCTGCGGGTTGACCTGCTTGAGGTCGTAGATCAGCTGCGCCAGGTCTTCGATCGAGTAGATGTCATGGTGCGGTGGTGGCGAAATCAGGGTCACACCCGGCACCGCGTAGCGCAGCTTGGCGATCAGGCCGTTGACCTTGCCGCCTGGCAGCTGGCCGCCCTCGCCGGGCTTGGCGCCCTGGGCAACCTTGATCTGCAGCACTTCGGCGTTGACCAGGTATTCCGGGGTCACGCCAAAGCGACCGGTGGCCACCTGCTTGATCTTCGAGCTCTTGATAGTGCCGTAGCGCGACGGGTCTTCACCGCCCTCACCGGAGTTGGAGCGCGCACCCAGGCGGTTCATGGCCTCGGCCAACGCCTCATGCGCCTCTGGTGACAATGCACCCAGCGAAATACCCGCGGAGTCGAAGCGCTTGAGAATGGCCTCCAGCGGCTCGATCTGCTCCAGCGGCAGCGGCTGCTCAGCCACTTTCACCTTCAGCAGGTCGCGGATCATCGACACCGGACGCTGGTCGACCAGCGTGGTGTATTCCTTGAACTTGGCGTAGTCGCCCTGCTGCACCGCAGCCTGCAGGGTGTTGACCACGTCCGGGTTGTAGGCGTGGTATTCGCCACCGTGGACGAACTTCAGCAGGCCACCTTGCTGGATCGGCTTGCGCGCGCTCCAGGCTTCGGCAGCCAGCAGCTTCTGGTCGCTTTCCAGGTCTTCGAAGCGCGCCCCCTTGATGCGGCTGGACACGCCCTTGAAGCTCAGGCCAACCACTTCCTCGGACAGGCCGATGGCTTCGAACAGCTGCGCACCGCGGTACGAGGCGATGGTCGAGATGCCCATCTTCGACAGGATCTTCAACAGGCCCTTGGAGATGCCCTTGCGGTAGTACTTGAAGACTTCGTCCAGGTCACCCAGCACTTCACCGGTGCGGATCAGGTCGGCCAGCACTTCGTAGGCCAGGTACGGGTACACGGCCGAGGCACCGAAGCCCAGCAGCACGGCGAAGTGGTGCGGGTCGCGAGCGGTAGCGGTTTCCACCAGGATGTTGCTGTCGCAGCGCAGGCCCTGCTCGGTCAGGCGGTGGTGCACCGCGCCAACGGCCAGCGACGCATGTACCGGCAGCTTGCCCGGGGCGATGTAGCGGTCGCTCAGCACGAGTTGGGTCTTGCCGCTGCGCACCGCTTCTTCAGCCTGGTCGGCGATGTTGCGGATGGCTGCTTCCAGGCCGACGCTCTCTTCATAGTTGAGGTCGATCAACTGGCGGTCGAAGCCTTCGCGCTCCAGGTTCATCAGCGAGCGCCACTTGGCAGGCGAGATGACCGGCGAGCTGAGGATCACCCGCGAAGCGTGCTCGGGGGACTCCTGGAAGATGTTGCGCTCGGCGCCGAGGCAGATTTCCAGCGACATGACGATCGCTTCGCGCAGCGGGTCGATCGGCGGGTTGGTCACCTGGGCGAACTGCTGGCGGAAGAAGTCGTAAGGCGAGCGCACGCGCTGCGACAACACGGCCATCGGCGTGTCGTCCCCCATCGAACCGACCGCCTCCTGGCCCTGCTCACCGAGCGGGCGCAGCACCTGGTCACGCTCTTCGAAGGTGACCTGGAACATCTTCATGTACTGCTTGAGCTGGTCAGAGTCGTAGCTGGCCACGCCCTGGTCATCGGTCAGCGTCGCCTGGATGCGCGTGGCATGCTGACGCAGCCAGCGCTTGTACGGGTGGCGCGACTTCAGGCGGTTGTCGATCGCATCGGTGTCGAGGATCTGACCGGTTTCGGTGTCAACGGCGAAGATCTGCCCCGGGCCGACCCGGCCCTTGGCGATGACGTCCTCGGGCTTGTAGTCCCATACGCCGATTTCCGAAGCCAGGGTGATGTAGCCGTTCTTGGTGGTCACCCAGCGCGCCGGGCGCAGGCCGTTGCGATCGAGCAGGCACACCGCGTGGCGGCCTTCGGTCATGACGATACCGGCCGGGCCATCCCATGGCTCCATGTGCATGGAGTTGTATTCGTAGAAGGCGCGCAGGTCGGCGTCCATGGTCTCGACGTTCTGCCAGGCAGGCGGCACCAGCATGCGCACACCACGGAACAGGTCGATGCCACCGGTAACCATCAGCTCGAGCATGTTGTCCATGCTCGAAGAGTCGGAACCGACGCGGTTGACCAGCGGGCCGAGTTCTTCGAGGTCAGGGATCAGGTCGTTGGCGAACTTGGTGCGACGGGCCATGGCCCAGTTGCGGTTGCCAGTGATGGTGTTGATCTCGCCGTTGTGGGCGAGGAAGCGGAATGGCTGCGCCAGCGGCCATTTCGGCAAGGTGTTGGTAGAGAAGCGCTGGTGGAACACGCAGATCGCGGTTTGCAGGCGCTCGTCACCCAGGTCCGGATAGAACGCCGCCAGATCGCGCGGCATCATCAGGCCTTTGTAGATGATGGTCTTGTGCGAGAAGCTGCAGATGTAGTGGTCGGCGTCGTGGGCGTTGGCCACGGACGAACGGCGACGGGCACTGAACAGCTTGATGGCGAATTCCTGGTCGCTCAGGCCTTCACCACCGATGAATACCTGCTCGATCTGCGGCAGGCGCTCCAGGGCCAGGCGGCCGAGCACGCTGGTGTCGATCGGCACCTTGCGCCAGCCGACCAGCTTGAGGCCGGCTGCGAGGATTTCGCGGTCCATGTTGGCACGGGCGGCTTCGGCTTTGACCGGGTCCTGGTTGAAGAACACCATGCCGACGGCGTACTGCCTGGGCAGCTCGGCGGCGAAAGTTTCCTGGGCCACGGCGCGCAGGAACTGATCGGGCTTCTGCATGAGCAGACCGCAACCGTCACCGGTCTTGCCGTCGGCGTTGATGCCGCCGCGGTGGGTCATGCAAGTCAGTGCCTGCATGGCGGTTTGCAGAAGGTGGTGGCTCGGTTCACCCGTCATGTGGGCGATCAGGCCAAAACCACAGTTGTCCTTGAATTCTTCGGGATGGTACAGACCTGTTTTCATAGACACATTCTCACCAGGTTCACCTCTCAACGGAGGCAAATCTCTTTTTTAACAACCACTTACCATCCACGCCGATCAAACGCCAGCTTTTTGCGGTGGCCATGGAAAACCATTGTTGCACAGCGACAGCGATGCTCACAAATTTTCATGTCTCACCATTGAAAATTTATGTCGCAATTTTGAATGTTTTTACGCCGCACGCCGTGATAGCGACTTGGCTCGAGTCTGAAGCGTTTCAGCCATGACTGCAAGTGAGGCTTTTGGCCGGCAGTCTGGGACAGAAAAGCCTGCCGCGCTCAGGCACAGCAGGCTAGTCGAAGTTCTGTAATCGCTCAGCAACTGGGCAGCGGGGTGGTGCCGCCCGGAAGGTAATCAGCGAGCCGTGGCAAGCTCTTGTTGAACGCTGCCGACGGTACGTGGCCAAGGTTTACCAGCCTGGACCTTCGCTGGCAAGTTCTTGATTGCCGCAACCGCCGCATCACGGTTGGCAAAGTTGCCGTAAGTGACGACGTACAGCGGCTTGCCCTGGAGGTTTTTCTTGAAGTAGCGATAGTCGCCACCCTGGGCCTTGACGAAGGCCTGGGCCGACGCTTCGGAGCTGGTACCCAGGATTTGCACCACGTAATTACCCGGCTTCTGCCCGGCGTACCAGCCACTGTTGCCACTGCCACCAGCAGCTGGCTTCTCGGCAGGCTTGGCGGCTGGCTTGGCCACGGCGACCTGGGTCGGCGCCGGGGTTGGCTTGGCTGGCGCAACCGGCTTGACCGGCTGGGTTGCGACAGGCTTGGGCGCAGGCGCAACCGGCTGTGGCTGTACCGGCTGGGCCGGCGCAACGGCGACAGGTTGGGCAGGTACTGGCGCCGGGCCCGCCTGCACACCCTGCGGTGGCGCGATGGTGGTCACGGTAGGCGGCGGGTTGCCAGGCTGCAGCGCGGTATCACCGGCCGGGCTGCCCTCTTCGCCCTCGCCCATGCCGGCAGCCTGGGCCAGCGGCTCGCGCATCACCGGCTGCGACTGGCCAACCAGTGGTAGCGGCATCGGCTGGGACGAACCCGAGAACTCGATGGCCGGGTTGCCACCATTGCCCTGGCCTTCACCCAGCGGCAGCTGTGCCTGGGCGACGGGCGCCTCGGCGGGTGCCTTGTCGCCTTTCCTGGGCATCAATACCGCGGCCGCTACGGCGACCACGACCACAGCGGACAACGCGAGCACGTGTTTTTTAGGCATCTTGAACCCCATGGATGGTCGCTTGGCCGTGGAGCGGCTGGCGATCATGGCTTCGATCAAAGTGTCACGGGCGACCTGGTTGATGTTGCCAGGCCAACCGTCAGAGTTTTCATGGATATCGACGATCTGTTCGCGGGTGAACACCTCGATGCCCCGGCCAGCACCTTCCAGGCGCTGCTCCAGGTACTCGCGGGTTTCTTCTTCACTGTAGGGGGCGAGCTCGATGATGTGGAAGCGTTCTTCCTCGATATTCAGCTCATCCAGCCCGGCAATCAGCGAAGGTTCACCGAACAGGAACACATGCGGGCGCCCCTCCGGTACGCCTGCGGCCAATTCCAGCAACGCTTGGAGTGCCGACTCGTCAAGTTGTTCCGCATCGTCCACGAGCAAATACACTTCCTGGCCGGTCAGTGCCAATTGCACCACCTTGGCCAGGATTGCCTGCATTTCCGGCTGCGCCACATCCAGGCTCTGGGCGACCTGGCCAAGGACACTGGCCGCGTCGCTGGCACCACGGGCAGACACCACGACGCTCTGCACCGCCTGCTTGTTGGTGCTGGCCACCAGGGCCTGGCGCAGCAGGGTCTTGCCGCTGCCCAGCGGGCCGCTGACCACCAGCATCAATTGGCTGTAACGCGCCAGGTGGTGCAACTGGCCGAGCACGGGCTTGCGCTGGGCCGGGAAGAACTTGAAACCGGGCACGCGGGGTGCGAACGGATCGTGGCTCAACTGGTAATGGTCGAGAAAGGCCTCATCGGCATGCAAACTGGTCATTGCGCTGTCACAACCTCAAAGCTGGGCCACAATCGCGCGGTAATCCGCCGACAACGTGGCCTGTAGTATCTCTTTCGGATAGTCGTCGGTAACTACGGCCTCGCCCATCTGGCGCAGCAGCACCAGACGCAGACGGCCGTCGAGCACCTTCTTGTCGACCGCCATGTGCTCCATGAAATGCGCCGGGGTCATTTCCTGTGGTGGCACCACCGGCAAACCTGCGTCCTGCAACAGGCGGATTCCGCGATCGCGCTCGGCCTGGTTGATCCAGCCAAGGCGCATGGACATTTCCAGGGCCATCACCGTGCCCGCTGCAACGGCTTCGCCGTGCAGCCACACGCCATAGCCCATGTGGGTCTCGATGGCATGCCCGAAGGTATGCCCCAGGTTCAACGTGGCCCGCACGCCTGACTCGCGTTCGTCAGCCCCTACCACTGCGGCCTTGGCCGCGCAGGAACGGCGGATGGCTTCGGTCAGCGCCGTCGGGTCGAGGGCACGCAGCGCCTGCATATTATCTTCGAGCCAGGCGAGGAAGGGCTTGTCGCAGATCAGGCCATACTTGATCACTTCCGCCAGCCCTGCGGACAGTTCGCGTGCCGGCAGGGTGTTGAGGGTGGTGGTATCGATCAGCACCGCATTGGGCTGATAGAAGGCGCCGACCATGTTCTTGCCCAGCGGGTGATTTATGCCGGTCTTGCCGCCAACCGAGGAATCGACCTGGGACAACAGGGTGGTCGGCACCTGGATGAAATCGACGCCCCGCTGGTAGCAGGCCGCGGCGAACCCGGCCATGTCACCGATCACGCCACCACCCAGGGCGACCACGGTGGTACGACGGTCGTGTCGCGCCGCCAGCAGGCCGTCGAAGACAAGTTGCAGGGTTTCCCAGTTCTTGTGGGCCTCGCCATCGGGCAACACCACCGGCAGTACCGAATAGGCACCCAGGGTCTTGCTCAGGCGTTGGAGATACAGCGGCGCGACGGTTTCGTTGGAAACGATGGCAACCTGCCGCCCGGCAATATGCGGCGCCAGCAACTCGGGCTGGTCCAGCAGGCCTTCGCCAATGTAGATCGGGTAGCTACGCTCGCCCAGGTCGACCTTAAGTGTCTGCATGTATCCCCACAATGTACTTGAGCGCGGCGCCTTCGCGGCGGCGCCACACGGTAACGTTCAACCTCGCCTCGGCGCTGGTGGCCGAGAATAGTCCCGGGTTACCGGGGCGGCAACTGCTGCAAGCGCTCGAGAATGTCGATCACCACCATGCGTGGTGGCCGCTCGTCGGTTTCCACCACCAGGTCGGCGATTTCGCGGTAATGCGGGTCGCGGGTCTCCAGCAGGGCACGCAAGGTTGCCTCGGGATTGGCCGTGCGCAGCAGGGGGCGATTGCGGTCGCGCGCGGTACGGCCAACCTGTTGTTCCACCGAGGCATGCAGGTAGATCACCCGACCACCCCGGCGCAGTGCCTGACGATTGGCCTCGCGCATCACCGCACCGCCGCCGGTTGCCAGGACCACGCCGTCGAGTGCGCACAGCTCGGCGATCATTGCCTGTTCACGGTCACGAAAACCCGGCTCGCCTTCCTTGTCGAAAATCCACGGGATGTTGGCGCCGCAGCGCAGTTCGATTTCCTTGTCGGAATCCTTGAACAGCAGGCGCAGCTCTTTGGCCAATAGGCGTCCGATGGTGCTTTTACCAGCACCCATGGGTCCCACAAGTATCAAATTTCGCACAGAATCAACGACTCACAGCAATCGCCTGGTCACTCATGATACGCGGAGTCAGGAAGACCAGCAGCTCGGATTTTTTCTCTTGTAATGCATCGCGTCGAAACAGCCGCCCAACATACGGCAGATCGCCGAAAAATGGCACCTTGTCGACCACATTGTTTTGCGAAGTCGAGTACACGCCGCCGATCACGATGGTTTCGCCATCCATGACGCGTACCTTGGCATTGACCTCGTTCTTGCGAATCGGCGGCACATTGTTCAGTGCGTTGACGTAATCCGGCTCGTCCTTGGTCACCCTGACGGTCATGATCACCTTGTTGTCCGGGGTGATCTGCGGGGTCACCTCCAGCGATAGCGAGGCTTCGCGGAACGCGACCGAAGTGGCGCCGCTCTTGCTGGTTTCCTGGTAGGGCACCTCGGTGCCCTTGAGGATCCTGGCGGTTTCCTTGTCGGCCGTGACCACCTTGGGCTGCGAGATGATCTCACCGTTGCCGCTCTTTTCCATGGCGCTAAGCTCGAGGTCGAGCAGCACGCCCCCACGCAGCAGGCCGAGGCCGATGCTGCTGCCGGCACGCTCCAGGCCGAGGTCGACGAACAGGTCTTTGCCCGGTTGCGGGCCTTCCTGGTAAAGCGGCCCGCCCCAGCGCACGCCGAGGCTCTTCTCGTAATCAACGTTGGCCTCGACGATACGCGCCTCGATCACTACCTGACGTACCGGCACGTCCAACTGCGCCACCAGTTGCCGCAATTCGGCAAGGCGCTCGGCCGGCTGGTGCACCACCAGCGTGTTGGTGCGCTCATCGACACTCAGGCTGCCGCGCCCGGCGAGAATGCCGTCATCAGCCAGGCTCGCCATCAGCAACTCCGCCAGTTCGGCAGCCTTGGCATGGTGGATGGGCAGCAGCTCCCGGCGCAACGGCTGCAATTGCGCCTCCAATGCCTGCTCCACGCGGGTATCGAGCGATTGCGTGGCAAGCTCGGATGCAGGTGCCACCAGCAATACATTGCCTTCCTGGCGCCGGGCCAGCCCTCTGCTGCGCAGCACCAGATCAAGCGCCTGGTCCCACGGCACGTCCTGCAAGCGCAAGGTGACATTACCCTGTACGGTATCGCTGGCCACCAGGTTGACGCCGGCATAATCTGCCAGCATCTGCAACACCGCGCGGACCTCCACATCCTGGAAGTTCAGCGACAGCGGCTCACCCTGGTACGGCGTGGCCGATGCCAGCCGGGTCGACAGCAGGGCTACCAGCCCCAACTTCATCACTCGTTTCATTCTGATCCGGGGCCTCCTTGCCCAGGCGCTTTGCGAGGGTGAGGAAGGCCGTGCGCTCGCGCCAACCTCCCGCCATGAACAGCTTTTCGCGCACCTCGACCTGACGCGGGTCGATTTGCGTCACTACGCCTTGGTCACGTCCCACCCGGTCGCCCAGGCGCACACGGTAGAGCCTGCCAGCTACCCTCAGCAGCGCTTCATGCGTGGCTCCGCGCGACAGGCTGCCGACCATTTCCAACTGCGCCAACGGCACGCTGGCCAGCCCGTCGCTCGGCAGCCGCGACGCCCCTGGGGCGAACGGGTCGATCGCTGGTACCGGCGTAGCAGCCCTGGCCGGCATCCGCGCCAGCACGGCGGGTGCCGGCGTGGGCGCCAGCGCCTGATAGGTATCAACCCGCAACTGAAGGCGCAGCAGGCCAGGCAGGCCATCGGCTGCAGCCAGCCGCAGGTAATCGCCGCGCAACACTCGCGCCTGGCCCAGCCAATCACCCAGCCATTGCCGCAAGGCCGTGTAGCGCCCCACCAACTGCAGCTCCAGAGGTACCCGGCGAAAGCCGGCCTGTTGTTCGCCTTCCTGGACGACGACCTGCTCGATGAGCAGACCATGGGCCTGCCCCATTGCCGCCAGGCGGTCGAGCAGATCACTCATGCCCTCGCCGGCCGCCAGCTGCCACTGAGCCTCCCCCAAACGTTGCTCGGCAAGCGTCACGGACGCCTGCAGTTGCTCCAGCTCGCCCACCCGCGCAGCACTGGCGGCCTGTTGCCCGGTCAGCTCGGCGTGCCGGGCTGTCTCGAGTGCCTGCTGCTGCAACGGCGCCGGCAGGCGGATCATGCAGCCCAGGCCGAATAGCGCCACGGCCGCCAGTATGGGTGCCAGTTGCCTGAAACGATTGGTATGACCGACCGCAGTCAGCCAGGCCAGCAGCTTTGTTGCATTCATGACCAGAACGCCGAAACACGCGCACTCAGTAGAAACTCATCGCCGCCCGGCAGGCTTTTGATGCGCTTGAGTTCCAGGTCAAGCAGTGCACTCGAGCGGTCCAGGTCGCGCATGAACTGCGCGACCACGGCACCGGACGTGGCCAGCCCGGTCACCTGCAGGCGACCGTTTTCAAGGCTGAGATCGAGCAACTGAATGCCTTGGGGCAACGCAGCCTCAAGGTCTGCGAACACGTCAGCGAGTACATCCTGATCGGCGCGCAAGCTTTCCAGTGACGTCGCCCGGGCGAGCAGGGTTTCATGCCGCTCTCGCACATCGGCCAGCGGCTGCAGTTGTTCATTCAACAGGCCAATGGCTGCCTCGCGCTGGCTGTTGGCAAGGGCCAGGCGCTCGCCGCGTTGGCGGGCCAGTTGGTCGACCAGCGTCACAGCACCCAGGGCCAACAGTGCGCCAGCGACCAGCTGTCGGCGCAAACGGCGGAGTACGGCCTGGCGCTGCCGTTCGCGCCAGGGCAGCAGGTTCAGCCGCATCATGCCTGCAGCCCGCCAAGTGCCAGGCCGCAAGCCAGGATCATCGAGCCATCGACGTGCTCAAGCCCAGCCAGGCCGGGCAGATGCCGACAAGGCATGTGCAGCCGGGCACTCAGGCCTTGCAGCCAGCCCGGGTCGATCGGGGTGCTGCTGGCAAGCCACAGGCACGCGGGCCGGGGCCCATCGGCAAGCAGCGCGTGCAGGTGCTCGGGCAACCGCTCCTTCATACCCGCTCCAACCACTTGCAGGTCCCGGCGCTGGTACAGCCGCCCCGGCTGCCAGTCATGAAGCGTCGCGCCGTGCGCTTCGATACGCAGCAGCGCTGTTGTCTCGGCGTCGCTGTCCGGCAACAGGCGGCACAGGGCAATGCTGTCGACCTCCACGGCCTCCAACTGCAACCCCGCCTCGTCGACAATGGCTTCGAGGGGCGTCATCGCGCTCTGCCGACATGCAGCCACCATTACCTCGACGCAACCTGGCTGAACGCCGGAGCCCCCGATGACCTGGAAATCCAGAGCCAGGTCTTCCAACGGAAAAGGAAACAACCGCTCTGCGTCCGCCAGCAACTGGGCCTCCATTTCCGCCTCATCCTGACCCGCTGGAAGCTGGCACAGCTTGCAAATCACCAAGTTGGCCGGCAGCGCCAGCGCGACCCGGCGCTGCCCCAGGCCGCTGCGGCGCCAGGCGCGCCGCAAGGCGGCCACCACCGTCGCGGGCTCTGCCAGCCAGTCTTTGCCAACCGACAGTTCGAACGGTTCCTGCGCAGAGGCATGCACCCGGTAGCGCCGGCCGCGCCGCTGCAGTTGCACGAGCCGAACAGTATCAGGGGCAATTTCCACCCCCACGAGTGAACCCGCATCCTTGCCGAAGCGTCCTAGCATCGTGGCTTCCTTGTCATAGTCGCAGCTATCTGTAGCAACCCCGCCAATACCGGGCCGCGCCGGCGCTTCGAGGCGACGGGCAGCCTGACCGGTAACCCGGAGGGGCTAAAAAATGCTTATAATGCCCAGCGTTTTTTGGTCCGCCGGACCCGCGTGCAATCCACTCCCAACCTGGACACCGAAAAGCCTTGATACGCCTGCTGAAGTTCTTCTGGTGGTCTTCCGTCGCAGTCATCTGCGCGCTCGTACTCGGTGTGAGCGGTGCGTTTCTGTATCTTAGCCCCAGCCTGCCCTCGGTCGATTCGCTCAGAAGCATCCAGTTGCAGATCCCCCTGAGGGTTTACAGCAGCGACGGCAAGCTGATTGCCGAGTTCGGCGAAATGCGCCGCTCGCCGATCCGCTTTGCGGAAATTCCCCCACAATTCATCCAGGCGCTTCTGTCAGCCGAGGACGACAATTTCCTCAATCACTACGGTGTCGACCCCAGCAGCCTGATGCGCGCCGCGACCCAGCTGGTGAAAACCGGGCACATCCAGACCGGCGGCAGCACCATCACCATGCAGGTGGCGAAAAACTTCTTCCTAACCAGCGAACGCAGTTTCTCGCGCAAGACCAACGAAATCCTGCTGGCCTTGCAGATCGAACGCGAGCTGACCAAGGACGAGATCCTCGAGCTCTACGTGAACAAGATCTACCTGGGCAACCGCGCCTACGGTATCGATGCCGCGGCGCAGGTGTACTACGGCAAGTCGATCCGCGATGTGAGCCTGGCGCAGATGGCGATGATCGCCGGGCTGCCCAAGGCCCCGTCGCGCTTCAACCCGCTGGCCAACCCGGTGCGCGCCAAGGAGCGCCGCGACTGGATCCTCGGCCGCATGTACAAGCTGGGCAAGATCGACGAAGCCAGCTACCAGGCAGCCCTGGCCGAGCCGTTGAATGCCAGCTATCACGTGCCCACACCGGAAGTGAACGCACCCTATATCGCGGAAATGGCCCGCGCCGAAATGGTCGGCCGTTATGGCAGCGATGCCTACACCGAAGGCTTCCGCGTCACCACCACGGTGCCCAGTGACATGCAGGAAATGGCCAACAAGGCCATCCTCAACGGCCTCTCCGAGTATGACGAGCGCCACGGCTACCGCGGGCCGGAAGCACGCTTCCCGGGCCGCACCCAGGCGGCCTGGCTGCAGGAACTGGGCAAGCAGCGCACACTGGGGGGCCTGGAGCCGGCCATCGTCACCCAGGTCGAGAAGACTGGCCTCAAGGTGCTGACCCGTAGCGGCCAGGAAGAACTGGTGGCCTGGGACACCATGAAGTGGGCCCGGCCGTTCATCAACAGCAATGCCCAGGGCCGCTCACCGCAGTCACCGGCAGATGTAGCCCAGGTCGGCGACCTGGTACGGGTCCAGCGCCTGGAGGATGGCAAGCTCAAATTCAGCCAGGTACCTGGCGCCCAGAGTGCGCTGGTCACCCTCGACCCTTACAGCGGTGCCATCCGCGCGCTGGTTGGCGGCTTCTCGTTCGAGCAGAGCAACTACAACCGCGCCATGCAGGCCAAGCGCCAGCCGGGCTCCAGCTTCAAGCCGTTCATCTACAGTGCCGCCCTGGATAGCGGCTATACCGCTTCCAGCCTGGTCAACGATGCGCCGATCGTGTTCGTCGACGAGTACCTGGACAAGGTCTGGCGACCGAAGAACGACACCAACACCTTCCTTGGCCCTATCCGCATGCGCGAGGCCCTGTACAAGTCGCGTAACCTGGTGTCGATCCGCCTGCTGCAGGCCATGGGCGTGGACCGCACCATCGACTACATTGCCAAGTTCGGCTTCAACAAGCAGGACCTGCCGCGCAACCTGTCGCTGGCCCTGGGCACCGCTACGCTGACCCCGATGGAAATCGCCACCGGCTGGAGCACCTTCGCCAACGGCGGCTACAAGGTCACCCCGTACCTGATCGAGCGCATCGAGAGCCGCAACGGCGAGACCCTGTTCACCGCCAACCCGGCCCGGGTACCGCAAGGCGCCGAGGACCACGCTGGCCTGGCGGCGCCCGAACAGCCGATCAGTACCGCAGCCATGCCGGGTGAAACGCCTGCCTTCAGCCAGGTGCCAGCTGCAGCACCGCAGGCACCAGCCGTGGCCGAACAGATCATCGACGGGCGTACCACCTACATCCTTACCAGCATGCTGCAGGATGTGATCAAGCGCGGCACCGGCCGCCGGGCGCTGGCCCTGGGCCGTACCGACCTGGCCGGCAAGACCGGTACCACCAACGAGTCCAAGGACGCCTGGTTCTCCGGCTACAACGCCGACTACGTGACCACCGTGTGGGTCGGCTTCGACCAACCGGAAACCCTTGGTCGTCGCGAATACGGCGGCACGGCGGCTCTCCCGATCTGGATGAGCTTCATGGGCGCGGCACTGAAGGACAAGCCTGAACATCCACCTGCGGAGCCGGAGGGCATCCTCAGCCTGCGCGTCGATCCGGTCAGCGGCCGGGCCGCCTCGCCAAGCACGCCGAATGCCTACTTCGAGCTGTTCAAGGCCGAGGACTCGCCGCCTTCGGTGGACGAGCTGGGCACCGGAGCGGCGCCTGGCAGCCCGCTGCCAGCGGATGAAGCGGCACCGATGGATCTGTTCTGAAGCCCCCGGTGGGGCCACACCCATCGGGACAGCGACAAACAAAAAGCCCCGGCTCATGCGAGCCGGGGCTTTTTTGTGTCGCTCAGCTGCAATCAGCCGTTGAACACGTCATCCACGCTCTTCAGCGGGTAGTGCTTCGGATACGGCAGGGTCGCAACGCCGGATTCGATGGCAGCCTTGGCCACGGCGTCGGAAACGACGGTGATCAGGCGGGCGTCCAGCGGCTTTGGAATGATGTACTCACGGCCGAACTCCAGGCCTTCGACGCCGTAGGCTTCGCAGACTTCCTTCGGTACTGGCAGCTTGGCCAGGTCCTTCAGGGCGATGGCGGCAGCGATCTTCATTTCTTCGTTGATGCGCTTGGCGCGCACGTCCAGGGCACCGCGGAAGATGAACGGGAAGCCCAGTACGTTGTTGACCTGGTTCGGGTAGTCGGAACGGCCGGTAGCCATGATCACGTCGCTGCGGGTGGCGTGTGCCAGCTCCGGCGAGATTTCCGGGTCCGGGTTCGAGCAGGCGAACACGATCGGGTTGGCAGCCATCGACTTCAGGCCTTCGGCGCTCAGCAGGTTCGGGCCCGACAGGCCTACGAACACGTCGGCACCGTCGAGGGCGTCAGCCAGGGTACGCTTGTCGGTCGCGTGGGCGAACTGCGCCTTGTACTGGTTCAGGTCGTCGCGGCCAGCGTGGATCACGCCGCTGCGGTCGATCATGTAGATGTTCTCGACCTTGGCGCCCATGCTCACCAGCAGCTTCATGCAGGAGATGGCGGCAGCGCCAGCACCCAGGCAGACGATCTTGGCGTCTTCCAGCTTCTTGCCGGCGATTTCCAGGGCGTTGATCATGCCGGCCGCAGTCACGATGGCGGTACCGTGCTGGTCATCGTGGAACACCGGGATGTCGCACTGTTCGATCAGGGTACGCTCGATTTCGAAGCACTCAGGGGCCTTGATGTCTTCGAGGTTGATACCACCGAAGGTGATCGAGATACGGCGAACGGTGTCGATGAATGCCTGCGGGCTTTCCGATTCCACTTCGATGTCGAACACGTCGATACCGGCGAAACGCTTGAACAGTACGCCTTTACCTTCCATGACCGGCTTGGAGGCCAGCGGGCCGAGGTCGCCCAGACCGAGGATGGCAGTGCCATCGGAAATCACCGCAACCAGGTTGCCCTTGCCGGTGTATTTGTAAGCCAGCTCCGGATCACGGCCGATTTCACGCACCGGCTCGGCAACGCCTGGGCTGTAGGCCAGGGCGAGGTCGCGAGCGGTGGCGGTGGGCTTGGAGAGTTCGACGCTCAGTTTCCCCGGACGAGGTTGGGCGTGATATTCGAGAGCGGCGGTTTTCAGGTCTGACATGGTGGGCATTCCGCTGTTTACTGTTCTGACGGACCGCCGAGGATACGCAAAGAGCCGGGGAGCCACAAGACTGGCCGGTCACTTGTGTCAAGGCCTTTAGCCTACGACTTTACGCTATAACCCACGGCGCATACGGCTGACAGTGTGTACAATCTGATAGCGAAATGTCTACAACTTTTAGCCTGAAATACGTTCCAACATGCTTGGATCGGTCAATGGCAACACCCAGCGCCGCTGCCCTGGCTTGAGGCCGCCCTTGCGGGAACGATCCAGCACCCAACCGCGCGCCTCGACCTGGCGTCCCTTGAGGTTATCGAAGAAGCTGGCGGGGAAGTTACGTTGCAGACGAGCGGGAACCTGCAGCACCACGGCATCGTCCAGGTTCAGCCAAACTCCGCCACGGTTGCGCTGCACAGCTTGGATACGGCCGGCGACAACGGCGAAACCGGACTGCCGCAGCTGTTCGGTACGCAGCACTGGCGAGCGTCGCCATAAGCCGGCACCCGCTTTGCGCGCCGCCTGCTCGGCAAGCTGGTGGCAAGCACTGAGGCGCACATTGGGGGCAACTGCCACCCGATAGCCCAAGCCCTCGACGAGCAATTGTGCTTCCAGATTGTCGCCATTGCTGGCGTAGATATGCGCCAAGGTTCGGCCGTACTTGTCTTTGCTGTCGATGCCAGGCACCAAACCGACACGCCCGTCACTGGCCTTGACCAATCCCTGCAGGCGCCGCTTGGCGGCCTCCGCATAGGGTTCGCTGGTACGCCCGTTACGGCCGATTTCCGGGGCATTGATACCTATCAGCCGCACGCTGCGACCGTCGACCAGACGCAAGGTGTCGCCATCTACCACGTGGCGCACTGCCACCTGTTGCGGCCTGTCCGGCAACGGGCAGAAAGCCTGGGCCGGAAGGTGCCAGATGACGGCCATAAAAAAGGCGCCCACGAGGGGCGCCCTTTTTTGCAGCAATGCGAAACCCGAGGGGTTCGCCATGCGCATGATTACTTCTTGGTACCGAACATACCGAAGCGATCGGCGAACTTCTGTACGCGACCACCGGTGTCCAGGACTTTCTGCTTACCGGTGTAGAACGGGTGGCACAGGTTGCAAACGTCGATCGCCAGGGTGCTGCCCAGGGTCGAACGAGTTTCGAACTTGTTGCCGCAGCTGCAGGTGACTGCAACTACTTCGTAGTTCGGATGAATATCTGCTTTCATGGTCACTTCCTCGAGCTGCGTGCCGCCACCCAACACCAATTGTTGAATACCGCACGTAATTAGGCGGCGAATAATACCAGAGCGTCGCGCCAGTGCAAGTTGTCGCTTGCACCGACCGTCGTCTGCTAGGCTCGCCAGTTCTTGAAACGCCCTCCGAGACTTTCCGCGTGTCCGACGTCATCCTGCGCCTTGCCCTGCCCTCCCCGCTGCGTCGCCTGTTCGACTACAAGGCACCGGCGAGCATGGCGCGCCAGGCCCTGGCCCCGGGCATGCGTATCCGCGTGCCTTTCGGCCGCCGCGAAATGATCGGCGTGCTGGTAGAGGTCTGCGAGCACAGCGAGGTACCGGCAGACAAGCTGAAACCGGCCAGCGCCCTGCTCGACCCGGTGTCACCGATCCCGCCGTCGCTGTTCAGGCTGTGCCTGTGGACCGCCCAGTACTACCAGCACAGCCTGGGCGACACCCTGAACTGGGCACTGCCAACGCTGCTGCGCCAGGGCGAACCGGCCGAGATGCGCCAGGAGCGCTTCTGGCATGTCGCCCCCGGTGCCCGTCTGGAAGACCCGCGCATCGCCCGTGCCCCACGCCAGCGCGACGCCCTCAAGACCCTGGCCCAGCACCCGCACGGCGTGGCCCACAGCCTGCTGGCCAAACTCAACCTGAACAAGGACAGCCTCGACCTGCTGCTGGCCAAGGAGCTGGTGCAGATCGAGGTGCGCCGTCACCTGCCGGCGTTGCGCCACGAACACTGGCTGGCGCAACCTGAGCTACCGCTCAACGAAGAGCAACGCGAGGCCTTTGATGCCGTGCGCGAAGGCTTCGGCGGCTTCGCGGCATTCCTGCTGGCTGGCGTGACCGGCAGTGGCAAGACCGAGGTCTACCTGCAATTGATCCGGGAAACCCTGGAAGCCGGCAAACAGGCACTGGTGCTGATACCGGAGATCAACCTCGGCCCGCAGACCCTGGCGCGCTTCGAGCAGCGTTTCAATGCCCGCATCGCCCTGCTGCATTCGGCGGTGAACGACCGCGAGCGCCTGGACGCCTGGCTGGCGGCACGGGACGGTGAAGCGGACATCATCATCGGTACCCGCTCGGCGTTGTTCACGCCGATGAAAAACCCCGGCCTGATCATCATCGACGAAGAACATGACGGCTCCTATAAGCAGCAGGAGGGCCTGCGCTACCACGCCCGCGACCTGGCGCTGGTGCGCGCCCACCAGGAAAACATCCCCATCCTGCTCGGCTCGGCCACGCCGTCGCTGGAAACCCTGCACAACGCCCTCAGCGGGCGCTACCGCCTGTTGCGCATGAATCAGCGCGCCGGCGGCGCACGCCCACCGCGCATGCTGCGCCTGGACGTGAAGAGCCTGCCGCTGGACAGTGGCATCAGCGGCCCGTTGCAGCAGGCCATCCGGCAGACACTGGAGGCGGGCCAGCAGGTGCTGGTGTTCCTCAACCGCCGCGGCTTCGCCCCGACCTTGCTGTGCCACGACTGCGGCTGGCTGTCGGAATGCCCGCGCTGCGACGCGCGCATGACCGTGCACCAGCGCTCCGGCGTGCTGCGCTGCCACCATTGCGGTTATGACGAACGCCTGCCGCAGCAGTGCCCACAATGCAACCACGTCGACCTGCGCCCGGTCGGCGCCGGCACCGAACGGGCCGAAGAGCGCCTCAAGGTGCTGTTCCCGGATTACCCGATCCTGCGCGTGGACCGCGACAGCACAGCGCGCAAGGACGCCATGCACCACCTCTTCAGCACCATCCAGCGCGGCCAGCCGAGCATCCTTGTCGGCACGCAGATGCTCGCCAAGGGCCACCACTTCCCACGGGTGACCCTGGTGGCCATCCTGGATGCCGATGGCGGGCTGTTCTCCGGCGATTTCCGCGCCAGCGAGCGCATGGCGCAGCTGATCGTGCAGGTAGCCGGGCGTGCCGGGCGTGCCGAAGAGCCTGGCAAGGTCATCATCCAGACTCACCTGGCCGACCATCCGCTGCTGGTGCAGCTGACCGAACAAGGCTACTTCGCCTTTGCCGAGCAGGCCCTGCAAGAGCGCCGGGCGGCGGGGCTGCCGCCCTACTCGCACCTGGCGCTGCTGCGCGCCGAAGCGCACCGGCCCGGGCAGGCCGAAGGTTTCCTCGACGAGGCCTGCGCCGCCGCCGAGCGCCTGGTAGCCGAGCAGGGCCTGGCAGGCATCGAGCTGCTGGGGCCGGTGCCGGCCCCGATGGAGCGGCGGGCCGGGCGGTTCCGCGCGCAACTGTTGATACAGGCCAATACCCGCGCGCCTTTGCATCGACTGATCAGCGCCTGGTTGCTAGTGTTGGAGCAGATGCCGAGCGGGCGCCAGGTGCGCTGGTCTCTGGATGTCGACCCGGTAGACCTGTACTGAAACCGGGTCCGCTTTGCGGCCCAAAGGTTGGCAACCCGCTCCCGGCCACGGATAATGCCCAGTTTTTCCACCTGCGCATCGAAGCGCTCCACCGCGCTTGCGGTCGAAAAGAGATCCCCATGAAAGACACCATTCGCCAGCTGATCCAGCAAGCCCTCACCCAACTCGTCACCGACGGTGTGCTGCCTGAAGGGCTGTCGCCGGCGATCCAGGTGGAAAATGCCCGGGACAAGACCCATGGCGACTTCGCCAGCAACATCGCCATGATGCTGGCCAAGCCGGCCGGCATGAAACCACGCGACCTGGCGGAAAAACTGATCGATGCACTGCCCGCCAGCGCCGATATCAGCAAGGTCGAGATCGCCGGCCCCGGCTTCCTCAACTTCTTCCAGAACACCGCCGCGCTGGCCAACCGCCTGGATGCCGCGCTGGCCGACGCCCACCTGGGGGCACGCAAGGCCGGCCCTGCGCAAAAGGTGGTGATCGACATGTCGGCACCCAACCTGGCCAAGGAAATGCACGTCGGCCACCTGCGTTCGACCATCATCGGCGACAGCGTGGCGCGCGTGCTGGAGTTCCTCGGCGACGAGGTGATCCGGCAGAACCACGTAGGCGACTGGGGCACCCAGTTCGGCATGTTGCTGGCCTACCTGGAAGAAAACCCGATCACCAGCGACGAACTGTCGGACCTGGAAAACTTCTACCGTGCCGCCAAGAAACGCTTCGACGAGTCCGAAGCATTCGCCACCCGGGCCCGTGGCCTGGTGGTCAAGCTGCAGGCTGGCGACCCGGACTGCATGGCGTTGTGGACACGCTTCAAGGACATCTCGCTGTCGCACTGCCAGAAGACCTACGAGCTGCTCAACGTCAAGCTGACCATGGCCGACGTGATGGGCGAGAGCGCCTACAACGCCGACCTGGCCAACGTGGTAGCCGACCTCAAGGCCAAGGGCCTGCTGGTCGAAGACCAGGGCGCCCAGTGCGTATTCCTCGAGGAATTCAAGAACAGCGAAGGCGAGCCACTGCCGGTGATCGTGCAGAAGGCCGACGGCGGCTACCTGTACGCCACCACCGACCTGGCTGCCGTGCGCTACCGCAGCAATGTGCTCAAGGCCGACCGCGCCCTGTACTTCGTCGACCAGCGCCAGGCCCTGCACTTCAACCAGGTGTTCGAAGTCGCCCGCCGTGCAGGCTTCGTCGGCCACCCGATGCAGATGGAACACATGGGCTTCGGTACCATGAACGGCGCCGACGGCCGCCCATTCAAGACCCGTGACGGCGGCACCGTGAAGCTGATCGACCTGCTCACCGAGGCCAAGGAGCGCGCCTATGCGCTGGTCAAGGAAAAGAACCCGAGCCTGGCCGACGAGGAGCTGCGCCGCATCGGTGAAGTGGTGGGCATCGGCGCAGTGAAGTACGCCGACCTGTCCAAGCACCGCACCAGCGATTACAGCTTCAACTTCGAGCTGATGCTCAACTTCGAAGGCAACACCGCGCCTTACCTGCTGTACGCCTACACCCGCGTGGCCGGCGTGTTCCGCAAGCTGGGCAAGGGCTTCGACCAGGTCGAAGGCAACATCGTGCTGCAGGCCCCGCACGAACAGGACCTGGCCGCGCGCCTGGCGCAGTTTGGCGAAATCCTCAACAACGTGGCCGACAAGGGCACGCCGCATGTGCTGTGCAGCTACCTGTACGACCTGGCCGGACTGTTCTCCAGCTTCTACGAGAACTGCCCGATCCTCGCCGCCGAAACGGCAGAGCAGCAGCAGAGCCGACTGCGCCTGGCAGCCCTGACTGGCCGCACCCTCAAGCAAGGTCTGGAACTGCTCGGCCTGGAAACCCTGGAGCGCATGTAAGTTGGCTGCCAAGAAAAAACCTGCCCCAAAACGCGGCGCCAGCCGCCAGACGGCACCGGCCAAGCAGCCGATTCCCGGCTGGGTATGGCTGGCGGTCGGCCTGACCGTAGGCGCGTTCATCGTGTTCCTGATGAAGCTCGAGCCTGGTGGCGAAGACATCAAGCGGGCCAAGCCCGAGCAGCAGAAGTCAGAGAAGGTGGCCGAGGCCGGCAAGGCGGCGCCGGCCACGCAGCAGCAGCCGGTGAAGCCGAAGTATGACTTCTATACCCTGCTGCCGGAGACCGAGGTGATCGTGCCGCCGGAAGCCGTACCCGAGAAAACACCGCCCGTCCCGGCCCAGCCGGTGACACCGGTGACCCCTGCCGAAGCGGCGAAGATCGACACGGCGCGCGCCCAGGCGGCGTTGATGGGCCAGACCCCGCCACCGGCACCACCGGTGATCAAGCCGGCGGCAACCACCCAGTTCTTCCTGCAGGCCGGCTCGTTCCGCAAGCAGGCTGACGCCGACAAGGTACGCGCGCAGATCATCCTGCTGGGCCAGGCGGTGAAGGTGGAATCGGGCACGGTCAAGGATGAAACCTGGTACCGCGTCATGGTCGGCCCGTTCAGTAACCGCGAACAGCTGACCGGGGCTCAGAAGCAACTGGCCGGGGCCGGTTTCAGCAACCTGTTGCTGCAACAGCGGCAGACTCGCCAGTAACCTGTGTGGGGCGCCTTGCGCCCCTATCGCGACACAAGGCCCTCAAGCCCGTCCCGCATTCCGCTCGGACACCTGGCTGTTCAACGTCCAGAAGTCGTACAGCACCCCTACCAGGCAGAGCCCGCCGGTAAAGAAGTAGATGATCGCGGTCACCCACTTGCCCTGGTACAACCGGTGCAAGCCGAACACGCCGAGGAAGGTCAGCAGAATCCAGGCGATGTTGTAGTCGATGCGCCCGGACTGGAACCTCAAATCGGCTTCACGGTCCATGGACGGGATCAGGAACAGGTCGATCAACCAGCCGATGCCCAGCAGGCCCAGGGTCAGGAACCAGATGGTGCCGGTAACGGGCTTGCCGTAGTAGAAGCGATGCGACCCGGTGAAGCCGAAAATCCACAACAGGTAGCCAATGGTCTTGCTGTGGGTATCGTGAAACGGCACTCCCTGTTGATAACTGTTCATGCGTAGCTCCTGCGGCTTATCCAAAAATTTTCTAAAAAAAAATGTGACTTTCTCGTTGCAGGCCGACGTACGGCACCCGGCCAGTCGACCAACGGGCCAAAGATTGATCAAAAAGCTGTTATAAAGTTGCGCGCCCAACACAACTATTCATAAGAGCTTCATCTATGCCGCCTTTACTCAAGACATGGCTGACCCTCTGCCTATTATTGCCCCTGGCCGCCCACGCCACCAATCGTGAGCAACGTCTTCCCAATGGTTTCACCGGCTACACTGCCAACGCCTCGGTGAGACACGCGCCGGTCAAGCAGACAGCGCTGCGTACCCGTCCAAGCAATGCAGCCAGCAGCAGCCGCAGCGTGCCGGCCATTGCCATGTCGCCGAAACAGAGCAGCGATGTGCTCAGCCGTGCGGTGAATGTGCTCGGCACCCCTTATGTCTGGGGCGGCAGCAGCCCGAAGAAAGGCTTCGACTGCAGCGGCCTGGTCAAGTACGCCTTCAATGATGTCGCCGACGTCGACCTGCCGCGCACCTCGAACGCCATGGCCCAGGGCCACGGGGTCAAGGTGGCCAAGGGTGACCTGAAGCCGGGTGATCTGATCTTCTTCAATATCAAGAGCCGTCGGGTGAACCACGTTGCCATCTACCTGGGCAATGACCGCTTCATCCATGCCCCGCGCCGTGGCAAACGGGTGAGCATCGACACCCTGAGCAAACCTTACTGGCAGAAGCACTATGTCGTGGCCAAACGGGTGCTGCCGAAAGAACAGCAACAGCTGAACCTGGCCAAGCGCTGATCACTCCTCGGCCTGTTTTTTTGTCCCCATCGCTGGCCAGCCGGCGATGGGGCCGATAAAAAACTAGCAATCCTTGATCACCCCCTTCCCCTTCAACACCTGTAACGCCGCCTCCATCGTCCGCATTCCTTCTGCACCACCCGCCTGCATCACCGAACACAATTGCGCCATCCGTCCCTCCCGCACCAGGTTGCGCACCGCTGGCGTCGCCACCAGCACCTCCCGCGCAGCAACCCGTCCGCCACCCACCCGCCCGACCAGCACCTGCGCCACTACAAGGCGCAACACATCAGCCAGCATCGTCCGTACCAGCGCCTTCTCTTCGGCCGCAAACACCTCCACCAGGCGGTCGATGCTGTTGGCCGCCGAGCGGGTGTGCACGGTTGCCAGCACCAAGTGGCCGGTCTCGGCTGCGCGCAACGCCAGGCGGATGGTTTCCAGGTCGCGCAGTTCGCCGATCATGATCACATCCGGGTCCTGGCGCAGCGCACTGCGTAGCCCCTGTGGATAACCTTCGCAATGGCGGCCGATCTCACGCTGGGTGACCAGGCTGCGCTGGCTGCTGTGGATGACTTCGATCGGGTCTTCAAGCGTGATGATGTGCAACGCCCGGCTCCGGTTCAGCTGGTCGAGCAATGTCGCCAGGGTGCTGGACTTGCCGCTGCCGGTTGGCCCTCCTACCAGGATCAGGCCATCCTGGCACTGCGCAACAGCTTGAAACACATCCTCCAACTCGAGTTCATCTAGCGTGGCAATGCGCCCCGGGATCAGGCGAAAGGTGACTGCCAAGCCATTCAACTGGCGATACAGGTTCAGCCGAAAGCGCCCCAGCATGGGCAGTTCCAGCGCCAGGTCCAGTTCACCACCCTGGGCCCACCGCCGTTGCTGGTCCGTGTCCAACAGGGCCGCCATGCCTTCGTTCAAGGCGGCCGCAGCCAAGGCCGGCATGGCCATGCGCTGCAACGCGCCATCCAGGCGCAACATCGGTATCTGGCCCGCCACCAGGTGCAGGTCGGACGCCCCTGCATCCACGGCCTGGGCCAACAGGTCGGTCACTTCCATGAGACTCCCCAAAGGCTTGCAAGTCGGTAGAATGCCGCAAACCCTAAAGCCGTCGGCATCAGTCCATGTCCACCCTAGCAGACAACCTTTCCGCCATTTCCGCCCGTATCGCCAGCGCTGCCCAGGCTGCCGGGCGTGATCCGGCCAGCGTCCAGCTGCTGGCCGTGAGCAAGACCAAGCCCGCCAGCGCCATCCGCGAGATCCACGCCGCTGGCGTCCGTGATGTGGGTGAAAACTACCTACAAGAAGCGCTGACAAAGCAGCAGGCACTTAGCGACTTACCCTTGATCTGGCACTTCATCGGCCCCATTCAGTCGAACAAGACCAAAGCTATCGCCGAGCATTTCGACTGGGTACATTCCGTGGACCGTCTGAAGATCGCCCAACGCCTGTCGGAACAGCGTCCTGCCGGGCTGGCGCCGCTGAATATCTGCCTGCAGGTGAACGTCAGCGGCGAAGACAGCAAATCCGGCTGCGCACCGGCTGAGCTGCCGGCCCTGGCCAAGGCGGTAGCCGCGCTGCCCAACCTGCAGCTGCGCGGGTTGATGGCCATTCCCGAACCCACCGATGACCGCGCCGCCCAGGAGGCCGCCTTTGCTACCCTGCGCCAATTGCAGGAAAGCCTGGGCCTTGGCTTGGACACCCTGTCCATGGGCATGAGCCACGACCTGGAGGCGGCCATTGCCCAGGGCGCGACGTGGGTGCGTATCGGTACTGCCCTGTTCGGTGCCCGCGATTACAGCGGCCACGCCTGATCCCATGCTTTACTCACTCTTTCCAACAAGGACCTGACATGAGCAAGACACGTATTGCCTTTATCGGCGCCGGCAACATGGCCGCCAGCCTGATCGGTGGTCTGCGTGCCCAGGGCCTGGACGCCTCGCAGATCCGCGCCAGCGACCCGGGCGCCGAGACCCGCAGCCGCATCCAGGCCGAACACGGCATCGAAACCTTCGAGAACAACGCCCAGGCCATCGACGGCGCCGACGTGATCGTGCTGGCGGTCAAGCCGCAGGTCATGAAAGCCGTGTGTCAGACGCTGCAACCGCAC
This sequence comes from Pseudomonas sp. SMV7, assembly GCF_052041995.1. Classification (NCBI taxonomy): domain Bacteria; kingdom Pseudomonadati; phylum Pseudomonadota; class Gammaproteobacteria; order Pseudomonadales; family Pseudomonadaceae; genus Pseudomonas; species Pseudomonas sp. SMV7. The sequence goes on along the minus strand of NZ_JBKGGT010000024.1, from coordinate 8,873 downwards.
CTGCAAGGTGGTCAGCTGATCGTTTCCATCGCCGCTGGCATCACCTGCGCCAGCCTGCAAAGCTGGCTTGGCGCTCGCCCGGTGGTACGCTGCATGCCCAACACCCCCGCACTGCTGCGCCAAGGCGTGAGCGGCCTGTACGCGACCGCAGAGGTTTCCGCCGAACAGCGCCAGCAGGCCGAGCAACTGCTGTCGGCCGTGGGCACCGCCCTGTGGCTGCAGCAGGAACAGCAACTGGACGCGGTGACAGCGGTCTCCGGCAGCGGCCCGGCGTATTTCTTCCTGCTGATCGAAGCCATGACCGCAGCAGGCGAAAAGCTCGGCCTGCCACGCGAAACTGCCTCTCAGCTGACCTTGCAGACGGCCTTGGGCGCTGCGCACATGGCGGTCGCCAGCGATGTCGATGCCGCTGAGCTGCGCCGCCGTGTCACCTCGCCCGCCGGTACCACCGAGGCAGCGATCAAATCGTTCCAGGCCAGCGGTTTCGAAGCCATCGTCGAACAGGCCCTGCAGGCTGCCGCCACACGCTCTGCGGAGCTGGCCGAACAACTGGGCAAATAAGGAGTTCCAGATGAATGCACTGTCCGGCGCCGCGATCTTCGTGGTGCAAACCCTGGTCAGCCTGTACCTGGTGATCGTCCTGCTGCGCTTCGTGCTGCAGCTGGTCAAGGCCAACTTCTACAACCCGCTCTGCCAGTTCGCGGTACGCGCCACCCAGCCGCTGCTCAAGCCGATTCGCCGGGTCATCCCCAGTGTCGGCGGGCTGGACACTTCGTCGCTGCTGCTGTCGGTGGTCATCCAGGCGCTGTTGATGGGTTTCGTGCTGATGGTCACCTACGGCACCTTCGGTGACATCCTGCACCTGCTGATGTGGGCAATCATCGGGATCACCTCATTGTTCCTGAAGATCTTCTGGGTGGCGATGATCGTCATGGTGATCGTTTCCTGGGTAGCGCCCAACAGCCACAACCCGGCTGCGGAGCTGGCCTACCAGATCAGCGAACCGGTGCTGGCACCGTTCCGCCGCATCGTGCCCAACCTGGGCGGCATGGACATCTCGCCAATCTTCGCCTTCCTCGCGATCCAGGTGATTCAGTCGTTCGTCATGCCGCCGCTGGCCGCCTACGCCGGCATGCCACAAGAGCTGTGGCGAATGATCTGAGCGGCCCCCGGCCCTGGTTGCTTTCCAGCGGCAAGCCTCTGCTTGCCGCTGGGGGTAGCGCTCTTTAGACTGACGCCTCCGTCAAGCGTGAGCAGGGTCGATGTCCACTGTCTTTCCCGAAGATTCCGTCGGTCTGGTAGTACCGCAAACAGCCCGGTTCGATGAACCGCTGGCCCTGGCCTGTGGCCGCTCGCTGGCCAGTTATGAACTGGTCTACGAAACCTATGGCACCCTCAACGCCAGCGCCAGCAACGCCGTGCTGATCTGCCATGCCCTGTCCGGCCACCACCATGCCGCTGGCTACCATGCCGCCACCGACCGCAAGCCGGGCTGGTGGGACAGCTGCATCGGCCCGGGCAAGCCGATCGACACCAACCGCTTCTTCGTGGTCAGCCTGAACAACCTGGGCGGCTGCAACGGCAGTACCGGCCCCAGCAGCATCAACCCGGCCACCGGCAAGCCCTATGGCGCCGATTTCCCGGTGCTGACCGTGGAAGACTGGGTACATAGCCAGGTGCGCCTGGCCGAACGCCTGGGCATCCAGCAATGGGCTGCGGTGGTCGGCGGCAGCCTGGGCGGCATGCAGGCGCTGCAGTGGACCATCAGCTACCCCGAACGCGTGCGCCATTGTGTCGATATCGCCTCGGCGCCCAAGCTGTCGGCACAGAACATCGCCTTCAACGAAGTGGCGCGCCAGGCCATCCTCACCGACCCTGAATTCCACGGTGGTTCGTTCCAGGACCAGGGCGTGATCCCCAAGCGGGGCCTGATGCTGGCGCGCATGGTCGGCCACATCACCTACCTGTCCGACGACTCGATGGGCGAGAAATTCGGCCGTGAGCTGAAGAGCGACAAGCTCAACTACGACTTCCATAGCGTCGAATTCCAGGTCGAAAGCTACTTGCGCTACCAGGGCGAGGAATTCTCCGGCCGTTTCGATGCCAACACCTACCTGCTGATGACCAAGGCGCTGGACTACTTCGACCCGGCCGCTGCCCATGGTGGCGACCTGGCGGCCACCCTGGCCCACGTCAAGGCGGACTACTGCATCATGTCATTCACCACCGACTGGCGCTTCTCCCCGGCCCGCTCGCGCGAAATCGTCAACGCCCTGATGGCCGCACGCAAGAACGTCTGCTACCTGGAGATCGATTCGCCGTATGGCCACGATGCCTTCCTGATCCCCACGCCTCGCTACATGCAGGGTTTCGCGAACTACATGAACCGCATTGCCATCTGAGGACAGCATGAGAGCCGATCTGGAAATCATCCACGACTGGATCCCCGCCGGCAGCCGGGTACTCGACCTGGGCTGCGGCAATGGTGAACTGCTGGCCTCGCTGCGTGACCGCAAGCAGGTCACCGGTTATGGCCTGGAAATCGACGCCGACAATATCGCCGCCTGCGTGGCCAAGGGCGTCAACGTCATCGAGCAGGACCTGGACAAAGGCCTGGGCAACTTCGCCAGCAACAGTTTCGACGTGGTGATCATGACCCAGGCCCTGCAGGCCGTGGAGTACCCCGACCGCATTCTCGACGAGATGCTCCGCGTGGGCCGCCAGTGCATCATCACCTTCCCCAATTTTGGCCACTGGCGCTGCCGCTGGTACCTGGCGACCAAGGGCCGCATGCCAGTGTCGGACTTCATGCCGTACACCTGGTACAACACGCCGAACATCCACTTCTGCACCTTTGCCGATTTCGAGGAACTGGTGCACGAGCGCAAGGCCAAGGTGCTTGACCGCCTGGCTGTCGACCACTTGCACCGTAATGGGTGGGGTGGCCGGCTTTGGCCTAATCTTCTAGGAGAGATCGGTATCTACCGCGTCAGCAGCCCGGGCCTGCAAGAGCACCAGCTCGCTGTCTGACGCCCAGCGGAGGAACCACCCCATGCGTCGCCTAGCCCTGTTCCTGATCAGCCTGTGCCTGGCCCTGCCGGTACTGGCTGCCGATGCAGCCCGCCCCGAGCGCAAGGAAGTGTTTGGCGACGTGACGGTGCACTACAGCGCGTTTACCTCAAGCATGCTGACACCGGAGGTGGCTGCGGCCACCGGGCTGGTACGCAGCAAGAACCAGGGCGTGCTCAATATTGCCGTGCTCAGGGCCAACAAACCCGCCATGGCGGTGGTCAGCGGCACAGTCAAGGACCTGACCGGGCGCAGCAGCCCGCTGTCGTTCAAGCAGATCAACGAGCAAGGCGCGGTGTATTACATCGCCCAGTTCAAGATCGACCAGGCAGAGACCGTCACCTTCGACCTCAATATCGAAACCGGCGGCATCAGCAACTCTCTCAGCTTCAACCAGGAAGTGTTCCCAGGCGAATGATGAATTTCCAGCAACTCGTATTGGCCAGCCACAACGCCGGCAAACTCAAGGAACTCCAGGCCATGCTCGGCGCGTCCGTGCAACTGCGCTCGATCGGCGAGTTCAGCCAGGTGGAGCCGGAAGAAACCGGCCTGTCGTTCGTCGAGAACGCCATCCTCAAGGCGCGTAATGCCGCACGCATTTCCGGCTTGCCGGCCCTGGCCGACGATTCCGGCCTGGCAGTGGACTTCCTCGGTGGGGCGCCGGGTATCTATTCGGCGCGTTATGCCGACGGCAAGGGTGATGCGGCGAACAACGCCAAGCTGCTCGAAGCCCTGAAAGATGTACCCGAAGCCGAGCGCGGTGCGCAGTTCGTCTGCGTGCTGGCACTGGTGCGCCATGCCGACGACCCGCTGCCGATCCTGTGCGAAGGCTTGTGGCACGGGCGCATCCTGTTCGAGGCCAGCGGCGAGCACGGCTTTGGCTATGACCCGCTGTTCTGGGTACCGGAGCGCGGCTGTTCCAGCGCCGAACTGGCCCCTGCAGAGAAGAACCAGCTCAGCCACCGCGCGCGCGCTATGGCCCTGCTGCGTCAACGTCTGGGCCTGGCATGATCGACACGCTGTCCACCCCCGGCGCGGCGGGTTTCACCAGCCTGCCGCCGCTGGCGCTGTACATCCACATCCCGTGGTGCGTACGCAAATGCCCGTATTGCGACTTCAATTCCCACGCCGCCGGGCCTGATCTGCCAGAAGACGCCTATGTCGCAGCCCTGCTGAGTGACCTCGACCAGGAACTGGCCGCCGTGCAAGGCCGGCCGATCAGCTCGATTTTCTTCGGTGGCGGTACGCCCAGCCTGTTCAGCGCCGATGCCCTCGGCCGGCTGCTGCAAGGCGTGGAGCAACGCATTGCGTTTGCACCAGACATCGAAATCACCCTGGAGGCCAACCCGGGCACGTTCGAGCAGGACAAGTTCAAGGCCTACCGGCAAACCGGCATCAACCGCCTGTCGATAGGTGTGCAGAGCTTCCAGCCAGCCAAGCTGCAGGCGCTGGGACGCATCCACAATGGCGATGAAGCGGTCCGCGCCGCCGGCATGGCGCGTGCCGCCGGCTTCGACAACTTCAACATGGACCTGATGCACGGCCTGCCCGAGCAGTCGCTGGACGACGCGCTGGGCGACCTGCGCCAGGCCATCGACCTGGGGCCCACGCACCTGTCGTGGTACCAGCTGACCGTGGAACCGAACACGGTGTTCTGGAACCAGCCGCCAGAGCTTCCCGAGGACGACATCCTCTGGGACATCCAGGAAGCCGGCCAAGCGCTGATGGCCGGCCACGGCTTTCGCCAGTACGAGGTCTCGGCCTATGCCCAGGCTGGTCGCGCAGCGCGGCACAACCTCAATTACTGGCGCTTTGGCGACTTCATCGGTATCGGTGCCGGTGCTCACGGCAAACTGACCTTCGCCGACGGGCGCATTCTGCGCACCTGGAAGACCCGTCTGCCCAAGGACTACCTGAACCTGGCCAAGCCGTTCAAAGCCGGCGAAAAGCTGCTGCCGGTCGACGAACTGCCGTTCGAGTTCCTGATGAATGCCCTGCGCCTGACCGAGGGCGTGGAAGCCGAACTGTTCACCCAGCGCACCGGGTTGCCACTCGAACAGCTGCGCGAAGCGCGGCGCGCCGCCGAACAAAAGGGCCTTTTGCAGGTCGAAGCGGATCGACTGGTGGCCACGCCGCGGGGCCAGTTGTTCCTCAATGACCTGCTGCAGTATTTCTTGAGCTAAGGATGACCCATGGATCTGGTACTTGATCTGCTCGCGACGGTTTCCCGCTGGAGCCGCAGCAACCTGTCGGAAATTTCGCTGGCCTTGGTAGGCTGCCTGCTGGTGCTGTTCGGCACCGATATCAAAGGCTGGGTGGAACAGCGCCTGGGCGGTTTGGCCGGCGCCCTGCGCGTGCCATTCATGGCCTTGCTGGTGATGATCGGCAGTGGTGCAGCGTTGATCTATGCCACACCATGGGTGGTGAAGGGGCTGGGCCAGTTCAACAACTATGCGCTGGCGCCGGTGTTGCTGGTGGTACTGGTGTTGATTGGGGTAGTGGCTGATCGGCGGGGCTGAGCCAGTCCACGCAGGGGCTGCGTGATGGTGATCTGCAGGCAGCGGGCGCAAGCCGCTGTTGTTGTGCCGGGGCGGAAATCGAGCGCCGCCCGCGCGGCGCATCGCGGATAAATCCGCTCCTATCTTTATTGCAACGTGGCCATGCCTGTGAGGCCGTGGTTGTCAGCCGGTTTGCTCAGGCCAGTCAAAAAAACCGCCCTTCTCAAGGCGGTTTTTTCACATGGAAAGGCCATATCGGCCGATCAATCCACCTTCTCGAACTTCAAATCCCAAACCCCATGCCCCAGCCGCTCGCCGCGGCGTTCGAACTTGGTGATCGGGCGCTCTTCCGGGCGCGGCACGTAGGTGCCATCGGCCGCACGGTTGCGATAGCCCGGGGCCGCGCTCATCACCTCCAGCATGTACTCGGCATACGGCTCCCAGTCGGTAGCCATGTGGAACACACCGCCCGGCTTGAGCTTGCGCCGCACCAGCTCGGCGAACTCCAGCTGAACGATGCGGCGCTTGTGGTGGCGTGCCTTGTGCCATGGGTCCGGGAAGAACAGCATCAACCGGTCGAGGCTGTTGTCCGCCACGCAGCGGTTCAGCACTTCGATAGCATCGCAGTCATACACCCGCAGGTTCTTCAGCCCCTGGGTCAGCACGCCATTGAGCAGCGCGCCCACGCCCGGGCGGTGCACTTCCACACCGATGAAGTCCTGCTCCGGCGCGGCAGCCGCCATTTCCAGCAGCGAATGGCCCATGCCAAAGCCGATCTCCAGGGTGCGCGGCGCCGAACGGCCGAACACCTGGTCGTAGTCCACCGGGCTGTCGGCCAGCGGCAGGATGTACAGCGGGCCACCCTGCTCCAGGCCGCGTTGCTGGCCTTCGGTCATGCGCCCGGCGCGCATCACGAAACTCTTGATGCGGCGGTGCGGGCGGGCTTCGCCGTCAGGGGTGCTCGGCGTATCGTGCGATTCAGTCATCAGGGGCTCTTACTTGATCAGACCTTCCAGCGGCGAAGAGGCGCTGGCATAGAGTTTCTTCGGCATACGGCCGGCCAGGTAGGCCATGCGGCCGGCGACGATGGCGTGCTTCATGGCCTCGGCCATCAGTACCGGCTGTTGGGCGTGGGCAATGGCCGAGTTCATCAGCACCGCTTCGCAGCCCATTTCCATGGCAATGGTGGCGTCGGAAGCAGTACCCACGCCGGCATCGACCAGCACCGGCACCTTGGATTCTTCCAGGATGATCTGCAGGTTGTAGGGGTTGCAGATACCCAGGCCGGTACCGATCAGGCCAGCCAGGGGCATGACCGCGATGCAGCCGGCTTCGGCCAGCTGGCGGGCGATGATCGGGTCGTCGCTGGTGTAGACCATCACGTCGAAACCGTCCTTGACCAGCACTTCGGCGGCCTTCAGGGTTTCGATCACGTTGGGGAACAGGGTTTTCTGGTCAGCCAGTACTTCCAGCTTGACCAGGTTGTGGCCATCCAGCAGCTCGCGGGCCAGACGGCAGGTGCGCACGGCCTCGACCGCGTCATAGCAGCCAGCGGTGTTCGGCAGGATGGTATAGCGGTCCGGTGGCAACACATCGAGCAGGTTCGGCTCGCCCGGGTTCTGGCCGATGTTGGTACGGCGCACGGCAACGGTGACGATCTCGGCTCCCGAGGCCTCGATGGCCAGGCGGGTTTCCTCCATGTCACGGTACTTGCCGGTACCGACCAGCAGGCGCGACTGGAAGGTACGCCCGGCCAGGGTGAAGGGCTTGTCGCTACGAACGTTGCTCATGGTTGTTCCTCGGGAAAAGGTTGCAGGGCTTGCAGGTGAACCGCCGGGCCGCGGTCAGCCGCCACCAATGGCGTGGACCACCTCGACCTGGTCGCCATCATTCAGCAGCGTGCTGTCGTGCTGGCTACGCGGCACGATATCCAGGTTCAGTTCCACCGCGACGCGACGCCCGGTCAGCTCCAGGCGGGCCAGGAGGGCTGCGACGGACTCGCCAGCGGGCAATTCGTAAGGTTCACCGTTCAATTGAATGCGCATGCGCACGGCCACCATTGTGCTTTGGGGCCCGCATTCTAGCGCCGAACCGCCCTGCAACCCAAGGGCGCTGCACGCCATTAGTCGCGATTGTGGACTACTAGGTCAGCCCAGCCGCCACGCCGCGAGGCCCAGACACAACCAACCGGCCAGGAAGCAAACGCCACCCAGGGGAGTGATGATGCCGAGCTTGCCCAGGCCGCTGAGGGTCAGCAGGTACAGGCTACCGGAGAACAGCACTATGCCCAGGGCAAACAGCGCGCCCGCCCAGCCGACCAGGCGCCCGGGCAGGTGCACCGAGAGCAGCGCGACGCCAAAGATCGCCAGGGCGTGCACCAACTGGTAGGTCACACCGGTCTGGAAGATCGCCAGGTAGTCGGTTGTCAGCCGGCTTTTCAGGCCGTGGGCGGCAAAAGCGCCCAGGGCGACACCGGTAAAGCCGAAAAAGGCGGCAAGCATCAGGAAGCTGCGAAGCATGGGACGACTCCTCGGATCGGGTCTGTATAATGGCCCCTTCCATCCGTACGGCCAAGCCATCGCCATGCTGCCAACCCTTCTCCGCCGCCTCTCCCGCGCCCTGCTCTGGTTCGCCGCCGGCAGCATCGTGCTGGTACTGGTGTTCCGCTGGGTGCCGCCACCTGGCACGGCACTGATGGTCGAGCGCAAGGTGCAGTCTTGGGTGAATGGCGAGCCGATCGACCTGCAGCGGGACTGGGAGCCTTGGGAAAACATCTCCGACGAGCTCAAGGTCGCGGTCATCGCTGGCGAGGACCAGAAGTTCGCCAGCCATTGGGGCTTCGACATTCCGGCCATCCAGGCGGCGCTGGCCTACAACGAGCGTGGCGGCAGCATTCGTGGGGCCAGCACCCTGACCCAGCAAGTGGCCAAGAACCTGTTCCTGTGGTCCGGGCGCAGCTGGTTGCGCAAAGGGCTGGAGGCCTGGTTCACCGCGCTGATCGAGTTGTTCTGGTCGAAGGAACGGATTCTCGAGGTCTACCTGAACAGTGCCGAATGGGGCAAGGGTGTGTTCGGCGCCCAGGCGGCGGCGCGTTACCACTTTGGCGTTGATGCCAGCCGGCTCAGCCGCCAGCAGGCGGCGCAGCTGGCGGCAGTGCTGCCAAGCCCGATCAAGTGGAGTGCCAGTCGACCGAGCGCCTATGTGGCCAGCCGGGCCGGGTGGATTCGGCGGCAGATGAGCCAGCTGGGTGGGCCCAGCTATCTGATGCAGCTCGACACTTCGCGCAAGCCTTGAGGGCCTCTTCGC